>NZ_VIVR01000001.1:5752371-6055127 GCF_007828955.1 Kitasatospora atroaurantiaca | reverse complement strand
CCGGGCGGTCCGCGAGGAGGCGGGGAATCCGACCTACCGCGCGCTCGCCGCGCTGGCCGGATTCAGCGCCACGACCCTGAGCGATGCCGCCGGCGGCGTGCGGCAGCCGAGCCTGGAGGTGACGCTGGCGTACGTCGGAGCGTGCGGCGGCGACGTCGAGCGGTGGAAGCGACGATGGTACGAACTCGACCGCTTGACCGCCTGCGAGAGCGCTGCCACCGAGCCGGAGCGGGAGGATCCCGCCGTCGCCGACCACGAGCCGGATCTGGCGGTGTCCGTCCTCCCGTCGGCCGAGGACGGCGACACCTCCGGCCCCCCGGCCCCCCGCCATCGCTCGCCCCTGCGGTCCACCGGCGGTGTCGCGCTCGCCATCGCCCTGGCCCTCGCCGTCGTGCTCGGCCTGCTCGCCCTGCGGCTGACCGCGCAGACGGGGGCGGCGCACCAGGCGGCGGCGCCGAGTACCGACGCGTCGGCCTCGCCGTCCTCATCGACGAGCTGTCCGCCGCCCGCTCAGGCGCCGCGGGCCTTCTCCGGCAAGACGTACAACGTCAACACGCTCATCCGGAGCGGCGCCAGCCTGAGTGCGGCCGTGGTGCTCCAGGCACCGGCGGGATGCGCATTGGACTTCACCGGCTACTGCCTCGGCGACATTGTCACCGACACCACCTCGGGGTCGGCCGACATGCGCTGGTTCATGGTCAGCCAGGGCGGGGTGGTCTCCTCGGCGGTCGTCCACGGCAATCCCCCCAGCACCCTGCAGCCGAGCCCGTGCCCGGACAGCGTCCCGCCGCCCTCGGCCGTCTCGCTGTCGATGGTCCCGCAGGGAGCCGGCCCGGACACCGTCGAGCTGCGGGCCACCGGGACGCACGTGGCGATCGTGGGGTTCGCCGCGTACTACGCCGCGGGCGGCCAGACCTCACAGCCCGTGCAGTGGCACCAGGTCGGGCTCTCCCACGAGGCGGCGGCCGGCTTTGCGGTGCCGTGGCGGCTCGGGCCGCTGCGCACCGCTACGTCGAACGACGGGCCGATCCCCGTGGTGGCGGTCGCCTGCCTCGGCGGGGACGGACCGACCACGGTCGTCGACGCCCGGCAGATCCGGCTCGACGACCCGAGCACCTGGCAACCCGCCACCCTGGCGCAGGCCGACCTCACCAAGGCCGAGCGGGCCGCCTGCCGTTACCCCGACCGGGGCTGACCTCCCGCTATCTCGGTGGCGCACGGCGCTCGTGGATCACGGAGAACTCCGCCCTCCGTGATCCGCGGGCACGCCCGGAGTCCCCCGTACCGCGACGCGACCGGGACGATACGGCGCCTGCGGAGAATACGGACGGCGACGTTTCCGCCGTATCGGCGTCCGTGGCGTTCGGCCACGAAGTACACCCCGAACCCACGAAAACACCGTCGCCGCATCCGTGTTCCCCGCTCCGGGAGGAGAGCCTTGAAGCTCACCCATGTCCTGCGCCGAATAGCCGGCGCAGCAGCAGCGGCCGTCGCCTTGGGCCTGCTGACCTTCACCACCGCACCGAGCGCCTCGGCCGCCACGGGCACGAGCGCGGCCACCCTGGCCGCCGCCAACGTGGGCAAGACCGCCGGCACCTGTGCCAACACTCCGACGTACAACAGCCTCGGCGGCTCCCAGTTCGAGCACAGCTGCGCGGGCGGCTACTCGGGTGGTCCCGAGTACTGGTGCGCGGACTTCGTGCAGTGGGTCTGGGGGAACTCCGGCTTCTACACGGGCGGTCTGACCGCCGCTGCCGCCAGCTTCCAGACCTACGGCCAGAACAACGGCACCCTGCACACCTCGGCCTCGTACAGCCCGCAGCCGGGTGACGCGGTGGTGTACGGCAGCGTCCACGACACCGAGATCCACCATGTCGGCATCGTGACCGCGGTGAACTCCGACGGTTCCATCACGACCGCCAACGGGGACTGGAACGGCACCCCCGGCGCCGGCTCGATGGCCGAGTACGCGGTGAGCTCCAAGGTCGTCTCGGTCACCATCTCGGCGAGCGAGAAGGCCGTGGGCAAGCAGCCGAGCAACGTCGACCCCGCCGACGGCTACTACATCGTCGGCTACACCACGCCCACCACGAGCGGCTCGGGTGACAACCCGCTGCCCGGGAACCCGTACGGCCCGCGAGCCGTGTGCGGCACCGGCTTCGGCGTGATCGACTCGCACGACCTCGGTGGCGCCACCGTCTTCCTGCTCTACAACGCCTCCTCCGGCTCCAACTGTGTCGTGACGCTGGCGGCGAACCCGGCCGGCGCGGTCGCGATGAACGCCACGCTCAGCGTTCAGGGCGGCGCGTCCCTCGGCAACCCGGGCAGCTTCACCTACTACGCCGGCCCGGTCACCCTGCCCGCCGCCGGCGCGTGCGTGAAGTGGGGCGGCTCGTTCAAGAGCACCTCGTGGACCAGTGCCTGGAGCCACTGCGGCTGACACCCGGCCCCTCCTCCCCACCTGCCCCGTCCGACCGTCCACGGCCTGCGTTGTACGGAATTGATTGACCGGCGCCTGCCAAAGGCCCCGGACAACCCCACCCGGGATAGAACGGTGGCGATGATCGGCAGCGCCGGGCCGTGGGCCCGGCCGTCGCAGCGCGACACTAGAGGTCTGGGGGGCACGGCGGATGGAGTTCGGGATTCTGGGGCCACTGCTGGTACGGGATGGCGCGGAGGTCCGCGTCATCCCGGCGGCCAAACAGCGCATCCTGCTGGCGGCGCTCCTGGTACGGCGGGGCCAGTTGGTGCCCGCGGAGCAGCTGGTGGAGACCGTGTGGGACGACCGTCCGCCCCGGAGCGCCGCCACCACCCTGCGCAACTACGTCATGCGGCTCCGCAAGGGCCTGGGGAACGCCGGGGAGCGCATCGAGACCCGGGCCGGCGGCTACCTGATCACCGTCGAGCCGGGCGAATTCGACGCCGACCGCCTGGTGGCGCTGCGCGACCTGGGCGCCGACGCGCTGCGGCAGGGCGCGTTCGAGCGCGCCACCACGCTGCTCGACGAGGCCCTCGGCCTCTGGCGCGGCCCGGCGCTGGTGGACGTTCCCTCGGACTCGGTACGGCGGTTGGAGGCCGACCGGCTCGCCGAGGCCCGGCTGGACATCCTCGAGTCGAAGCTGGACGCCGAACTCCACCTGGGCCACCACGCGGCGCTGTTCGCCGAGTTGCGCACGCTCACGGCGACCCACCCCGAGCGGGAGCGCTTCTGGGTCCAGCTGATGACCGCGCTGTACCGGAGCGGCCGCCAGTCGGAGGCACTGGCCGTCTACCAGCAGGTGCGGCAGATCCTGACGAAGGAGATCGGCGTCGAGCCCGGCACGGAGCTGAGGGCGGTGCACCAGCGCATCCTCAGCGCCGACCCGAGCCTGGACGACCCGGCTCCCGCCCAGGACACCGAGGAGCACGGGATCGGCCGGCCGGTCTCCCCGACGCCCTTCCAACTCCCTCCCGATCTGACGGACTTCACCGGACGTACCGCGGAGGTGCTCGATCTGACGGCCAGGCTCACCACGGCGTCCCGGCGGTCGGCCGTGATCGCGGTGGTGTCGGGCCAGCCGGGCGTGGGAAAGAGCGCGCTGGCCGGCCATGTCGCCCATGCCGCCCGCTTCTCCCATCCGGACGGCACCCTGTACGCCGACCTGAGGGGGACTCAGCGTGAGCCCGCCTCGGCTCACGCCGTGCTCGGGAGCTTCCTGCTCGCCCTGGGCCTCCCCGCCCACACGATCCCGGCCGACCTCGACGAACGGACGGCGCTCTACCGGTCCGTGCTCGCCGGACGGCAGCTCCTGGTCGTCCTCGACAACGCGCGGGACAGCGCCCAGGTCCGTCCGCTGCTGCCGGGTGACCCCGCGAACGCCGCCCTGATCACCAGCCGCGCACGGCTCTCCGACCTGGCCGGGGCGCATCCGGTCGAACTGGACGTCATGACCGAGGCGGAGGCGCTGCTGTTCCTCGAACGCGTCCTCGGCCCGGCCCGCCCGGCCGCCGATCCCCGGGCGACGGCCGAACTGGCGGCCGCCTGCGGGGGGCTGCCGCTGGCCCTGCGCATCTGCGCGGCGCGCCTGTCCGCCCGGCCGTCCTGGACCGTCCGGCACCTGGCCGACCGGCTGACCGGCGAGCGGCAGTTGTTCGACGAGCTCAGCCTGGGCAGTCTCGACGTCCGGGCCAGCTTCGCCGCCAGCTACGAGGCACTGGATCCGGCCGCCGCCCGGGCCTTCCGCCTGCTGTCCCTCCCGGGCTCGGCCACGGTCCGGATCGAGACCGCGGCCCGGCTCCTGGACCAGCCCGTGTCCCACACCGAGCGCATCCTCGAGCGCCTCGTCGACGCCCACCTGCTGCGCGCCGAGGAGCCGGGCAGCTACCGGTACGACGGCCTGCTGCACGCCTTCGCACGCGAGCAGAGCGTCCTGCGGGGCCTCGAGCCCGAACGGTGGCACGCGCCGCCCCGCCGTACGGCCCGCCACCGTGAACCCGACGGCGTCCTGGTCTGCTGAGCTCAGGCACGCTCATTCCGGTCGCGAGGACCGGCCGAGGACCTCGGCGATGAGCAGGGCGACGTCGTCGTGGTCATCCGGGTGGCGCAGGGCGGTCAGCAGCCGGTCGCAGGTGTCCTCCAGCGGGAGCCGGGGGTCCGTGAGCAGGCTGAGGAGGAGATCGAGGCGGGTGTCGATGGCCTGGCCACGGGTCTCGACGAGACCGTCGGTGTAGAGCACCAGCCGGTCCCCGGCGTTCAGGTCGACGGTGGTGGCCTCGAAGGGGACTCCCCCGACCCCCAGTGGCGCTCCGGCGGGCAGATCCAGCAGCACGGGGGGATGCCCGGGCCGGACGAGGACGGGAGGCAGGTGGCCCGCGAGGGCGATACGGCACTGCCCGTGATGCGGGTCGAAGACGGCGTAGACGCAGGTGGCGATGGTCTCGTCCATACCACCGGCGATCCGGTCCAAGTGGTGCAGGACCTCGGCGGGGTCGAGGTCGAGGCCGGCCAGGGTGCGGGTGGCGGTGCGCAGTTGCCCCATGGTGGCGGCGGCGTTGATGCCGTGCCCCATGACGTCACCGACGACCAGGGCGGTCTTGTCCCCGGCCGGACTGACGGCGTCGAACCAGTCGCCGCCGGCCTCGTGGGCGGCCGCGGCGGGCTGGTACCGGTAGGCGACCTCCAGGCCCACGGGCTGCGGCGGCCGGTGCGGGAGGAGGTGACGTTGGAGGGTGAGGGAGGCGTTGCGCTGGCTCTGGTACCAGCGGGCGTTGTCGATGCAGACGGCCGCGCGGGCGGCGAGCTCGCCGGCCAGGATGACGTCGTCCTCGTCGAAGGGCCGCGGGTTACGGGTGCGCTTGAGGTCGAGCGCGCCGAGGACCTCGCCGCGGGCGATCAGCGGGACGGCCAGGTACGAGTGCAGCCCGGCCCGGGCCAGCAGGGCGGCGGCCCGCTCGTCCCGGGCGATGCGCGGCAGGTCCTGCTCCCCCACGTGGGCCACGAGGACCGGCTGAGCAGTGGTCACGCTCCGGGTGACCAGGCGGTCCGCGTCGTACCTGGCGATCTCGCCGGGCGGGTCGGCGGCCTGGACGGCGTCGCCGGAGTCGGCCGCGGCCACGGCCAGCGCCCGGAAGACCGCGGGCCCGGCGACCGGCGCCGTGGTGATGCGAGGTTCCAGGACCGAGTCGAGGACGTCCACCGCGGCGATGTCGGCCAGGTCGGGCACGACGACGTCGGCCAGCTCCCGGGCGGTCTGGTCGAGGTCGAGGGTGGTGCCGATGCGCACGGAGGCGTGAGCGATGACGGCCAGCCGTCGCCGGGCCTCCGCGGCCCCGATGGCCGCGTTGTGCCGCTCGGTGACGTCCACCACGGAGGCGGCCAGGCCGATCACCCGCCCGGCGAGATCCTCCAGCCGGAAGAACGATACCAGCCAGGCATGGTCGGTCTCCAGGTCGGCGGGCGTACGGCCGACCGTGAAGTGGTCCAGCAGCGGCGTACCGGTGCCCAGCACCTGGCGCATCGCGGCCTCGATGGCCGGGGCGTCCAGGAACGGCAGTGCCTCGGGGACGGTGCGGCCGATGTGCTTCTCGGCGGGCATGCCGTTGATGCGCTCCAGCGAGGGATTGACCAGGACGTACCGAAGGTCGGTGTCGAACACCGCCAGCCCGATCGGGGACTGCGCCACCAGCCGCACCGACAGCGCCAGGTCCCGCTCCACTCCGCGCAGCGTGACCTCGTCGGTGGCGATCCCGAGGGCGTAGATGCCGCCGCTTTCGTCCAGCAGCCGCATGTTGCGGAACTCGACCAGCCGTGTGCTGCCGTCCTTGTGCCGTACGGGGAAGACTCCCGCCCAGGCGCCGCCGCCGGCCATCACCCGGGCGAACAGCTCCAGGACCAGGTCGTAGTGCTCCTCCGCGACCAGCAGCTTCGCCGCGAGCCGGCCCAGCGCCTCCTCCGCGCTCCAGCCGAACAGGTCCTCCGCCTGCGGGCTCCACAGCACGATCCGCCCGTCCGCGTTCAGCACCACCGCGGCCACGCCCAGCACGTCCAGCAGCCCACCGGGCTCGGACGGGACGACCGAGGCCTGGCTCAGCCCGGCGCGGAACGCATCGGACGTGCTCACTCGAGGCCCTCCTTCCGCCTACCGCAGGTGGCGGCCTCACCCGCTGCCGGTCCGGCCCGTAGCTCTCCTCACCTCGGTCGGCTCCGGGGGCTCTGACCCGGCGCCCCCGACCTCGAAGCCGGGGGCTCCATCGTCTCTCGGCAGGCACTCCCCGGCAGCCCCGTCTCGGCAGGCAACGCCGTCCTGCGCCGTCAGGGAGCGCCGGGAGACCGGCGCGGAACGGTCTCCCACCCGGTGTCCGTCCGCCGTCGGATCAGGGTGACCAGAAACTCGCCGCCGGCCTCCTTCTCCAGCAGGTCGGCGTGCTCGCGGGCGCGCTCGTCGGCGCCGGCGTCCGCACCGATCCACTCCGCCCGCAGGACGCCGTCGGGCGCCGAGAACTCGTACGTGCCGGGGGTGCCGATACGCGGGTCGTCGGTCATGGCGTTCTCCCTGCTCCGAGGACGTGGTTCCTGGGCCATCGTCCCCGTCTCCTCCGCAGGCCGCGCGCCGACAGACCGGTGCGGGTGACGGCGGCCCCGAGCCTGGGCCCGGGGCCGCCGTCACCCTGGCCGACCTCAGGGGCCGGGAGTCACACCTTGTCGGCGGCGATCATCAGATAGTGGAAGCTGCCCTCCTTGTAGGCGGTGAGGAACGCCTGCTCGATGCCGGTCGCCACGGAGGACTCGGCACGCAGTTCCCAGTAGGGAATGGTCGCCGCGGTCAGGTCGACGACGCTGATGGGAACCAGGTTGTTCGCCGACATCGCGGCGAAGTAGTCGCTGCGCGGGTGGATGTCGCAGATGTAGTGGGCGTCGATCTGGCTGACGGCCCTGGACGGCTGCCGGCCGTGGACGTCGTTGTAGCAGCCGGTGATGGTGACGTACCGGCCACCGGGCTTCAGGACCCGGGCATGCTCCTCGAAGAGCTTGAACAGGTCCACGTACATGGTGCTCTCGTTGTTCCAGGCGGCGCGCACCGTGGCGGCGGGGAAGCCGTTGTCGAGCATGTTCCGGAAGTGGAAGTCCACCTTGTCGGCCACGCCCCGCTGCCGGGCCTGGTCGTTGGCGAACCTCACCTGTTTCTCGGAGATGGAGATGCCGTCCACATGGCAGCCGAAGCGAAGGTTGGCCAGGAAGCTGGTGCCGCCCCGGCCGGAACCCGCGTCGAGAATCCGGTCCTCGGGGCCGATGTCGCCGAGCTGGTCCAGCAGGAAGTCCGCCTGGGCGGTCTCGAGCCGGTGCATCTCCCTGATGATCCGCTCGTCACGGGTGTCCTCCGGCCCTTCGAACACCGACGGGTCCACGTCCCCGATGCCGTAGTGGTGGTGGAAGGTGCCGGTGACCTCACCGAGACGTAGGTTGACCGGGTCCTTCTCCTTGTTCCAGTAGTCGGCCACGGCCTGCTGGTACCGGGTGGAGAGGACCTCGGTACGGGTGTCGAGCACGGTCATTGCGCGTGTTCCCTAACTCTGGTTGTAACGGGGGCTGCTGGCGTGCCACTCCTTGTTGCCGCCGAGCCAGGCCCACAGGGCTCCCAGGTAGCGGGTCAGCACCGGGTCGCCGGTGAGCGCGAGCTCGGCCGCCGCGGCCTCGAAGGAGTGCACGAGTTCGTTGTGGATGTCGGCGGAACGCCGGATCGCGTCGTCGAGGGAGCAGTTGTCCTCCGCCGCGATGACGGTCGGCAGGTTGTACTCGACGCCTTGGGCGCCGCCTTCCTTGTGCATCGAGTAGACGTCGTTGAGCAGGACGGACGCCAGAGCGGCCTGCAGCGTCGCCCGGCGGACGTCGGGGCGCCCGTAGACGTTGGCGGGAAGCTCGTATCCGCCCACGGCGTCGACCAGGGCCATGCACGGCAGGAAGCTGTTCATCTGACGGTTCGCCAGGTACTCCCAGACGGGCGGCAGACTGCCCCCGATGCGCCACCCCGCCTCGGCGTCCATCCCGAGGAACAGGCCGGCGATCTCCTGCCTGAGCCGGTTGATCTGGGAACCGCTGGCGTACTCGGCCAGGTCGTCCACCGAGCGCCGGAGCGCGTTCCAGACCGGCTGCCCGCGCAGCGCTCGCTCGTAGGACTCGCGGGCACCGAGAGGCAGTTGGGCCGGGTCGATCGCCGACTGGGCCAGCATCAGCTGGGGCCCGAGGCGCTCGGGGTGGTCGCCGGCGGAGGCTTCCTCGCAGAAGTAGTCGTCGACGGCGAACTCCGCCGCCATGCACCGGGCCGCGGCCAGCAGCCGGTCGGGATCGTCGGTGTCGGGATGGGTCAGCATGAGCAGACGCCCGTAGTTGGCCTTCCGGAACTTCTCCATCTGGCCGGCGTAGATGCCGACCTGCTCGGCCCAGCGGAAGAGGCGCTCGTTGACCTCCTCACCGAGCGCGGGATCGTCGCGCAGATGAGGCGGGCAGTAGAGGTCGGGGAGCGGGCTGCGGCGCGTCCCGGCACCGGCTGCCGGGCTTCCCTTCGACCGCAGATCGGTGATCCGGGCCGCCGAAGTGCCGAGTCCCGTCGGGCCGGTGGGGATCGTCGGCCGGGCAGAGCGGGCGGTGTCCTGCAGGGGTGCCATCGGTCCTCCTGGAGCGCCTGGTCAGGACCGCGGAGCGGCGACGTGGACGTTCTCCAGGATGCCGACGGCGTCCTGGACGAGGATCGCCACCGAGTAGTAGGCGGTCACCAGGTACCGGATGATCGCCTGGTCGTCGATGCCCATGAAGCGGACGTTCAGGCTGGGGTCGTACTCGTCCGGGATGCCGGTCTGGTGCAGGCCGATCACGCCCTGGTCCTGCTCGCCGGTGCGCATCGCGACGATGGAGGTCATCTGCCCGCCGGTGACCGGGATCTTGCCGCAGGGAAAGATCGGCACGCCCCGCCAGGCGGGGATGCGGTGGCCGCCGATGTCGGTGCTGTCGGGGTAGATGCCGCGCTTGCTGCACTCGCGGAAGAACGCCGCGATCGCCCTCGGGTGGGCGAGGAAGAGGTCGGTGCCCCGGCGCATCGACAGCAGGTCGTCCATGTCGTCCGGAGTCGGCGGCCCCGACCAGGTGTTGATCCGCTGGTCGTAGTCGGCATTGTGGAGCAGGCCGAACTCCCGGTTGTTCAGCAGCTCCCACTCCTGGCGTTCCCTGATCTCCTCCACCGTCAGCCGGAGTTGGTGCTCGATCTGGTTCATCGGGTCGTTGTAGAGGTCGGCGACGCGGGAGTGGACCCTGAGGACCGTCTGGGTCAGCGAGAGCTCGTACTCGCGGGGCGCGAGATCGTAGTCCACGAAGGAGCCGGGAATCTCGGCCTCGCCCTCGTGTCCTGCGGCGACGGCGATTTCCACCTCGCCCTTGGAATTGACCTTCCGGGAGGAATGTGCGAGGAATCCGGTGATGTGCTCGCGCAGCTCCTCGGAGCGGTTGAACAACTCGAGGAAGGATTCCCAGCGAAGGGTCAGGAGGGTTCCTGCGGTGGCGGCCTTGACCGTGGCGGTCCAGAGCGGGTCGCTCTGCAGAAGGGCCTCGTCCCCCAGGTGGTCGCCGTCGGCCAGCACGCCGAGGGTTTCCTGGCCGCCGTACTTGCCGGTGGCGATCCGTTCCATTCGGCCGTGCGCGACAATGAAGACCTCCTCGATGGGGTGGCCTTCCTCGACGATGACCTCACCGCTGCGGAATTCCCGGAGGGTGAACCGGCCGGCCAGCTCCGCGAGGAGGCCGTCGTCGCCGAAACCGCGCAGAACGGGAATCTCCCGAAGGGTCTCGGGGATGATGCGTACGTCGTCCGCGCCGGCCTGGACAAAGCTGACCCGCCCCCGGCCGACGGCCAGCGAGAGCCTCCGGTTGACCCGATAGGTACCGCCGGAAACCTGCACCCAGGGAAGCCGTCGAATCAGCCAGCGCGAACTGATTCCGCGCATCTGCGGAGCAGACTTGGTGGTGGTCGCCAAGTTCCGCGCGGCGGCGGTACTGAGGCTGAGTTGCTCGCGTTCTCGGGCGTAGTCCCTATCCGCTTCTATCGTCATCCGAGCTCTCCCATGAACGGACCGGAATTGAGGTGTCCGCATCCATTGATACAGGGGGATGACAGAACTCCCGGACCACTTCGGAGAAAGCTGAACGACCGTGCGAACCGAATCCGCCAGGGCATGCGCGGCTGGATCAGGCGACCTGGACCATTGCTCCGATGGTCGTACCTTTGCTCGGCATCCGAGCGAGATCCACGGCCACTTTTGGATCATGCGTATCCGAAGTAACGCCGAGCCGGCGGGCACGCGGGTCTCGGTTGGGCGAGAACAGGACACCGACCCCGGCCGGCCGTCCCCGTCCGGGGCGAGGCGAAGGCGATCACGATGGCGGGAAACGGTGGGCCGCCACTCCCCCGCCGGACGCCTCGCCACCCGCGCCGGGATCACCGGGGCCTACGCTGACGGTGGGGGCCCACGACGGTCAGGGTCGCGAGCAGCGGGAGCGGCGATGCACGGCGATGGCCAGGAGCTGGGCGAGGTCCAGCGCGAGCACTGGGAGCAGACCTACGGCGCCCACCCCCGGATGTACGGTGACCGGCCCTCCGACCCGGCGGTCCACGCCGCCGAGTCGTTCCGGGCCGCCGGAGCGCGTGACGTGCTGGAACTGGGTGCCGGCCACGGCCGCGACGCGCTGTTCTTCGCCCGCTCCGGGTTCACCGTGCTCGCCACAGACTTCAGCCTGGTGGGCCTGAGCCGGCTGCGTGAAGCGGCGACGGCCGAGGGCCTGGCCGAGAAGGTCACCACTGCCGTGCACGACGTCCGCGACCCGCTGCCCCTCGCCGACGCCTCGGTGGACGCCGTCTTCGCCCACATGCTGCTCTGCATGGCCCTGTCCACCGAGGAGATCCATGCCCTGGTGGCCGAGGTGCGCCGGGTCCTACGGCCCGGCGGCACCTTCGTCTACACCGTCCGCCACACCGGCGACGCCCACTACACGGCCGGCACCGGGCACGGCGACGACATCTGGGAGCACGGCGGATTCGCCGTCCACTTCTTCCCGCGCCACCTGGTCGACGCCCTCGCCGAGGGCTGGGAGTCGGCCGAGGTCCACCCATTCGAGGAGGGTGAGCTGCCCCGCCGCCTGTGGCGGGTCACCCAGACGCTGCGTCGATGACGTTCCGGCCCCGGTGCCAGGGCGTCAGGTCAGCTCCAGGACCAGCTTGCCGATGTTCTCGCCGCGGAAGAGCATCTGCAGAGTCTCCGGGAACTCGTCCAGGGCGCCCTTGACCACGTGCTCCTTGACCTTGATCCGGCCGGTGGCGATCCAGCCGGCGAGCTCGCGGGCGGCCTCCGCGAAGCGCGGTGCGTAGTCGAACACCACGAAGCCCTCCATGCGGGCGCGGCGGACGAGCAGCGTCAGGTAGTTCGAGGGGCCCTGGACGGCCGTCTCGTTGTTGTACTGGCTGATGGCGCCGCAGATCACCACCCGGGCGTGCATCGCCAGACGGGTGAGCGCCGCGTCGAGGATGTCGCCGCCGACGTTGTCGAAGTAGACGTCGATGCCGTCCGGCGCGTGCGTGCGCAGCGCCTTCCTGACGTCCTCGGCGCGGTAGTCGATCGCCGCGTCGAAGCCGAGTTCCTCGGTCAGCAGGGCGCACTTGTCCGCACCGCCAGCGATGCCGATGACGCGGCAGCCCTTCACCTTGGCGATCTGGCCGACCATGGTGCCGACGGCGCCCGCAGCCCCGGAGACCACAACCGTCTCACCCTCCTTGAGGGCCCCGACGTCCAGCAGTCCGAAGTAGGCCGTCATTCCGGGCATGCCCAGCGCGCCCAGGTAGGTCGAGAGCGGGGCCAGCGACGGGTCGACCTTCAGCGCGCCCTTGCCGTCCGAGACCACGTACTCCTGGACACCGAAGGTGCCGACGACGTGATCGCCGGGCCGGTAGCCGGGGTGGTTGGACTCGGTGACCTCGATCACCGACCCGGCGCGCATGACCTCGCCGAGGCCGACGGGCGGCAGGTACGAGGGGCGGTCGTCGAGCCAGCCGCGCATCGCCGGGTCCAGCGAGATGAAGCGGGTCCGCCCGGCGAACCGGCCCTCACCGGGCGCCTCGGCCGGCTCGGTGACGTGCTCCCAGTCCTGGGGCTTGACGTCGCCCGCCGGGCGGGCCGCGAGGCGGATCTGACGGTTCGTTCCAGACATGACGTCTCCTGTCGCTGGCGATGACCCGGCCGGCGTGCCGGCCGGCCGGTATGCCCGGTCCGGCTCCGGTCACGCACCGCAGCGGTCGAACGGGTGGTCCCCGGCTTGCGAGGAGAGTCTAAGCAAGCGCTTAGTCATCTGGCTAGGCCCGACCCTCCTGACCGGGTCCAAAAGCACGGTGCCCGAGAACCGTGTGGCGGTTCTCGGGCACCGTGATCAGGCCTGCTCGGCCTGGGCCGATCGTCAGGCGAGGGTCGCGAGGGCCTCGTTGAGGATCGTCGACGGACGCATGACGGCCGACGCCTTGGCGACGACGGGCTGGTAGTAGCCGCCGATGTCGACCGGCGAGCCCTGGACAGCGATCAGCTCGTCCACGATGGCCTGCTCCTGCTCGGAGAGCGTCTTGGCGAGACCCGCGAAGGCCTCGGCCAGCTGCGCGTCGGCGGTCTGCGTGGCCAGCTCCTGCGCCCAGTACAGCGCCAGGTAGAAGTGGCTGCCGCGGTTGTCGATGCCGCCCAGCTTGCGGCTCGGCGACTTGTCCTCGTTGAGGAAGGTGCCGGTCGCCCGGTCGAGGGTGTCGGCGAGGACCTGGGCGCGCGCGTTGCCCGTGGTCTGCGCCAGGTGCTCGAAGCTGGCCGCGAGCGCGAAGAACTCGCCCAGGCTGTCCCAGCGCAGGTAGTTCTCCTTGAGCAGCTGCTGGACGTGCTTGGGGGCGGAGCCGCCGGCGCCCGTCTCGAACAGGCCGCCGCCGTTGATCAGCGGGACGACGGAGAGCATCTTGGCGCTCGTACCGAGCTCCAGGATCGGGAACAGGTCGGTCAGGTAGTCGCGCAGCACGTTGCCGGTGACCGAGATGGTGTCCTCGCCGCGGCGGATGCGCTCCAGCGAGAACGCGGTCGCCTGCTCCGGCGACATGATCTCGATCTGCAGCCCGTCGGTGTCGTGCTCCGGCAGGTACGCCTTGACCTTCGCGATCAGGTTGGCGTCGTGCGCGCGGCCCTCGTCCAGCCAGAAGACCGTCGGGTTGCCGGTGGCCCGGGCGCGGTTGACCGCGAGCTTGACCCAGTCGCGGATCGGCAGGTCCTTGGTCTGGCACATGCGGAACACGTCGCCGGCGCCCACCGGCTGCTCCAGCACGACCTCGCCGGAGCCGTCGACCACGCGGACGGTGCCGTCGGCCGGGATCTCGAAGGTCTTGTCGTGGCTGCCGTACTCCTCGGCCGCCTGCGCCATGAGGCCGACGTTGGGCACCGAGCCCATGGTCGCCGGGTCGAAGGCGCCGTTCGCGCGGCAGTCGTCGATGACGACCTGGTAGACGCCGGCGTAGCTGCTGTCGGGGATGACGGCGAGGGTGTCGGCCTCCTTGCCGTCCGGGCCCCACATGTGGCCGGAGGTGCGGATCATGGCCGGCATCGACGCGTCGACGATGACGTCGCTCGGGACGTGCAGGTTGGTGATGCCGCGGTCGGAGTCGACCATCGCGAGCGCCGGGCCCTCGGCCAGCTCGGCGTCGAAGGACGCCTTGATCTCCGCGCCCTCGGGCAGCGAGTCCAGGCCGTGGAGGATGGCGCCGAGGCCGTTGTTCGGGTTCAGACCGGCGGCGGCCAGGGTCTCGCCGTACCGGGCGAAGGTCTTCGGGAAGAAGGCCCGCACGACGTGGCCGAAGATGATCGGGTCGGAGACCTTCATCATGGTGGCCTTGAGGTGCACCGAGAACAGCACGCCCTCGGACTTGGCACGGGCGATCTGGGCCGCGAAGAACTCGCGCAGCGCGGCGACGTGCATGACGGACGCGTCCACGACCTCACCGGCGAGCACCGGCACCGACTCGCGCAGGACCGTGGTGCTGCCGTCGGCGCCCGCGAGCTCGATGCGCAGAGCGCCGGCCTCGGCGATGACCGCGGACTTCTCGGTGGAGCGGAAGTCGTCGGCGGTCATGTGCGCGACGTTCGTCTTCGACTCCGGGGTCCACACGCCCATGCGGTGCGGGTGGGTCTTCGCGTAGTTCTTCACCGAGGCGGGGGCGCGGCGGTCGGAGTTGCCCTCGCGCAGCACCGGGTTGACGGCGCTGCCCTTGACCTTGTCGTAGCGCGCGCGGACGTCGCGGTCCTCGTCGGTCTTCGGGTCGTCCGGGTAGTCCGGCAGCGCGTAGCCCTGCTGCTGCAGCTCCTTGATCGCCGCCTTGAGCTGCGGGATGGAGGCCGAGATGTTCGGCAGCTTGATGATGTTGGCCCCGGGGGTCTTGGCGAGCTCACCGAGCTCGGCGAGGGCGTCGTGGATGCGCTGGCCCTCCTCGAGACGCTCCGGGAAGCTCGCGATGATGCGCCCGGCCAGGGAGATGTCGCGAGTCTCCACACGGACGCCCGCCGTCGAGGCGTACGCCTGCACCACCGGCAGGAACGAATACGTCGCCAGGGCCGGGGCCTCGTCGGTGTGCGTATAGATGATGGTCGAGTCAGTCACCGGTGCTCCGCTTCACGTCTACAACGCCTACAACGTCTTGATATCAAGATATCTCGTGATCGGCCATCCCCGACACCGACCCCCGGGTCGAGCCGCCGGGTCGAGCCGCCGGGTCGAAGCGTAGGGCCGTCACCTCCCGGTACGGCACCGGCCGCGCCGGATCGCGTCACGACGGTACGCAGGTCGGTGACCCGGTAGCCGCGGGCCTGGACGGCCTCGATGATCCGGGGCAGGGCCTGGGCGTCGAGGCCCGGGCCGCCCTCGGCACCGGCGCCGACGTGCATCTGCACGATCGCCCCCGGCGTGAGGGCCTTCAGGACGCGCTCGACGGCCCTGTCGACGGTCATGCCGCCGGCGGCGCCCAGGTAGCCGTTGGTGTCGGCGGTGAACTCGATGTCCGCGAAACCGAGGGCGTTGACGTCCGCGATGGCCTGCGGGGTGGTCTCGCCGTACGGGAACCGGTAGAAGGGCAGCGGCACCGCTCCGGTGGCCCGGCGGATCGCCCGGTCCGCCTTCAGGACCTCCTCCCGCAGGCCCTGGGGGGGAGGTCGGCGAGCTGGGGGTGGCTGTAGGAGTGGTTGCCGATCCCGTGCTCGGCGGCCATCGCCCGCGCCGCCGCCGGGCGGGTCTCGGCGAACCGTCCGGTCGGGAAGAACGTGGCCGGCGCGTTCCGCCGGCGCAGCTCGCCGAGGACGGTGTCGAGGCCGTTCTCGTCCCAGGCCGCGTTGAAGGTCAGGGCCACCACGTGCTCCTCGGTGGGCATCCGCCGGATCTCGTCGCCCAGGAGTTCTTCGGGCAGTTCGCCGCCGGTGGTTGCCGAAGCCCGGCCTGTCGCTGCCGTCGCTGCGGCCGGGACCGCCGCCACCACGCCGCCACCGCCGCACAGCACGGCCGTCGCACCCGCCGTGAGCAACAGCCGCCGCGGAAAACCTTCTGATGGTCGGTCACCGCCGCAGTATCGGCCGTCCCCACCCACCGGGCGCTCCGACGCGCTCGCCCGAGCAGGGCCACTCACCGGAACGAGCGCACTCGGACGGCCTGGCCCCGGCGCAGCCGTACCACCCGGAGCAGCACGCCGCCCGCCGCCCGCCGCCGAGGTTTCCAGGATCACGGCGCCGGGCGGGCGTCCTGCGGACAGCAGCCCGCGTCGCCGGCCCGGGCTGCGGGCACCTGGGGGGCATCGCCGGCGGAGAGCTCCGACGGGATGTCGAACTCGGTGCTCTGGCCGTGCGTCACGCGGCGGACCTCGGCGTTGAGCAGGATGCGTCCGACCCGGTCGAGGACCCGGCGGGCCAGGACGTGGTGTTCCTCGACCGCGTTCACGCTCTCCTCGGCATGGGCGGCCCCGGCCACCACCTTTTCCCAACGGCCGGCGGGCACCTCCATCCAGTCGGCGACCTGGGAGCCGACCATGCGCCGCACCACGGCCGGGACCGCGCCGCGGACCCCCGGCGGGGCGATCTGGTGGTAGAGGTCCAGCAGACCGCCGGTGAGCGCGATGCCCTCGGCGGACGGGCCGAGGTGTCGCGGCTCCATCTCCTTCCAGAGCTGCTCGGCCTCGGCCAGCGACTCGGGCACGGCGTCCGCCCGGAGTCCGAGCATCACCCCGACGACCCGCCAGGTGTAGTAGTAGTCCTCGGCCTCCTGCGGGGTGCAGTGGACACCCATCCTGGCCATGCCCTGCAGGACGGTGACCGAGAAGATCAGGGTGGCGCCGAGCAGGTCCTCCTGGCAGATCGGGACGCCGTGCTCGGCGACGTCCCAGTGCCCGTCGCGGAGCAGGAGCTGACGGACCGCCGCATGGATGAGCCGGACCTTCTGGATCGCGGGTACCAGGTCCCCGTGCCGGCCGAGCGGGTCCTCGGCCATCATGTGCAGGAGGAACTGGGTGGTCTCGGACAGCCGGCGGTGCGGGTGGTCGAGGCGATGGGTCGTGTGCAGCAGTTTCGCGCCCATCGGTGCCGCGTAGCAGCCCACCATCGCGCCGAGCGACAACGCCGAGGCCACGTGGATCCCGTCGTGCCGGAAGAACGCGTGCACGCGCGCGATGCGCTCGCTGTCCACCCAGGCCGGGACCGGCCTGGTCTCCATCAGGTAGTCGCGCAGTACCGCCGGAAGGTCCTCCGGGACCAGCTGGTCGTTGTGCCGCAGCCCGTGCAGTACCTGGTTGGCATGGGCGATCTCGCCCGAGTCCAGCAGCTCGATGACCATCCGGTCGGCCGGCGGGTCGCCTTCGGTACGCAGGTCACCGGGTGACGGCGCGAGGTGCTCCACGGGACAAGCTCCACTCTCTCGGCGCAGCCAGACCCTTCGGCCGGCCCGGCTCACGCGGCCAGAGTGCCCAGGCCGCGGCCGGTTCGCGCGCGAGATCGGCCGACACCATCCGATCGAGTGGATCTTTCGGGCGTCCCGACCAGCCCGTTGATCATGCGGTCGAGGAGGCGGTCGAAAAGGTCTTGGCCGGCATCACTCCTGCCCGGGGCGGCGAGAGCTCGAGCAAGCCTGGGATACCTGCCACGGCGGCTTCGGTAGCGCGTTCCCGGTCGACTTCGTACGAGACATGGCCGGCCACGAAGCCGGTGAGCAGGCTGAAGAGAGGGGTCAGCCGGCCTCGTCCTTCTCCGGCAGGGCGGTGCCGACGGCCTTCCGGGTGGTGTCCAGCTTCTTGAGGACATGGGCGACGTGCTGTTCGACGGTCCGGGGAGACAGGAAGAGGGCCTCGGCGATGTCCTGGTTGGTCGCGCCGCGGGCGAGCAGTTCGGCGACCTGCCGCTCGCGGGGCGAGAGCCGGTCCCCGTACCCGCGCCGTCCGCGCACCGGGGGCCGTACCAGGCCGAGGTCGAGCAGGAGGTGCCGGCACCGGGCGGCGTCGGCGGTGGCGCCGAGGCGGGTGAAGGTGTCGACGGCCTCGGTGAGATGGCCGACCGCGACCTCCGGATGCGACCGGAGGGCCCGCCCGTGGCACTCGGCGGCGCGGGCGGCTTCGTACGGGCGTCCGATCTCCTGCCAGCTGCGCTGGGCGTGCGCGAAGTGCTCGGCCGCGAGGGCGGGTTCGCCGTCATCGAGGAGCAGGCCCCGGGCGAGCCGGAGTTCGGCGACGGCGCCGGGTGCGTCCCGTCCGCTCAGGCCGCGCTCGGCGTCGTCGGCGAGCTGTTCGGCGGCCCGGCGGTGGCCGCAGCTCAGCGCCGCCTCGACGGCGACCGGCACCAGGCCGGTCGCCCTCGCCCATGCGCCGGCCCGGCGCAGCACGGCCGTGGCAGGTCCGGCGATGGCCCAGGCGTCCTCGGGCGCGCTCTGGGCGAGCCGGACGGCGACCAGCCCGGCGGCGGCCCGCAACGCGCCGGTCACCTGGGACTCCCGCTCCCCGTACTCGGCCGCGGCGGTGAACTGTTCGAGCGCTCGGGCGCGCTGTCCACGGGCGGCGGCCAGGAGTCCGAAGAGCAGTGCCTGCTCGACACCGGCCATCGCGACGTCGGGGTACTCGCTGCCCAGTGCCGCGAAGCGCTCCTCGAGGTCACTCCACCGCCCGGCCAGCCCGTCCAGGCGCAGCAGGGCGATCCGGCTGTAGCACTCCAGGTGGGGGATGCCCGCGCGCTGGGCCAGCTGCCGGCTCTCCGCCAGCAGGGCGGCCGCCGAGCGGTCGTGGCCCAGTTCGATGGCGATCTCACCGACGTTGTACAGGGCTCGGGTGGTCTGCCTGAGGATCTCGGTGTCCTCGGCCCGGCGCGGCAGTTCTTCCAGGAGCTGCCAGACGGCGGGGTCCCCGTCCCGGGCCAGGAGGGAGAGGCGGGTGGCGCGGACGGACGCCCGGATCGCCTCGTCGGGGCTGTCCCGGATGGTGTCCTCGGCCCGGTTCATCCAGGCCCAGGCCTGGTCGGAGGCGCCGTCCCGCTCGTTCATGGCCAGGGCGATCATCGCTCGGGCCGCCCGGGCCGGGCGGGTGGCCAGGTCCTCGATGCACCGCTCGAGTTCGCGGTAGCCCGCCCGGTCACCGGCCTGGTTGACCATGAGCAGGGCCAGGGCCAGCCGGATCTCACCGCGGGTCGCCTCCGGAAGCTGGGGGTCGGCGAGAATGCGCCGCAGCAGGGTGGCGTTGGCGGTGTAGTCCGCGCCGTTGACGGCGATCCGCGCGAGCGCGAGAGCGGCTCGCGACCGCAGGTCGTCCCCCAGGCGCGGCTGTTCGAGGATCTGGTGCAGCAGCGCCGCGCCGGTGCCGGTGTCGCCGAGGGTGATGGCCTGGTCCGCGGCCGCTTCCGCCCTGCGGAACCATGCCTCGCGGTCGCCGAGGGCGAGCGTGTGGTGGGCGATCTGCACCAGGGGGGCGGGCGAGCGGCTCTCCAGTTCCTTGATGGCCTGCCGGTGGAGGCGGACGCGCCGGGGGCCGGGGATGTGGCCGTACGCGACCTGCTGGGCCAGGACGTGGCGGAAGACGTACTGGCCCGACCCGGTCTCGCGGAGCACCGAGAACCGCAGCGCCTCGGTGAGGGCCTGTGCTCCCTGCTCGGGGTCCAGCCCGGCGACGTCGGCGAGCAGCGACTCCGCGGCGGGGACGGCGAGGACGGCCGCGGCCTCGACGATCGCCGCGCCGCCCGGCGACAGCGCCTCCAACCGCTCGGTGACGGCCTCGTGCAGCCCCCTGGGCACCTCGGCGCGCTCCAGCTCGGCGGCGGCGGAAGCCGGTTGCCTGCCGTGCTCGCAGAGGGTGATCAGGTCCTCCTCGGCGACCAGCGGCAGGCCCTCGCTGCGGTGGTAGAGGACGGCGGCGAGCTCCGGCGTGGCGTACGGGCCGAGCGCGGCGGCGGCCAGTTCCTGGACGTCCTGCTCGGCGAGCGGGGCGAGACGGATCGCCGTACCGCTGGCCCCGGGCGGGCGCCGGTAGGCGGAGCCGAGTACCGGGGTCTTGGGTGGCAGGTCCTCCGCCCGGTAGGTCAGCACCAGGCTGAGCTGCTCGGGCAGGTCGCGGGCGAGGAGCAGGAGCAGCTCGCGGGTGGCCTCGTCGACCCAGTGCAGGTCCTCCACCACCAGGACGGCCGGACCGATCGCCCCCAGGAACGAGTGGACGGCCTGGACCAGCTGGTGTCGCTCGGCGTGCGGGTCCTCGGGGCGGGGCGGCGGGGGCGGCAGCCTTTCGGCCAGGTCGGGCAGCAGCGGTGCCAGCGCGCCCGCCGTCGGCGGGATGCCACTGGTGGGCAGCCAGCCGCCCGCCTTCCGCAGTGCGTCCACCACCGGGCCGTAGGGGAACGGCTCGCGCAGCGGCTGGCAGTACCCCACCAGTACCCGCCGGTTCTCACCCACGAGCGTCTCGGCGGCCTCCCGGACCAGGCGGGACTTGCCGATCCCGGCCTCGCCCTCGACCAGCACCACCGCCGGAGGGTGCCGGACCGCAGCCAGGAGCAGGCCGAGTTCCCGGCGGCGGCCGACGAACGTGAAGCTCCCGCCGGAGGATGCCGCGCTGCGGTCGAGCACCCGCGCCACACGATCACCTTCCCTGCCCTGGACACGCTAGATCGGCCCAGGGCTCCCGGCAAACGGCTGCGCGATCGGTCCGGTGGACCGGAAGGTGCTCAGCGCCGATGCTCCGCGACGGGCACCGGCTGCGGATCGGGCAGGAGCAGCTCCGCCACCACCCGGGTGCCGCCGGCCGTGCGCCACAGGGCGAAGCCGGCCGCGTACGCCTCGACCAGCTGCAGGCCGCGACCGCCGCAGGCCTCGGCCTCGGCGGCCGGACCGGGCGGGTTCGGGCGGGCCCGCCACGTCCCGGCGTCCTTGACCTGGACGGTCACCGTCACGCCGTCGACGGCGAGCAGCAGCGCAACGTCCGCGCTGCCGCTGTGCCGCACCGCATTGGCGGCCAGCTCGGTCACGATGAGTGCCAGCGCCTCGTCGACGCTGTCGGGGAGCGCCCACCGCCGTGCGGCACCACGCGCGAAGCGCCGTAGGGCCGGCACCGAGTCGGCCACCGCCGGCATGGCACATGCGGCGGACCTGCCGGCGGTACGGCCGGTACCGGCGGTACGGCCGGGCCGAGGGCCGGGGCGGGCCGGGTGGCGGGTGTCAGCGGCAGCGATCATGCGAGGCTCCTGAGGTCTGTGGGGTGGCCTCCTGCCCACCACACTCACCGCCGAGCACGCACGGAACAATCCGGGGCCGCAAAACTACGGGTACGCAAACAAAGGCACCCGGAACCTCTCAGCCGAGCGGGATGTCCTTCTCACGCAGCGCGGCCAGGACCGGAGCGTACATGCGGGTCTTGATCGTGCCGACGGTGGGCCCGGCCTTGGCCGCGTGGGCCTGGGCGATCTCGACGGCGGCCTGAAGGACCGCGTCCTCGTCCGCCGTGCGGTCGACGATCGCGGCGGCGAGGGCGTCGTGGCCGCCGTAGCGGCGTGCGGTGACCATGGCCTCGTGCGCCGTCTGCGGGGTCAGCCGGGACTGGATGAGCGCGGACATGCCTGCGGTGAAGGGAATGTTGATCTCGGCCTCGGGCAGGCACCAGTAGCCCCGGTCGCCGCGCATCACGCGGAAGTCGTGGGTCAGGGAGAGCATGGCGCCGGCCGCGAAGGTGTGCCCCTGCAGGGCCGCCACGGTGACCACCGGCAGGGTCAGTACCCGCGCCAGGAGCTCCTGGACGCCGGCGACGTACTCGCCTGCCTGGTCGGCGTGCGCGAACAGCCAGTCCAGGTCCAGGCCGTTGGAGAAGAACTTGCCGGTCGCGGCGGTCACCAGGGCCCGCGGGCCCTCCGTCTTCTCCACCTCGTCCAGCAGGGCGTTGACGGAGGCGATCCAGTCCGGGTGGAAGCGGTTCTCGGTGTCTCCGATGCCGAGGACGAACACGTCGTCCTGACGGTCGAGCGTGGGCATGGCTGCTCCTTCACACGGTCGAGCCTGCACAAAGTTACTGACAGGTAACTACGATGTACGGCACAGTACATGGACCGCAGCCCGGTTGTCCGCCCGGCCGGAGATTTTTCCGACGATCCTCAGACGTCGCGGAGCCCGAGCGACAGCCCGCCGGTGAGGAGTGCCGCGAGGCTCCATGCGGCGAGGACGCCGAGACCTGCCCATGGGCCGATGGGCAGGCTGTGCAGCCCGGTGGTGGACTGGACGGCCAGTCCGGCGGTCATCGGCGCGATCTGCTGCAGTCGCTCCTGCCACTGCGGGTCGGTGACCACGTGGGTGAGGATCGGGAACAGGTAGAGCAGGCCGAGCACGGTGCCGATGGCCGCCGCCGCGTCCCGAACGGCGGTCGCGACGCCGAGGCCGAGCAGGGCGATCAGGACGAGGTAGAGAACCGATCGCCGGTGACCATGACGGCCGTTTAGGCCGATCCCTGCGTGAGGTTCGCCTTCACGATGAGCCCCGCCTTCGCCCACGGCGCGACACCGGCCGGACTCTCCTGCGGCCCGGACGCGGTCACGCCGGTCAGCGAGGACACGGGGACGGTGATGCTGCCGTCGCCCTCCAACTCCCTGTGCACGAAGAAGAAACTGTCGTTCACGGCCTCGCCGCCCGGCCCCTTAGGAACCGACGGCGCGGCACCGTGACCGGCCCCGCCACCACCCGCCGTGCCGAGCAGCCCGACCACCACCATCGCCAAGGCCGCGGCGGCCGTCCCCAGCACCCAGCCGCGCACCGTCCTGAACTTGGTCCACTCGGCCCGCAGCACGTGCCGGAAACCGGTCGTCGGCCCCGGCCGGTCAAGCGTGATCGTGGAGGTCATCGGGCCACCTCCCCGGCGCTGCGGTACTCCACCACGTCCCGGGTGAGCTCCAGATAGGCCTCCTCCAAGGACGCGCGATGCGCCGACACCTCCGAGAACGGCACCACATGCCCGCCGAGGACCTCCACGACCCTCTCGGTGGTCAGCCCGGAGACGCTGAGCGTGCCGGGCCCGGTGACGGTCACGGCGGCCCCCGCCGCCGTCAACACCGCCGTCGCCCGGGTCTTCTCGGACGTACGCAGAGTCACCCGGCCGCGAGCCGTACCCGCCAGCAGCTCCCGCACCGTGGTGTCCGCGATGACCCTGCCGCGCCCCACCACCAGGTGGTCCGCGTTGTCCTGCCACAAGGACCTGACCGTGCACGGGGTCGGCGAGGACGACGGTGCGTGGGTGCAGGGAAGCGAGCCGCTCCTGTCCCGCCTGGTCGGCAACCTGATCGACAATGCGATCGGCCACAACCACCGGGGAGGCTGGATCCGCGTCGCCACCGAGGCCGACGGCTCAACGGCGCAGCTCGTCGTCGAGACCGGCGGCCGGCTCCTCGACCGGCAGCAAGTCGCCCAGCTCGCCCAGCCGTTCCGCCGGCTCGGCGCGGACCGGACCAGCACCGGCGGCGGGTCGGGGCTCGGGCTGTCGATCGTCGCAGCCATCGCCGCGGCGCACGGCGGCAGCCTCGACCTCTACGCCCGCGCCGAAGGCGGCCTGCGGGTCGGCGTCTCGCTGCCCTTGGCGGCCCGCACCGCGGGAGTCCCGGCGTGAGAGTCCTGGTGGTCGAGGACGTGCGGTCCCTCGCCGAGGTCCTGGTCGAGGGCCTGCGTGACCAGGGCATGGCCGTGGACGCCGCCCACGACGGGCTGGAGGCGGTGGCCAAGCTCGACACCAACGCGTACGACGTCGTCGTCCTCGACCGCGACCTGCCGGGAATCCACGGCGACACCCTCTGTCAGATGATCACCGACCGCGACGGCCCGGCCATGGTCCTGATGCTGACCGCAGCCGGTGCGCCGAGTGACCGCGTCAGCGGCCTGACCCTGGGCGCCGACGACTACCTCGCCAAGCCGTTCCACTTCCCCGAACTGAAAACCGGTCCGTGATTCGGTGTTATCCCGTCGGTCGGCCGTACGTCTCCTGGTCACACGGACAGAACCCGAGAAGGAGCGAATCGGTGGGTCAGGACGACAGGCACGGGACGATCAGCCGCCGGAGGATGCTGAAGGTCGGCGGCGGGCTGGCGGCGGGGGTCGGCGCTGCGGCGTTGGCCGGAGGCACTGCGGCGGCCGCCGGGGAGGCGTTGGTGCACCCGGGGATGCTGCACACGCAGGCCGATCTCGACCGGATGGCGGCGAAGGTGAGCGCGGGCGCCCAGCCGTGGAAGGCGGGTTGGGACAAGCTGGCGGCCAACTCGCATGCGCAGAGCGGTTGGCGGCCGAACCCGCAGGCCACCGTCTACCGGGGCTCGGGGACCCCGGAGAACTACGGCACGCTGTTCAACGACGTCCACGCCGCCTACCAGAACGCCCTCCGTTGGCGGATCACCGGGGACCGGGCGCACGGCGACGCCGCCCGCGACATCCTCAACACCTGGTCCGGCACCCTCAGGACGGTCGCCGGGAACGCGGACAGGTTCCTCTGCGCGGGCATCCAGGGCTACCAGTTCGCCAACGCCGCCGAACTGATGCGCGGCTACCCCGGATTCGACCTCGACCGGTTCAAGGCGATGATGCTGACCGTCTTCTACCCGCTGAACAACGACTTCCTGGCCAACCACAACGGCGCGTTCATCACCAACTACTGGAGCAGCTGGGACCTGCTGAGCGTCGCCTCCGTCCTCGCGATCGGCATCCTGTGCGACGACCGTGCCAAGGTCGACCAGGCCGTCGACTACTTCAAGAACGGCGCGGGGAACGGCTCGGTCAGGAACGCCATCCCGGTCCTCCACCCCGGCGGGCTGGGGCAGTGGACGGAAGCCGGCCGCGACCAGGGCCATGCCACGTTGGCGGTCGGCCTGATGGCGGCCGTCTGCGAGATGGCCTGGAACCAGGGCATCGACCTGTACGGGTACGACGACAGCCGCTTCCTCAAGGGCGCCGAGTACGTCGCCAGGTGGAACCTGGGCCAGGACGTCCCGTACGCCCCCTACACCTGGAGGAAGGGCGCGCCCGGCAAGTGGTCCGGCGAGGAGACCTTCACCGCGGCCTCCCCCGCCGCCCGCGGCAACGTGCGGCCCATCTGGGAGATGATCCAGAATCACTACACCAAGCGCCGGGGCCTCGATGCGCCCTACGTCACGGCCCTCGCCGCCCGCGTCCGCCCCGAGGGGGGCGGCGGGAACTACGGGCCCAACAGCGGCGGGTTCGACCAACTCGGCTTCGGCACGCTGGCCTTCACCCGGGACGCGGGCGTCGTGACCGCCCCGTCCCCCACACCCGGCCGAACCACCGGCAGCACCGGCACCGCCCACCCCGCCGACTCCACCCCGAGTACCCCGACCGGGGGCGGACAGACCTCGGGCGGCCCGTCCAAGGGACTGGCCTCCACCGGCGCGGGCGAGGCCGTCACCTACAGCGCCGTCGGCGGAGTGCTCGCCATCGCCGCAGGCAGCGTCCTGGCGCTGCGAGGACGACGGCGGAAGGCGACGCGCGGCGACTGACCCACCGGTGCGGTGGCACAGAGCAGGGCCGTCATACGGGTGCGTCTCATGCCCCGCCGTGTCGGCAGCCCGGGATCGCCGCCCTGGGGTCTCACGCCCCGACCCGCACGGGGATCACCCTTTCGGACGCGCGAACCGCTCGTTCGCCGCGGTCCGCCTACCGGCAGGGGGCCCGGGCCGACGATAGAATTGCACCCGGGTTTGATGGTCTCAGCCGGACAAGCAGCGCAGCCGAGTGCCGCGAGTCGCGGAGTGGGTGTGACGGATGCACGACTCCATGTTCAACTCCGCCCTCGGTGATCTCGTCGAGCCCTGGGACGCCGCCTACGCCACCATCGACGCGCACGGTGTGCTGACGAGCTGGAGTCCGGGTGCGCAGCGCCTGCTCGGCTACACCGCGGACGAGGTCCGCGGGCGTCGCGGGGCCGACCTGCTCCACACCCCCGCGGACACCGCCCGGTACGTGGGGCGCTGCCGGACGGCGGAGACGACCGCCCTCGGGACGGCGGTCGTGCGCCACCGGGACGGGAGCCGGGTGGAGGTCGGGCTGTGGGTCCATCCCCTGGTCTCCACCGCCGGCGAGCCGCACTGGCTCATCCAGGCGGAGGACACCGAGGCCATCCGTCAGCAGGACCTCGGCCGCGCGCTCCTGAGGGGCCTGTTCACCGAATCACCGTTCCACATCGATGTGTTCGACACCCAGCTGCGCTTCGTCGCACAGAACGCACGGCGCTTGCGGGGGTTTGCGAGCAAGGTCCTCGGGCTCACCATGCGGGAGGTGGCTCCGGACGGTCTGTTGGACCTGACGGCGTTCGAGGCCCGGCAGCGGCAGGTCCTGGCCACCGGTGAGGCACTGGTGGCCACGGAGGTGCCGTCCGGCCATCCCGACGACCCGGATCACGACAAGGCCTGGTCGGAGACCATCGTGCCGCTGCGCAGCGGGTCCGGGGAGGTGATCGGGCTCGCCCACGCGGTGTTCGACGTGACCGAGAAGGTCCGGGCCCGGGAGCGGTTGGCTCTGGTCAACGACGCGAGCTCGAGGATCGGCAGCACACTCGATGTCCTGCGGACCGCGCAGGAGCTGACCGAGTTCGCCGTCCCGGTCTTCGCCGACCACGCGTACGTGAACCTGCTGGAGCCCGTCCTCGGCGGTGAGGAGCCGGTGGCCGGACCGGTCGCCGAAGCCGTGCCGCTGCGCCGTGCGGCGAGTTCGTCCGTGCCCGGGGGTCCGGGGGGTGCAGCGGTCGTCACGGGCGATGTCGACCCCCTCACCTCCGGCGCGGGCTCCTTGTTCGCCCGGGCGCTGGCGAGTCGCGAGCTCGTGCTTCTGACGGGTGAGGAGCTGCTCGCCGAGCTCACCGCGGCCTGGCCCGACCGGGCCGCGTTGGCCCGCGAACACGGGGTCCGGTCGTGGCTGTTGGTGCCGATGGCCGCGCGAGGCGCCGTGCTGGGTGCGGTGGTCTTCGTACGCTTCGGGGGCAGGCGGGCGTTCGAGGCGGACGACGAGTTGCTGGCCGAGGAGTTCGTGGCCCGTGCCGCCGTGTGCATCGACAACGCGAGCCGCTACACCCGGGAGCGGACCACCGCGCTGGCGCTGCAACGCAGCCTGCTGCCGCAGCACCTTCCGGTGCTCGGGGCCGTGGAGGCGGCGTGGCGCTACCTGCCGGCGAGTGGTCACACGGTGCTGGGGGGCGACTGGTTCGACGTGATCCCGCTCTCCGGTGCGCGGGTCGCGCTGGTGGTGGGCGACGTGACGGGCCACGGCCTGCACTCGGCGGTGACCATGGGGCGGCTGCGTACCGCGGTGCGGACACTCGCGGACCTCGACCTGTCCCCCGAGGAGTTGCTCACTCGTCTGGACGAGCAGGTCCATCGGCTCCAGGACGGCCGGCGCGAGGGACTCACCGGTGGCGCGGCCGGAACCACCTGCGTGTACGCGCTCTTCGACCCGATCACGCGCCGCTGCGTTCTCGCCCGGGCGGGTCATCCACCGCCCGTACGGGTGTCCGCGGACGGGAAGGTCGAGCTCCTCGATCTGCCCTGCGGACCGCCCCTGGGCCTGGGCGGAGCCCCGTTCGAGAGCAGCGAGGTGACCTTGACCGACGGGGATCTGCTCGTGCTGTACACCGACGGCCTGGTGGAGTCCCGGGACCAGAGCATCGACGTGGGCACCGAACGGCTCCGCGAAGCGCTGTCGGACCCTCAGGTCCCCTCGTTCCCGAGGCCCGGCGACATCTGCGCCGCGGTGACGCGCCAGCTGCTGCCGGAGCACCCGCAGGAGGACGCGGCACTGCTGGTGGCGCGGGTGCACGCGCTGGGTCCGGACCGCCACGTCACCTGGGAGCTGGCCTCCGAGCCGGAGGTGGTGGGCCGGGCCCGTACGCTCGCGGCCCGGAAGCTGGCCGAATGGGGCCTGGAGGAGCTGGAGTTCACCACGGAACTGGTCGTCAGCGAGCTCGTCACCAATGCCATTCGCTACGGCAACCCGCCGATCACGCTGCGGCTGATCCGCGACCGCAGCCTGATCTGCGAGGTCTCCGACGGCAGCAGCACCTCCCCGCACGTCCGGCGCGCGCTCGACACCGACGAAGGAGGGCGCGGGCTGTACATGGTCGCGCAGCTCGTGCAGCTCTGGGGCACGCGCTACCACGCCCGTGGCAAGACCATCTGGGCGGAGCAGCCACTCCCTGCCGCGGAACCGCAGGGCACCGGGGCCGAGGCCCGTCCGTCACTAGGATGAGACGCATCCCGGCACCACCCGGCCGGCCGTACTGGAGGGAGACGGGCCATGGCCCAGGACAGGGACGACGCCACCGACCCGCCCCATGCACGACGGCGCGGCCAGGGCGAACTCGAGGCCCAGGTCCTCTCCGCGCTCAAGGCCGCACCCGGGCCCGCCACCGCCGGCTGGGTGCAGCAACACCTGGGCGGGGACCTCGCCTACACCACGGTCATGACCATCCTGTCCCGCCTCCGGGCCAAGCAGGCCGTCTCGCGCAGCCGCACCGGCCGCGCCTACACCTGGAGCGCGGCCTCCGGGCCGGCCGACCTCACCGCGCTGAAGATGCGGCGCATCCTGGACAACGAGAACGACCGCGATGCGGCGCTCGCCAGCTTCGTCAGCACCCTGCTCCCCCATGACGAGGAACTCCTCCGCGCCCTGCTCCGCGCCTCCGACGAGCAGCAGGGCTGAGCGGGTATGGGCGTCTTCGTCTTCCTCCCGCTCATCCTGCCGCTGACCTCCGTGCCGATCGCGCGGCTGGCCGAGCAGCACCTCCACCCGCGCGCCGCCACCCGCCTGATGACCACGATCAGCGTCGCCATGGCCCTGTGCAGCGCGCTGTGCCTCGGTCTGCTCGGCGTGGTCGGCACCGCCCAGATCGCCGGCAACCCGCTGCCCGACGACTGGTCCCACCCCGGGGTACGCGACGCCGTCCCCTTCCACGAGGCCGTCGGCACCGGATCGCTCATCGCCCTCGCCCTCGTCGTCACCGCCTGCGCGGTGACGGCCCTGCGGCATCTGCGGGTCAGGGCCCGTGCCCGCTCGGTGCTCAGGTCGGTGCCGTACGGGGACGGTCCCGCCGTGGCGCACGACGACAGGCCGTACGCCTACGCCCTGCCGGGAGCGCCCGGGCGGATCGTGGTGTCCACCGGCATGCTCGAGAGCCTGGACGAGGACGAGCAGCGCGCCCTCATCGCCCATGAGCAGGCGCACCTCGCGGGCCGCCACCATCGCGTCCGGCTGGCCACCCAACTCGCCAGCGCCGTCAATCCGTTCCTGCGCCCGCTGCAGAAGGCCGTCGCCTACAGCACCGAGCGCTGGGCCGACGAGGACGCCGCCCGGGCCGTCGGCAGCCGCCGGCTCACCGCCCGCGCCGTCGCCCGCGCCGCCCTCGTCTCCCACCACGCGGCCCCCGGCCTGCCGGCGTTCGCCGCACCCGGCCCGGTGCCGCGCCGGGTCGCGGCCCTGCTCGGACCGGCGCCGGCGGACCACACCTGGCCGCCGGCGCACAGCCCGGCGGGGCTCGCCGCCATGGTCGCCGCGGCCGGCACCGCGGCCTCCGCGGTGTCCGCGCTCAACGCCGCGATCGCGCTGCTGCTCGTGGTGAAGGCCGCCACCCCGCTGTAGCAGGCGGCCGCCGTCAGCCGATGAAGTCGAGTGCGCCCAGCGCCCCGATGCCGCCCAGAACCATGAAGACGGGTGTGAGGACCTTCAGTTCGACCCAGCTGCCCGCCCGGAACCGCATCACCTTGGGCGGGCCGACCGGGTACCAGCGCTTGCGGCCGATCGGGATGGGCCAGAAGATCGGGCACCCGGACACGGTCAGTGCGTCGCCGATGCAGTGCACGAGCGCGCCGAGCACGATCGGCAGACCGATCCACAGGTACTCCTGACCGGGCTGCGTGAAGAGCCAGCCCGCACCGTTGCCCGGCTTGTCGAGGATGTCCGCGAGCATCCACGCGCTCGACACTCCGAGCAGCCAGACGAGTACGTCGCTGGAGACCCGGGCGTGCCGCCACAGCAGACCCTCGATGGCCAGCACCATGTGCACGAAGAGCACCGCCAGAACGCCCCAACGGCCGCCGAGAACACAGACCGCCGCCGCCCCGGCCCCGCACATCACCGCCCACAGCCAGGTGTGCGTCAGCGTCCGGTGCCCACCCGAACGGCGCGGATCGCCCGGCTTGCGGGTCGACTTGTAGGCGGCGTACGAGAGCTTGTCGATGATCTCGCACAGGTTGCGCGACACCGGGCCGAAGGCCCGCGATATGGTCGCCGCCTTGTGGTCGAGGTCGGGTGCGAGTGCCGCGCCGGCACAGATCAGAGCCCCTACGAGGAGCACGGGCCACGGCATCGGGCGGTCCATCGCCGACGCGGCCGCTCCCACCCCCAGCCAGGCCGCTGCGCCGGAGAGCGCGTGCGCCGGTCCCATCATGGCGAAAACCGTCCCTCGGTCAGTCCCAGGCGCACCGCGCGCCTGACGGTGCCGCAGCATATCGCCACGTGATCTTCGCCATCGAACGGGCTGTGCGCCGAGCCGGCGGAGGCGTACGGACGAACTCCCCGTCACCCGGCCTGGTCCCGGATGCCCCTGTCGTGATCCCATGACAGTCCCCCGGGACGGGTGCCCGCCCGACGCCGCCGTGACCCACCTCGCAGCCACCCTTCGGAGGAGTTCCGGCCGGCCCGTGCAAGGCTGAGCGGTCTGGTTCTGGCGGAGAGCGGTGGCGGAGGCGGTGGCGGTGACTGGCGGTACGAGCAGGTCGGGGGCGGCGAAGGTGGGGATCATCGGGCACGACGAGCCGGGAGCGGTCTTCCGGCCGCGCGGGCTGGTGGATCTGCGTACCCGGACGGCCGCCGGTCTCCTGCTGTCCTACCCGGCGGACGCCGTGGTCGTGGTCTCCGGTCTGCCCGGCAGTGGCAAGAGCACCCTGCTGCGCCGCTGGTCCAGCGCTGTGCCCGCCGTCGACCCGCGGGACGTCCATGTCGCGTGCGAGTCCGTGATGCCCGCGTGGCTGCCCTATGCGGTGTACCGGCCCTGGGCGCGGTTGGAGCACTTCCGGTGGCTGCGGGCGGCGGTACGCGGCGGCGGCCCCCTGCTGGTGCACGACTGCGGCAGCCGGCCGTGGCTGCGCCGGTGGCTGGCCCGCGCTGCCGGCCGCCAGGGACGCGAACTGCACCTGGTGCTGCTGGACGTCGGAGCGACTGCGGCCCTCGCGGGCCAGCAGGCACGCGGCCGTTGGGCGGCGCCACGTGTGTTCGCCCGGCACCGGCGCGGGCTGGACCGGCTGCTGGGAGCGCTGTCGGAGCACACGGCCGCGGGCCCGGAGGCGGGATCCGTCCCCGGCGCGGTGGCGGAGGCGACGTCCGTGGTCCTGCTCGACCGGGCGTCACGGCAGTACGTGACGGCCGAGTTCGGCCCGCAGCAGCGCCGCCCCTCCCCGGCCGGCGAGTAGCGGGGCCGGGCCTCGGATGCCCTGCCCCGCCCTCGGCCGCTGTCAGCGGCGGGAGTTGCCGAAGAGCAGCCGGTAGAGGACCAGCAGGACGAACGAGCCCGCGATGGCCGCTCCCCAGGTCGCGAGGTCGAAGAAGCTCTTGGCGACCGGACGGTGCAGGAAGGTGGCGGAGAGCCACCCGCCGACGAAGGAGCCCGCCACACCGATGAGGGTGGTGACGAACAGGCCGCCCGGGTCGCGGCCGGGCAGCAGGAACTTGGCGATCCCACCGGCTATCAGGCCGAGTACGATCCAACTGACGATGCCCACGGTATCGGTGCTCCTCTGGTTGCTGTGCCGTGCGAACGGACTCGCCCGCACGAGGCCGGTGCCCGCTGGTGCGGCACCCCGGTCGAACGGGTCTCAGCGGCGGGTGCCGCAGCCCGGGCAGAAGGCGGCGCCGTCCGGCAGGGCCGCCTGGCACTGCGTGCACTGGCTGGGCTGAGCAAGGTGGAAGCCGCAGCCGGGGCAGAACGGGGTGCCGTGGGTCTCGGCCCGGCACTGCGGGCACACGAGCTGACGAGGGGTCCGGACGTCGTAGCCCTCGCCGGTCTGCTGACCGTAGGCGTAGGCCTGCTGGGACACCATGTCGTTGAGCCCGCGGCGCTGGGCGGCCAGCGACTCGGCGGCGGTGTCCGGCGCGCAGGTGTGGCACAGGCCCTGGGGGCCGTCCCAGCAGCGACCGCAGACATAGCTGGTGCAGCGGCCGCACCGGTTGAAGTGGTGCTGGGCGTTGGCGATCGCGCGCTGGAAGGCCGCGTCGCGCGAGCTGCCCCAGTTGGCACCCGCAAGCCCGTCGGCGGCGTTGCTGATGCCGCTGCTCGCGCTGCCACCGATCAGGCTCCACGCCGCGCTGACGCCCTTGTTGACCCAGCTCGCCACCTGACCGGTGGTGAAGGCCTCGAACGGGGAGCGCCAGGTGTCGTGGCAACGGGAACAGGAGAACTCGAACTGGAAGCCCGCTCCGGTGCCGTGCTGCTCCGACAGGTCACGGTAGTTGTTGCTGAAGTAGATCTCGGTGCTCATATGGTCCCCCGGGTAGGAGTGCTCGGCGTACCCGGCCGTGTGTCGCTGATGCGGCCGCGAGCGGCTCCGGGGCGGAGGACAGAATGGCAGATACCGTCACAAGCTGGGAAGCTCCGCAGATGAAGATCTGGTGACGCCCCGGGGGAACTCTACAGGCGCGTAGAGGAAGGAGGCTACGGCCGTACGGCGCCCATGTACGGCATGACGTCCAGACCGACGATCTCGACGTTCTTGCCCGTGCGCGGCGCGTGCAGCAGCTGGCCGTTGCCTATGTAGATGCCGACGTGGTGCAGGTCGCTGTAGTAGAAGACCAGGTCGCCGGGCTGCAGATCACTCTTGGCCACGTGCCGGCCGGCGTTCCACTGGTCCTGGGAGACGCGCGGCAGCGCGACACCGCCCGCGCGCCAGGCCCCCTGGGTGAGCCCGGAGCAGTCGAAGGAGTTCGGGCCGGTGGCTCCCCACTCGTAGGGCTTGCCCAACTGGGCGTACGCGAAGTCGAGTACCGCCTTCACCTGGCCGGTGGCCGGCCCGGTGTAGGTCTGGCCGCGGCTCGAGCTGCGGGAGGCCTTGCCCGTTCCGTCGTCGTTCACCTGGGCGCGCTCGGCGGCCGTGAGGCTGCCGAGGAGCTTCTGGACCTTGGCCAGCTTCTCCTTGACCTCGGCCTTGCGCTGCCGCGCGTCGACGGTGGCCCGCTCCAGCTCGGCGAGCTTCCGGCCGGCCTCGGCCCTGTCCTGGTCGAGCTTTCGCTGTTCCGCCATCAGCGCCCGCAGCGTGCCGACCTGCCGGTTGGTGGCCTGGTCGGCCATCGACGCCTGCTGGAGGTACCGGTCGGGGGCGCTGGAGAGCATCAGCTTCACCGAGGGGTCGATGCCCCCGCTGCGGTACTGCTCCGCCGCCACACCGCCGAGGACGGTCTGCATCTCGCTGATCCTGGCCTGCTGGCGGGCGATACGGTCCTGGATCGTGTTCGCGTCCTGCTGGAGCTGCTTCTGCTGCTCCTCGGCCTTGTTGAACTTCTCGGTGGACGACTCGGCATCCTCGTGCAGCTGGTCGACCTCGCGCTTGACCTGCTCGATGGACGGCTTCGGCTCCGCGTGGGCCGAGGCCAGCGGGAGCAGCGAGGCCGCACCGGCCAAGCCGGCCACCGCGGTGATGCGGGCACGACTCGGAGACTTCGGCCGACGGTGGTTACCCATGGAACGAGGACTCCTCCCAAGGCCCGGGCAGGCCTGTTGACGGCAGACAGGCGTTCGCCGGCCGCTACTACGAATGAACCTAGTAGTTCATGGCTTCGTTTCGCAAGCCGCGCCCACTCCGCCCGGCACCTCGCCAGCGGACACGAGGTCGGTCCGGAAAACCCCGTGCCCCGCCCACGCCGGGTTCCCTAGACTCGCCAGGAACCGCGCGCTGCCACCGCATCGCAGCGCGCACCGTGACGAGTGAGGGGAGACCGGCCGTGCGCTACCGCACCGCTGTCGTCGTTGCCCCGTCACGGTACGAGGTGATCCTGGTGTCTTCGTGTGCCCGGTGCCGGCTGCGCGGCCTGCACCGGACGTCCGTGACGAACTGACCCCTTCCTGCCCGGCGTTGAGCCGGGTGGGTCACTGTTTCGTCCGGACAATCGCGCCGCCCCGCATCTGATCACCCTGAAAGGCCATGGGCCGTGCGTACCGAACTGCACCGTCGTCTCACCAGTCCGCTGACCGGCGTCCGAAATCTGGGCATCCTCGCCCACGTCGACGCGGGCAAGACCACCGTCACCGAACGGATCCTGTACGTCACCGGCACAACCTACAAGCGGGGCGAGGTCCATGACGGGACGACCGTCACCGACTTCGACTCCCAGGAGCGCGATCGCGGGATCACCATCTTCGCCGCGGCGGTGAGTTGCGCCTGGGACGGCCACCGGATCAATCTGATCGACACACCGGGCCACGTCGACTTCTCCGACGAGGTGGAGCGCTCGCTCCGGGTGCTCGACGGCGCGATCGCGGTGTTCGACGCCGTCGCGGGCGTCGAACCGCAGAGCGAGTCGGTGTGGCGGCAGGCCGATCGGCACGGGGTGCCGCGGATCGCCTTCGTCAACAAGCTGGACCGCGCCGGTGCCGACCTCGACACGGCGGTCGAGTCGATCCGCGAGCGGCTGCACACCGTCCCGCTGGTGGTCCAGTTGCCGGTCGGCAGCGAGGACGGGTTCACCGGTGTGGTGGACCTGCTGAACATGCGGTCGCTGGTCTGGGCCGACGGCCGCGACACCTTCGAGGAGGGCCCGGTGCCGGACGCCCTGCGGGAGGAGGCGCAGCGGCGCCGCCGGCTGCTCGAGGAGGCGGTGGCGGAACTCCACCCGCTCGCGCTCGAGGAGTTCTGTGCGGAGTCCACGGTCTCCGCACGGACCCTGGCCGACGCACTGCGCGACCTGACCCATACCGGTGAGGGCGTGGTGGTGCTGTGCGGCTCGGCCTACCGCAACCGCGGGATCGAGCCGCTGCTGGAGGCCGTCGTCGCCTATCTGCCCTCGCCGTTGGACGTGCCGGCGGTACGCGGAACGCTGGACGGCACCGTGCAGGAGCGGGTCGCCGACCCGGCGGCGCCGTTCGCCGCGCTGGTGTTCAAGGTGAACTCGACCGCCACCGGGCGGCTGACCTACCTGCGGGTGTACTCGGGAACGGTCCGGAAGGGAGAGGCGGTGCTGGACGTGGGCGCAGGGCGCACCGAGCGCATCAGCCGGATCCTGCGGGTGCAGGCCGACCGGTACGCGGAGGTGGACCAGGCGGTGGCCGGGGACATCGTCGCGGTGGTCGGGCCGAAGGCTGCCCGCGCCGGGGCCACCCTGTGCGTACCCGCGGCGCCGCTGGTCCTCGAACCGCCCACCGTGGCCGATCCCGTGGTCTCGGTGGCGGTCGAGGCCCGGAGGGGCGCCGACACCGACCGACTGGTGTCGGCCTTGGCGCGGTTGGTCGAGGAGGATCCTTCGCTGGCGGTCCGGACCGATCCCGAGACCGGTCAGACGGTGCTGTCGGGCATGGGCGAGCTGCATCTGGAGGTCGCGGTGGAGAAGATCCGTCGCGCCCACGGGCTGGAAGTCGGCGTCGGCCGGCCGCAGGTGGCCTACCGGGAGACGGTCGCCCGCGGGGTGTCCGGGTCGGTGTACCGGCACGTCAAACAGGACGGCGGCGCCGGCCAGTTCGCCCACGTCGTCCTCGACGTGGAGCCGCTGGAGGCTGCCGGCGACGGCGCGCCGGACTTCGTGTTCCGGTCGACCGTCGTCGGCGGACGGGTGCCGCAGGAGTACGTCCGGGCGGTGGAGGCCGGCTGCCGGGACGCCCTGGCCGAGGGCCCCCTCGGCGGACACCCGGTGACCGGACTGCGGGTCACCCTGACCGACGGAGCCACCCATCCCAAGGACTCCTCGGAGATGGCGTTCCGGACGGCCGGCCGGCTCGCGCTCCGGGAGGCTCTGCGGGCCTGCGAGACGGTGCTGCTGGAACCGGTGGTCGAGGTCACGGCCACCGTGCCCGACGACGCCGTGGGCGGGGTGCTCGGCGACCTGGCGGCGCGGCGCGGCCGGGTCTCGGGCTCGACCGCACGGGCCGGTACGGCGGTGATCACCGCGACCGTGCCGCTGGCCGAGTTGTTCGGCTACGCGACCCGGCTGCGCAGCCGGACCCAGGGCCGGGGCACCTTCACCACCCGGGCCACCGGCTACGCCCCGGCGCCGAGCGCGGCGGCCGGCGGGACGACGTCCCGGTAGCCCCGACGATGGCCTCGCCCGTACGCGGGCGGGGCCATCCCAACTTCCGCACCTACCATGCCATCGCGCCCCGGTCTGCCGATCCGCCGAGGTTCACTGGCGGGTGTGCGCCAACGCCAGGATTCGCCATGTGAAGGTCTGGTGACGGCAAGTCATGTTAGGGCAGTCTCTTCGGTCATCCGGATATGGCTTTTTTCGACCAGGGATGCCGATGTCTCATCAGATACGTTCCCAAAGGCGGCTCGCCCGCGCGACCTTGGCTGCGAGCCTCGTCGCCGCGCTGGGCGCCGGTGGCCTGACCTCGGCCTTCGCGGCCGACTCCACCACACCACCCGCCCCCGGCGGGGTGAAGACGGGGATCAGCGACAAGCTGACCGCACACGACGCGGACCTGCTCGCCCAGGCCAAGGCCGACGGCACCGCGAGCGTCACGCTCATGCTCGCCGTGAAGCCCGGGACCACCGCCGCCACCGCCGAGCAGTTGACCGCAGCGGGCGCCAGTGTCGGCAAGACCATCGACATGATCGGCTACGTCCGCGCGACCGTCCCCACGGACAAGGCCGACGCCCTGATCGGCCGGGCCTCCAAGCTCTCCGAGGTCCAGGCCATCGACCTCAACGAGTCGGTCCCGCTGCCGAATCCGTACGCGGACACCGACGCCGCGCCCACCGGCGCCAAGACTCCCAAGGCCGACGGAGGCGTGGGCAGCGGCAGCACCGGCTCCCCCGCGGAGGTCCCGACCCCGACCATCGGCGCCCCGTACTTCCGTGACGAGGCCAACCCGGCGCCTCAGAAGCACCGGCCGAAGCCGGCACCCAAGCCGGAGCCCGGCAAGTACCCCGCGCCGGACGCCAACACGCCTGCGGTCAACTCGTACCAGCCCGCCAACGACATCGGCTCGATCGACTTCGTGAAGCGCCACCCGGGCGCGGACGGGCGCGGCGTCACCATCGGCATTCTCGACTCGGGCGTCGACCTGGGCCACCCGGCCCTGCAGAAGACCACCACCGGCGAGCGCAAGATCGTCGACTGGGTGACGGCCACCGACCCGCTGATCGACGGCGACGGCACCTGGCTGCCGATGCTCACCGATGTGTCCGGTCCGAGCTTCACCTACAAGGGCCGCAACTACACCGCCCCGGCCGGCAGTTACAAGGTCGCACTGTTCAAGGAGAGCGTCACGCTCGGCGGCGACGCGGCGGGCGACGTCAACCGCAACGGCACCACCACCGACTCCTGGGCCGTCCTGTACGACCCGGCGACCGGCAAGGTCCGGGTCGACCTCGACAACAACGCCGACTTCACCGACGACGAGGCGATGTCGGCGTACAAGGACGGCTTCCAGATCGGCCACTTCGGCACCGACGACCCGAAGACCCCGATCGCCGAGTCCATCCCCTTCACGATCGAAACCCGCAAGGACGTCGACCTCTCCCCGGTCGGCGGCCCGTGGGTCGGCAAGCACGCCGACTTCGTGAACATCGGGCTGGTCGCCAGCGAGCACGGCACCCACGTGGCGGGCATCACCTCCGCCAACGGCCTGTTCGGCGGCAAGATGACCGGCGCCGCGCCCGGCGCGAAGATCGTCTCGTCCCGTGCCTGCGTCTTCGGCCCCGGCTGCACCGCCACCGCACTGATGGAGGGCATGGCCGACCTCGCCATCAACCACGGCGTGGACGTCATCAACATGTCGATCGGCGGCCTGCCGCAGCTCAACGACGGCAACAGTGCCCGTTCCCACCTCTACACCCAGATCATCGACAAGACCGGCGTCCAGCTGGTCATCTCGGCGGGCAACGAGGGCCCCGGCCTCAACACCATCGGTGACCCGGGCCTCGCCTCCAAGGTCATCAGCGTCGGCGCGGCCGTCAGCCGGGACACCTGGGCGTCCAACTACGGTGCCAAGGCCTCCGAGGACTACGGACTGTTCACCTTCTCCTCCCGCGGCCCCCGTGAGGACGGCGGATTCACGCCGACCCTGGTGGCCCCGGGGTCCTCGGTGAACACCATCCCGACCTGGGAGCCCGGCGCGTCCTTCCCGCCGGCCGGCTACGAGCTGCCCCCGGGCTACGGCATGCTGCAGGGCACCTCGATGGCGTCCCCTCAGGCCGCCGGCGCCACCGCGCTGCTGATCTCGGCCGCCAAGGAGGACAACCGCTACGCCGAGGGCGACGACGACCGCGTCAACGCCTCTCCGCTCGCGCTGCGTACCGCGCTCACCAGCACCACCCGCTGGCTGAAGGGCTACCAGGCCGCCGAGCAGGGTGCCGGTCTGATCGACGTGAACGCCGCCTGGCGCTACCTCGAGCACGGCACCGGCGACGCCCACGAGTACACCGTGAAGGCCCCGGCCACCAGCGTCCTGTCCCCGTACCTGGCCACCCCGGGCTTCGGCGACGGCGTCTACGACCGCGCCCCGGCCGCAGCCGGCGGCCCCGCGGTCGGCAAGCGCTCGGTGTACGACGTGACCATCACCCGCACCACCGGCGAGCCGAGCGCGCTCTTCCACCGCCTGAGCATCGCCGGCGACGACGGCACCTGGTCGGTCGCGGGCCAGGAAATCGTCGCGCTGCCGCTGAACAAGCCCGTCACCGTCAAGGTCGCGGCCAAGCCGAAGTCCCTCGGCCTGCACAGCGCGATCCTGCGCGTCGACGACGTGTTCACCCTCGGAATCGACCACCAGATCATGCTGACCTCGATCGTCGGCCAGACCCTGGCGGCCCCGGACTACCACTACGGCTTCTCCGGCACCCTGCCGCGCAGCCGGGTGGAGCGGCACTACGTGACCGTGCCCGAGGGCGCCAAGACCTTCGCGGTCAACCTGGACGGCGTCGCGGCCGACAGCCAGCTCCGCTTCCTCGCGATCCGTCCGGACGGCATTCCCGCCGACCCGACCGCGAGCAACGAGTGCTGGACCAACTACCCCACCCCCGGCCCCAAGTGCGGCAGCCCCACCAGCCGGAGCTACCGCTCGCCGCAGGCCGGCGTGTGGGAGATCGTGACCGAGGTGCGCCGGACCACCACCCCGGACGCCAACCCGTACTCGATCGACGCCAAGATCCTCGGTGTCGCCTTCGACCCCCAGGTCCAGACGGTGGACTCGGTCACCCCGGGCACGCCGGCCTCGGTCAACTGGACCCTGAAGAACGCCTACGGCCCCTTCCAGGGCACGCTCAAGGGCGGTGAGCTGGGCTCCTCCGCGGTGACCCGGCCGACCATCGCCGACCACGCGGCGCAGAGCACCACGGTGGTCGTCCCGGCGGGCGTCTCCCGCTTCGACGTCGCCATCGGCAACGCGAGCGACGGCAAGGCCGACCTCGACCTGTCCGTCTACCTGAACGGCAAGTTGGTCGCGTCGTCCGGTGGAAGCACCTCGGAGGAGTCGGTGAGCCTGCTCAACCCGGCGGCCGGCACCTACACCGTCACGGTGGACGGCTACAGCGTCCCGAGCGGCTCGACCGCGTACGACTACCGGGACGTGTACTTCTCCCCCCAGCTCGGCACCGTGACCGCGGACGCCGGAGCGGTCACCCTGGCCGCGGGCGGCACCGCCACGGTCCAGGCTCAGGTCGTCGCGGCGGGCCCGGCCCCGGCGGGCCGGCAGCTGTTCGGCGAGGTCAACCTGGTTGACGCGCACGGCGCGCCGGCCGGCAGCGGCAGCGTCCTGATCACCAAGGTCAACGCGGGCTGACGCACCGCAGGACCTCGTGCTCATGCCCGTGCCCCTGGAGCAGCATCTGCTCCAGGGGCACGGGGCGTTTCAGAGGGAGGCGGTCGACGGCTGAGAGTCGTCGGGGTCCGGGCCGACGGGGTCCGGGCCGACGGTGGACGTGGCCTGGTGGGGCAGGGCGGTCCTCGACCTCGGTGCCGTGAGGTGGTTGAACACCAGGTTGAGCCCGAAGGCCAGGATGACGGTGAGCGTGATCGGGCTGCCGAAGATGATCTGGGTCCAGTCCGGGAAGTTCTTGAAGAAGACCTCGTTGCCGAACTGGTCCGTGGCCACGGCCGGCAGCATCCCGACACCGAGGGAGACGGCGACGACCAGGAAGTTGTGGTTACCGGTGAAGTCGACCTTCTTCAGGGTCTGGATCCCCACCGCGGTCACCATGGCGAACATGACCAACGCGGCACCGCCGACCACCGGTTCGGGCACGGCCGCGACGAACGCCCCGACCTTCGGCACCAGCCCCATCACCAGGAGGAAGCAGCCGGCGACCGCGACCACCCAGCGGCTGCGGACCCCGGTCATCTGCACCAGACCGACGTTCTCGGCGTAGGCGGTGTCCGGGAAGGAGTTCATGGTTCCGCCGAGCACGGCGGACAGACCGTCGGTGGCCAGGCCCCTGGCGATGTCGCCGTCGGTGAGTTCCTTGCCGGTCATCTCGGCCACCGCGAGCATGTCGGCGGTGGACTCGGTGTACGTGACCAGCATGACGATGCACATCGAGATGATCGCTGCGGCGTCGAAGCGCGGCGCACCGAAGTGGAACGGCGAGGCGATCCCGATCCAGTCGGCGGACTTGACCCCGTCGAGGTGGAGGAGGTGCATCGGGATCGAGACCAGGGTGCCGACGACAAGGGCGAGCAGCGGCGCGATCTGGCCGAGGAACCCGCGAAGTACCTTGCTGAAGACCACGATCAGCGCGATGACGCCGAAGCCGAGCGCGATGTGCGAGACCTGGCCGTAGTCGGCGGCGCCGGTGTTGTGACCCGCGATCATCCCGGCCCCCGGGCCGATCAGCGACAGGCCGATGACGGCGATCACGGTGCCGGCGACCAAGGGCGGGAAGAACTTGATCATCTTGCTGAACGGCTTCGCGATGAGGAGCCCGAAGACGCCCGAACAGAGCATCGCACCGTAGACGGTCGGCAGGCCGTGCTTGGCCGCGATGGTGATCATCGGGCTCACCACGGTGAAGGTCGCTCCCGCGACCACCGGCAGGCGCACACCGAAGATCTTCGAGATGCCGACCGCCTGGATGATCGTCGCGATGCCCGCGACCAGCAGGTCGGCGTTGACCAGCAGGGCGATCGTCCGCATGTCCAGCTTGAGCGCGCTGCCCACGATGAAGGGGACGGCGACCGCACCGGCATACATGATGAAGACGTGCTGCAGACCGAGGATCGCCAGCCGGGGCGCCGGCAGTACCTCGTCGACGGGGTGGACCTCGGCCGGGCTCGACCTCTCGCTCTGGGATGACTGCATCGTTGACCTCCGTGGGGGCAGCGGGAATCGTCGTACCTGGCACGACGGCGAGGCGTGCCTGACGGACGTACGGGGTGATGGCGGCCGGTCGCGGCTCCGGGCGAGCGTCATCTGCCGGTCGACCGGGCAGCGCGCAGCGTTGGACGGCATGCGCAGCGCTCGACAGCAGGTGACGCGGCCGGGTACGGGCCGGTGAAGAGGGTTGATCCGGTGGTGGGAGCGGGGAGTTGGCTGGCTGAACATCCGGGCGGGACGCCAGAGCGAAGTCGGGCGCTGCCAGGAGTCGGACGGTTATCCGGGGGGCGTTCCCATCGCGAGCGAGGGTGCCGACATCCGGTTTCGTTGATGTGGTGCCGGTGGTGCCGCAGGAAGTCGCGCCCCCTCGTGGTGAGGTCACGGCTCCATGCGTGGTGCTGGGGCAATTAGAGCGGCACGCCGCGCCACCAACCACTGGACGAAGCTCCATCGCGCAGGCCATGCCTGCGGTCCGACCTCGAAGATCCGTACAGTTCCGCGCTCAGTTCGTGCTCGCTGCTGTCCGCGCACTGATGCTCCACCAGACGTCAGGTGTTCACCGACTCGGGCTCCGCGGGCTCGGGCTCCGCGGGCTCGTTGAGGCGCTTGCCCAGCAGGACGAACAGCAGGATGAGCCCGACCGTGAGGATGATGTGCCCCAGGCCGGCGATCCACGACACCGCCTCGGGGACATGGTTACCGAGCACGGTCTGGGTGCCGCGGACGAGCATCATGAGGACGGTGATCGCGATGCCCGCGTTGTAGAACCAGAAGAAGTACGGGAACAGTCTCGTCCCGGAGAGCTGGAACTGCTTGTCGAGGGCGAGGACGATGAGGAAGCCCAGCATGCCCAGGGCGAGCAAGTGGGTGTGCACGACCGACAGTTGAGTGTCGCCCTCGAAGTGGTGGCTCTTGGTGATCTCCCGGTAGTACAGCCCGGAGATCACTCCGAGGATCATGTAGACGTGTGCCGCATAGTAGGACTTCCGCATCGCCGCGCTCACTTCCTTCTGATCAAGTACCTTGCGGGCCGGGGAAATTGAACCACTCCGGGCAGAGTTCTTCACGGGCTTCGGGAAGGTCGGCCCATGGGCGTACCGACCGGCGGACAGGTGGCGACCGGTAGCCTGCATCGGTCAACACCGAGTTGACGTTCGTCCGTGCAGTCGACCCCGGGGATCTCAGTCATGTCCGCACCGCCGCCGCCCTATCAGAACCAGCCGCCGCAGCAGCCGTACGGATACTCGCCGCCGCCACCACCGATGCCGTACGGGCAGCAAGCTCCGTACGGGCAGCAGCCCCCGTACGGACAGCAACTTCCGTACGGGGGCCGGCAGCAGCCCGCACCCCAGCCGCCGGGCGGGCCACAGCGGCCACAGCAGCGGAGCCCGTTGCAGGCACTGCTCCCGATCGCCATCGTCGTGGCGATCTTCGGCGGCGGGGCCTGGTACGTGTGGGACTACAACACCAGCCCCACCAGCGGCAAAGCCAAGGCAGCGGCTTCGCAGTCCGCGCGGGCCGAGGAGAACAAGAAGTACGACCCCAAGGTCGGCGACTGCGTCAAGATCCAGGACCCCCAGGGCCAGCCGCTGCCGGTGATCGTCGACTGTACCTCCGCCGAGGCCGAGTACAGGATGGCCGACAAGCTCTTCGGCTCCGACCGGAGTTGCGGGTCGAAGTTCGACTACGGCATCAAGTACTCGAGGAGCCGGAGCGCCGACTACACCTTGTGCTTCACCAAGGTCTGACCCTCGGCCCGCCTTCCGGCCGCCGCCCGCAGGAGCGGGTGGCGGCCGAGTCTCGACCGGTGATCAGCCTGCAAGGTCCGTCGCGTCCGGTGAGGGCTTCACAATCCTGCCGGGTTCAGGCCCGATCCATCCGCAGGTGCCGACACAGGCCTCGTTGCCCTCGGGGTCGGCCAGCACCCAGTGCGAGGGCGCATTGTCGTCGTTCACCAGGCGGCCTCCGGCGGCGATCGCCGCCGCGATCCGCGCCTCGGCCCGGTCGTACGGCACCCAGACGTCGACGTGCACCCGGTTGCGCTGCGGGCGCGGCGCGTCCATCTGCTGGAAGTAGAACGGTGCCCCGCGGCGGTGCGGGTCGATCAGGTCCTCGGCGCTGCCGGCGCGCTCCTGGTAGCCGAGCAGGGCGCGCCAGAACGGCGTCACCTCGGGACCGGCGAGAGCGTCGACGGTGACCTGGACGGTCTGCACGGCGGACGGGTCGGCGGGGACGCCCAGCTCTCGCGCCACCGCCGAGATCTGCCGGGCCAGTTCGACGTCCCGCTCGGTCATCCCGTAAACGTCCTCCGTGATCGTGATCAGCCGGACGGTCACGCCCTCGGACCGCAGGTCGACGTCGGGCTGGTGGTCCTCGAGGCCGACCCGCCGGCTGATCTCGTGCACGAGCCGCGCGCCGGCCGCGAACGAGCCGGTACGGAAGTACGTGCAGGCTCCTTCTCCCAGGACACGCCAATCCTCGACACCGGCGGCCTCATGGAACTGCCGCGGCCTGATCCTCTCGGTCTTGCGCTCAGTATTCGTCATGCCCCCAACGTAGCGAGCAGGCCGGACAGTTCTGCACCCACGGTGTCGGGGGGCGCAGGCGCGGGCTCAGCCGGTGGCGAGGAAGCGGGGGTCGTGCACGGCCCGGCCGCCGACGAGGGTGAGATCGGGCCGCAGGGCCTCCAGTTCCTTGGCCGAGCAGGTGAACGGATCGGCGGGCCACAGCGTCACGTCGGCGAGCAGCCCCGGGGCCAGACTGCCCCGCTCGCCCGTCTCGCCCAGCAGGCGGGCGGCGTTGGTGGTGTGCAGGGCGACGGCCTCGGCCCGGGTGATGGCGTGCTGCGGGCCCTGCGCGCCGGTGGAGGTCTGACGGGTCGTCATGCCCCAGACCGAGGTCATCGCACCGTACGGGCCGACCGGGAAGTCCGAGCCGGCGGCGAGCAGTGCGCCCTCGTCGACCCACTCCCGCAGGGGGAAGATGTCGCTGACCCGTTCGGGGCCCCACGCACGGATCTGCGGTGCGGCGACGTCGTGCAGCAGCGGGTGCTGGACGGTCACCGGAATCCCGAGCGAGATGGCCCGGGCGCGCTGCTCGGGGCGGGCCAGCCCGCCGTGCTCGATCACCAGCGTGCCCTGGGGCAGGCCGGCGTGGGCCTGCAGGACGCGCTCGTAGACGTCCAGCAGGACACGCAGCCCGCGGTCGCCCCAGGCGTGGACACCGACGCGCCAGCCGCGTCGCACCACCCGGTCGACGGCCTCGAAAAGTGCGTCGGGCTCCCAGAGAAGGGTGCCGCAGTAGCAGGGGCGGTCGGCGTAGGGCTCTTCCAGCGCTCCGGCCTCGATCCCGCCGTCGATGCCGAACTTCACGCCCCACACCCTCAGCCAGGGGTCGTCGGTGCCACGCCATCCCTCCATCCGGTCCAGCAGCTCGTCCACCTCGGCAGCGGAGCGGGCACTGAAGCCCGAGACCAGCGCCCGGATCCGCACGCCGAGCGCTCCGGCGTCCCGGACGGCGCGGAGCACCTCCAGATCCTCGACGGGGACCATGCAGTCGCGGACGGCGCCGATACCGTTGGCGGCGTAGTCGTACGACGCCACCCGCAGCCCGTCGATCCGGTCGGCGAGGTCCGGACGCGGGAGCAGCCGTTCGGCGAGGTCCATCGCGTGGTCCACCAGGCGGCCCGTGAGCCGCCCCTGGTGGTCGCGTTCGATCAGACCGCCGTTCGGCTGGGAGGTGTCGGCGGTGATGCCGGCCAGCCGGAGGGCGTGGGAGTTCAGGACGTCATTGTGGCTGCCGCGCTTGACCAGGACCGGGTGCTCGGTGGTCGCCTGGTCCAACTCGGCTGCGGTGGGCAGCCGTTGCTCGGCCAGGTTGAGCTCCTGCCAGTTGGTGGTGGTACGGATCCACTGGCCCGGCGGGGTGGCCGCGGCGCGCTCGCGGATCAGCCCGAGGAACTCCGGGATGGTGCGGGCGCGGTGGACCGGCACGTCGTGGACGCTGTACCCGGCGAGGATCAGGTGCGTGTGGGTGTCGTCGAAGGCGGGCAGCACGGTGGCGTCCGGCTCGTCGACAACCACGGTGGCAGGGCCGATCAGGTGATCCAGGCCGCCCGGTTCGGGGGAGAGAGCCGTGATGCGCTCCCCCGTCACGGCGACGGCCCGCTGCGTGTCCTGCCCCGGTACCAGCGTGTGGACCGCGCCTGCTCGGATCACCAGATCGGCGGGTGGTTTCGGCATTTCTGCTCCTCGCTCCATTGCGAATCGACGGCCGGACGGCCAGCGAACCGGCTCGGGTGGGCACCGCGCAAGAGCGCCGACCGGTGGTAACACGTGTAAACTCGTGGTTGCCTGTGCAGCACCCGCAACAGGGGCTGCACCGGCCTTCGGCGGACTGGAATGATGCAAGCGATATGCCACCCGAACAGCGCCCCACCCCCCACATCACCAGCGCCGATGTCGCGCGCGCCGCCGGCGTCTCCCGCACGACCGTCTCCTTCGTCCTGAACCGGACGCCGTCGGCGCGGATCAGCGAGACGACCAGAGCCAAGGTGCTGGCCGCTGCCGAGCAGCTGGGGTACGTGCCGCACGCGGCGGCGCGGTCACTGCGCGCCGGCCGCAGCGATCTCGTGGTGCTGCCCGCCTCGGTGTCGGCCATGGGACGCCTGTTCAGCGACTGGGTCGACGAGCTCGAGACCGCCCTGGGCAGCCGCGGCTACACGGTCGTCCTGCACGGCGACCGCTCGACCGACCCCGTGACGGCCGCGCGCGCCTGGGCGCAGCTGCGCCCCGCCGCGGTGATGGCGATGGGCGGTGCCAGGCTGACGCCCGAGGCCGTGCAGGTACTGGCCCAGGCCGGGACGAAGGCGGTGGTCACCGTCTCCGCCGAGCCCGTGGAAGGAGTGTTCACGCTCATCGGGGACCAGGCCGACATCGGGATCGCGGCGACCGAGCACCTGATCGCGCGGGGACGCAGCCGGATCGGCGTGGTGATGCCGATGGAGCGGGGCCTGTCGGCGTTCGCCGAGCCCCGGCTGGCGGGCGCCAGGCGGGTGGCCGCCGATCGCAGGGCCGAGATCACCCCGCTGCCGATGCGCTACAGCGACGAGGCGGCAGCGGCCCTCGCCGTGCTCTGCCGGGAGCTGGGCCTGGACGCGGTGTTCGGCTACAACGACGAGTACGCCGCGCTGCTGTCCGCCGCGCTCGCGGACTGCGGGGTCGCCGTCCCCGAGCAGATCGCCGTCGTCGGCGCGGACGACCTGCTGCTCGCCCGCGTCGTTCGGCCCCGGCTGACCTCCGTGCGGTACCACCTGCCGGGCGCCGACCTCATGGCCGAGGCCGTCGACCGCCTGATCACGGGCGGGAGCCCGGCCCCGCTCCCCCGTATCCGGTTCGAGGTGCTCCCCCGCCAGTCCTCCTGACCAACGCGCATTCCGCCCGCCGTTCAGTGCGAGAGGCCGGTCACCTTCTCGACGTGCCGCAGGCTCGGCTCGGCGAGCAGGGCGTGGAGCTCCACGAAGACGCGCCTGGCCTCGACGGCGTTCCAGTCGGCCGGCAGCAGTTCGGTGGGCAGGCCGGGGTCGAGGTAGGGCAGCCGGCGCCACTGGGTGAGCATCGGCACGTAGTCGCGGAACGCCTCGACCGGGTCGATCTGCGGCTCCTCCCGCAGCTCGTCGGCGACCGGCCCCCAGGCGTCGGTGAATTCGGCGTACTGGGCCTCGATGGCCGCGAAGTCCCACCACGACGTCACGGCGGTGGGCAGGTCGGCGAAGGCCGCGTGGTGGGAGGTGAAGAGGTGGACGTACTCACTCAGGCCGGTCCGCTCCAGCATGCCCCGCGCGTCGGGCAGCAGCCGGGCGGGTGCCAGCCACACGCCCGGCGAGACGTTGCCGAAGCCGAGCCAGGACAGGCGTGAGCGCAGCTGGTGGCGGTGGGCGCGCTCGGACTCCGGGACCGAGAACACCGCCATCACCCAGCCGTCCTCGAGGCGGGCGGGTTCGAGGTGGCCGAAGATGCGGCGGTCACCCTCGTCGAAGACCGGGCCCATGGCGTCACCGAGGTGGTACCCGACGCCGGTGCGTCGCTCCTGGACGAGTGTCCCGCCCTTCTTCAGGCGGGAGATCGCGGAGCGCACGGCCTGGCTGTCGACGTCCAGTTCGGCCATCAGCCCGATCAGGTCTGCGATGGAGATCCAGCCCCCGAGTCGGCGGACGAATTCGCCGTAGATCGTGTTGATCAGGGAGCTGGGCCGGATCGCGGTCTCCGCCATGGTCGCCCTTCCTCTGGTACCGCGGCGATCATACCGAGCGCGGCTCCCGGGCCCGGCCGGGGCCGACGGCGTGGAGCCGGGGTGCCCGCCCGGGGCTCACGCGGGCACCTCATCCGGACGCCGCCGAACAGGCCGTCAACTCCGAGGCACCTCAGCCGGAGCCGGTACTCCGGCCTGTCCGGGAACGGCGGGATCAGGGACCGCCCGCGCCCAGCGGCGCAGCTCCGCCCGGTGGATCTTGCCGCTGGAGTTGCGGGGCAGCGCCGGGACGAACTCCACCGCACGCGGGTACTTGTAGGGCGCGATGGTCCGCTTGACGAAGTCCTGGAGCTCCTTGACGGTGCCCGGCCCGGCCGGCACGCCGTCGCGGAGCACCACGTACGCCTTGACGATCATTCCGCGCCGCTCGTCCGGAGCTCCCGCGACCGCGCAGTCCAGGACGTCAGGGTGCCCGATGAGGGCCTGCTCGACCTCCGGGCCGGCGATGTTGTGACCGGAGGAGACGATCATGTCGTCGCTGCGTGCCTGGTACCAGAAGTAGCCGTCCCGGTCGCGGATGTAGGTGTCGCCGGTGACGTTCCAGCCGTCGCGGACATAGCCGGCCTGCCGCTCGTCGTCCAGGTAGCGGCAGCCGGTCGGCCCCTTGACCGCGAGCAGGCCGGGCTGCCCGTCGGGCACGGGGCTGCCCTGCTCGTCCAGCACGGCGGCCCGGTAGCCGGGGACGGGCCTGCCGGTGGCGCCGGGGCGGATGTCGCCGTCGGCGGCGGAGATGAAGATGTGGAGCAGCTCGGTCGCCCCGATGCCGTCGACCAGGCGCAGCCCGGTGGCCTCGTGGAACGCCTCCCACAGGGCAGCGGGCAGGGATTCGCCGGCGGACACGCAACGGCGCACGGCGGAAAGGCGGTCGGCGAGTCCGGCGGCCAGGATCGCCCGGTAGGCGGTGGGGGCGGTGAACAGGACGGTGACCCCGTGCTCCGCCACCTGCTCCGCGAGCTGCTGAGGGGTCGCCTGCTCCAGCAGCAGGGATGCCGCGCCGGCCCGCAGGGGGAAGACCACCAGCCCGCCGAGGCCGAAGGTGAACGCCAGCGGAGGTGTACCGGCGAACAGGTCCTCCGGTTCGGGCTCGAGGATGTGGCGGGAGAAGGTGTCGGCATTGGCCAGCACGTCGCGGTGGAAGTGCATGGTGGCCTTGGGCCGGCCGGTGGTGCCGGAGGTGAAGGCGATCAGCGCCACATCGTCCGCGGCCGTGTCGACGGCGGTGAAGACCCCGGTCTTGGCGCCACAGAGCGCCGTCAGGTCGTCCGAGCCGGCGCCGCCGTAGGTGAGGATCGTCAGACCGGGCGTCTCGGCTGCGGCGAGATCGTCGTGGAAGCGGTGATCGCACAGGGCGATGACGGGTGCGCCGATCTCGTGCACGGTCTCCAGTTCGTGCGCCCGCAGCAGGGGCATGGTGGTGACGGCGACCGCGCCGGCCTTCAGCACGCCGAGCCAACAGGCCACCAGCCAGGGGTTGTTGGGGCCACGCAGCAGCACGCGGTTGCCGGGCACCAGTCCGAGGTCCTCGGTGAGCACCTGCGCGACCTGGCCGGACCGGCGTTGAAGCTCGCCGTACGTCCACTGCTCGGTCGGCGTGAGCAGGCACCGGCGGTCCGGTCCCAGCCGCTCGACGGTGTCGTCGAGCAGCGCCGTCGCGCAGTTCAGCCGGTCGGGGTAGGCCAACTCCGGTAGGTCGAAGAGAAGTTCGGGCCACTGCTCGAAGGGCGGGAGTCGGTCGCGACAGAACGTGTCCACATGGGCAGAAGGGGAGAGCTCCATGGCGGCACCTCATTCGGTTCGGCGAGGAGTGAGGCAAGTATGCCGCTGTCATGACGACAGTCAATAGACCGGTATCTTTTGGTGCGGAAAATCCTCGCCCCATCGGTCCGGGACGGACTGCATGGCGAACCGGCCTGAAGGACACACGGGTTGGCCGCAGAGTCCGCACGGTCATGGCGCCCCCGTCAGGCGACGGCCGGGACCCGCACCCGAATGGTCTTCCCCAGACCCAGCGGCAGGACGCACATGTCGCCGTCCGCATCTGCGACGGCCCGCCCGATGATGAACAGCCCACGGCCGCTCTCGGCATCCTCGCCGGCCTCCACCAGGACCTGCGGCCGGAACGGGTGGTCGTCGCTCACCTCGAGCCGCACCCGCACGCCGTCGAGACCGACCGCCACCCGCACCCGCCGCGTCACCGGCGCCGCATGCGTGACCGCATTGGAGACCAGCTCGCTGACCGCCAGCAGCAGCGTGTCGATGACGTCCGGGCCGACCCGCCAGACGCGCAGCACGTCGCGCAGCAGATGCCTGACCTCGGGGACGGCAGCGGCGGCCGGCGGGAACACCCAGCGGACGAGCCGATGGCCGGGCGCACACACCGGGCGCTCCTCCCGGACCTGGGCGGCGGGCGGCACGCGGACGGGCTGCTCAGAGATGGTGTGCATGATCGGAACTCCCGGTGGGGCGGGGAGGCGAGAAGGATGGTGACACGTGTTACCTTGCCATCTCGACCGAGATCCACTCAAGACCGTGACGCGAAAAATGTCCGATTCAGGGCAGAATTCTCGCCAGGCGAGACACCGTCACACCTGCGCGCTCACCCAAGGCCGGGGCCGCAGGCCACGACGAAGGGGAGGACCGTCGCGGCCAGGGTCAGCGCGGCCGTCGACCACCAGGCCGCGGGGTGGGGTCCGCGTCGGGGGTGGAGCAGGCGCCGTACTCTCAGCAGCACCGCCGAGCCACCCAGCCCGAAGGCGAAGCCGGGCGTCCGGGCGGCTGCGACCTCGCACATCGCCCCGACGAGCGCACTCGGCGAATGGGATCGCGCCGCCCGGTCGTCGGCGACCATCTCCAGCAGGACGGCCGTCTCCGCGCGGGCCAGCCGCCCCAGCGGAAGCCCGGGGAAGGCGTGCGCGAACGCCTCGGTCGCAGCGGTGATCAGATGATGCCGGCCCACCAGGTGTGCCTGCTCGTGCGCCAGGACCGCGCGCAGCTGCTGCGGCGACAGCACGTCCAGCGCGCCCCGCGTCAGCACCACCCGCCGCAGACGCCCCGGGAGGCAGTACACCGCCGGTACGGCGTGTTCCACCAGGACGGCCGACAGCTCCGGTGCGGGCCGGGCCAGGATGTCCAGCTGGGCGGCGTGGTGGCGGCGGCTGCGATAGGCCCGCGCGACGGTGAGCACGTACCAGCCGAGAGGCCACACCCCTGCCGCGAGCGGCAGGAGAGCCTGAGCGGCCTCGCCCGCGACCGCAGCGCCCACGCCGTCGGCGGTCGCCGCACCGCACACATGCAGGAGCCCGAGCACCCCTCCGTGGACATGGCGGTCTGGCACCACCACGTGATGCGCGAGGAGCACGAGGGACGAGACGAAGGAGACCAGCAGTCCCTGCCAGACCAGCACGGCCAGGCCGGGGGCCCGCTGCGTCCAGCGGGCCCGCACCAGCGCGTGCGGCAGCGCCAGGCCGACCAGCAGCGCGTACGCCAGCAGCACCGCTATCCCGATCACGCGTCGTCGCTCCGGGCGATCGAGCGCAGCGCCGCCCGCAGGGCCGCCACCTCGTCCGCGGACATCTGGTTGACGAAGTGGGAGAGCGCCGCCGGACGGTCCTTGCTGAGGCCGAGCACGTCCTGCATCACGGCCGCCGTGTACTCCTCCCTGCTGCGCACGGGCTCGTACAGCCAGGCGCGGCCCTCCTTGGTGCGGCGCAGCAGGCCCTTGCCGTGGAGGATGTCGGCGACGGTCATCACCGTCGTGTAGGCGACCGGCCGATGCCTGTTGATGTCGTCGACCACGTCCCGGACGGTGGCGGGACGGCCCCAGCTCCACAGGCGGTCCATGATCTCCGCTTCGAGTTCCCCCAGCCCGCGAACCACCGTGGCGCCCTCTCGTTCAACCGTTCCTCGCTGCGCTCATGGTAGACGGGCCGGGAGTCGGCGCCTCCCGGCCGTCGGCCGACAGGGCTCAGAGGCCGCTCGGCCAGGTGTACGTGCCGGGGACGGCCACCGTCGCGTTCTCGGCGACCGTGCCGTAGACCAGGGCGATCTCGTCGTGGGCTCCCAGAATGATCGCGGCGGGGTTGCCGGCGACCGGTTTGCCGTTGACGTACGCGGTCAGCGTGTGGGTGGCGTCGGTCTTCAGGCCGCCGAGGTGGTCGGCGGAGGCGGAGACCTGCCACTGCGTCAGGAACTGGCCGAGGCTGAAGTCGGCCTTCACCGGCGATTCGACGTGGATGATGCCGGTGGTGTCGTGGCTGTGCAACGGGCTGATCTGCTGCTTGGCCTCGTCGATACCGATCAGTGCCGGCACCGTCACCGCCTTGCCGTTCGCGAAGACGTCGAGGTGCGCGTGGATGTGCTCGACCGTGCCCTCCGAGCCGAGCATCGGCAGTCCGGCGGCCTTCACGGCGGCGGCCGGGTCGGCCGGCGCGTCCCAGGGCGGCAGTGTGGTGCGGCCCTCGGCCGTGAGGCGCGGCTGCGCGGGCACCGCGACGGACGACCCCGTACCGCCGGAGTCGTAGTTCAGGGCGACGGCGGTCGCGATGCCGCCCACCACCGCGAGGACGGCGAGGCCGATCGCGCCGCGGGTGAGCAGGCGCTTGCGCTTCTCCCGGCGGGCCTCCTCGGCCCGGAGCGCGGCTGCACGGGCCCGACGGTCGCCGGACTGCGGTTTCTGGGCGGACATGGCGCGAGCCTCCTCCGTGAGCCGGTCTGCGGACGAAAAAGCAGGCCCCTCACCACCAACGGTCCCCCAAGATGCCCCCGGCCGCCGCCCAGCGGCCCGGTGGCCCCAGGCCCTGTCTGACAATTCCTGCCGGGCGCACGACGCCAGGCATCCCGCCTGGACGCACCGCCGGATCGGCCAAGTACGACCCCGTACGAGACCGACCCGCCGGCACGCCCAGCCGGGCGCGAAATGGGGCCCCTCCCGGCCGGAGGCTGGGGGAGCCGCGCGCTGATCCGACGCGAATTGTCAGACCGGGCCTCGGCGCGCGTGATGCTCGCGTGATGCCCGAGCGTGTCCGGTGGTCGGTTGCCGTACTGCGGGGGAAAGCTTCAGGGATGACGCACGCGATCTTGCACGCACTGTCGATTGCCGGCTCGATGACCTGGGAGATCACCTGGGCCCTGATCCTGGGCTTCGCCCTCTCGGCGGTGGTGCAGGCGATCGCACGGAAGTCGACCGTCGTCTCCCTGCTCGGCGACGACCGACCCCGCTCGCTCGCGATCGCCGCCGGGCTCGGCGCCGCGTCCTCGTCCTGCTCCTACGCAGCGGTGGCGCTGGCGCGGTCCCTGTTCCGCAAGGGCGCGAACTTCACCGCCGCGATGGCCTTCGAGATCGCCTCCACCAACCTGGTCGTCGAACTCGGCATCATTCTGGCGCTGCTGATGGGCTGGCAGTTCACGGCGGCCGAGTTCTTCGGCGGGCCGATCATGATCCTCGTACTGGCCGTACTGTTCCGGCTGTTCCTGCGGTCTAGGCTGCTGCGCGAGGCACGCGAGCAGGCCGAACGCGGGCTGGCGGGTTCGATGGAGGGCCACGCGGCGATGGACATGTCCGTCCACCGCGAAGGCCCCTTCGCCCGGCGGCTGCTGTCCGGCGAGGGCTTCACCGCCACCTCGCACGTCTTCGTCATGGAGTGGGCCGCGATCCTGCGTGACCTGGTGCTCGGGCTGCTCATCGCCGGCGCCATCGCGGCCTGGGTCCCCGACAGCTTCTGGCAGACCTTCTTCTTCGAGGGCCACCCGTTGGCCGCCAAGCTCTGGGGGCCGATCATCGGCCCGCTGGTGGCCATCGCCTCGTTCGTGTGCTCCATCGGCAACGTGCCGCTCGCCGTGGTGCTGTGGAAGGGCGGCATCAGCTTCGGCGGCGTGATCTCCTTCATCTTCGCCGACCTGCTGATCCTGCCGATCCTCAACATCTACCGGAAGTACTACGGCCCACGGACGGCAGCGTTCCTGCTCGTCACCTTCTACCTGTCCATGGTCACCGCCGGTTACGTCGTCGAGTTCACCTTCGGCGGTCTCGGCCTCATCCCCGACCCCGAGGACGCCACCATCCCCATGGAGGGCGTCTCCTGGAACTACACCACCTACCTCAACATCGCCTTCCTCCTCCTCGCCGCCGCTCTCCTGGTGCGCTTCCTCAGAACCGGCGGGCCCGCCATGCTCCGCATGATGAGCGGCAGACCCGGCACCGACGGACATGGCCATGACCATGCCGCCCACTGAGCAGGTGCGCGGGCGAGCCTCGCAGCTGCCGGCCCACGACTTGCGGATGATCCCCGAGTCGCTCAGGCTCGCCTTGACCCCGGCCGGCGCCCTTCGAAGGATGCGCGACGACATCGCACACCGGCCGGAGGCCGCCCCGTCCCTGGCTCGCCCGGACCGCGCGAGAACGTACGGAGGTCATGATGGAGTTCGAGGTGATCATCGAGATCCCCCAGGGGTCGCGGAACAAGTACGAGATGGACCATGCGCTCGGGCGGATCCGCCTGGACCGGACCCTGTTCACCGCCACCCGCTACCCCGCCGACTACGGCTACATCGACGGCACCCTCGGCCGGGACGGCGACCCGCTGGACGCGCTCGTCCTGGTCGGCGAACCGACCTTCCCCGGCTGCTCCATCGTCTGCCGGGCCCTGGGCATGTTCGTGATGACGGACGAGGCGGGCCCGGACGAGAAGGTGCTGTGCGTGCCCGCGCACGACCCGCGCAGGGCCGATCTCCAGGACATCGGCGACGTACGTGCGTTCGACCTGCTCGAGATCGCCCACTTCTTCGAGGTCTACAAGGACCTGGAGCCGGGCAAGTCCGTCGAGGGTTCCCACTGGGCGAACCGCGACCTGGCCCACGCGGAGATCGAGGCGGCCCGCGCCCGAGCCGCCGGCGGACCCGCCCATCGGCCGGTCTGAGAGCCGACGTCCGGCCTGGCCGTGCGAAGGACTGGGGTGAGGCCCCCGAGGGAGGCCCGCTCCTCGCGCACGCAGGCGGGCGGGGGCATGATGGCCACCAGGAGGACCAAGGAGGGTTCCGGGCCATGGACATCTCGTTGACCACCGATCGGCTCATCATCCGGGACTGGTCCGTCGACGACGCCGAGGAGGCACTGGCGATCTACGGTTCGCCGGACGTCGCACACTGGCTCACTCCTGCGATGGACCGCGTCCGCGACCTGGCGGCGATGCGCTCGGTGCTGCAGGCGTGGCAGGAGGCGCAGCCGAACCTGCCGCCGCCTCGGGGACGGTGGGCCGTGCAGCGCAGGGACGACAGGACGGTCGTCGGTGGCCTCGGCATCCGGCTGCTGCCGCCGTACGAGGACGACCTCGAGATGAGCTGGCAGCTGGCCCCCGGGGCGTGGGGGCAGGGCTATGCCACCGAGGCCGGCCGCGCGCTGATCGCCTGGGCGTTCACCCAGGACGCCGAAGAACTCTTCGCAGTGGCGCGGCCGAACAACGTCCGCGCCATCGCCATGGCCAAGCGGCTCGGCATGCAGTGGGTCGGCGAGACCTCCAAGTACTACGGCCTCAACCTGCAGGTCTACCGCGTCCGCCCCAGCGACCTGCCCAGCGATCTTCCCAGCTGATCACTTCCCGCCGGAATCCGCCATGAGCAACACCGAAACCCGGCCCGTCGAGATGCTGTGCGGCGAGCCGATCCCCGAGTCCGACGATTCGGCCCGACCCGCCGTCGAGGTACTCACCGCGCGGGACGTGCCCCTGGGCGGCGTACGCGCCATGCGGGTACGCCGCACACTCCCCCAGCGGGCCCGATCCCTGATCGGCGCGTGGTGTTTCGCCGACCACTACGGCCCCGAGGACGTCAGCGGTACCGACGGCATGTTCATCCCGCCGCACCCGCACGCCGGGCTGCAGACCGTGAGCTGGCTGTTCAGCGGCGAGCTCGAGCACCGGGACAGCCTCGGCACCCACGCGCTGGTACGGCCCGGCGAGCTGAACATCATGACCGGCGGCCACGGCATCTGCCACTCCGAGGTCTCCACGCCGGAGGTACGGACGCTGCACGGCGTTCAGCTGTGGGTCGGCCTGCCCCACGCGCACCGCGAGGCTCCCCGCGACTTCCAGCACTACGCACCGCCGACGACCGAGCTCGGCGGTGCGACCGCGCGGGTGTTCCTCGGCGAGCTCGCCGGCGCCCGCTCCCCCGTCCGGACGTTCACGCCGCTGCTCGGCGCGGAAATCGGCGTGGAACCGCACGCGCAGGTCACCCTGGACGTCGACCCCCGCTTCGAGCACGGCGTGCTCGTCGACACCGGTGCGGTGACCATGGCCGGCACCGGGCTGGCCCGCACCGATCTCGGCTACCTCGGCGTCGGTGCGGCGGAGTTGACGCTGGCCAACCCCACCGACGAGTCCGCTCGCCTGATCCTGCTCGGCGGGCCGCCGTTCGGCGAGCAGATCGTCATGTGGTGGAACTTCGTCGCCCGCAGCCACGAGGAGATCGTCGCCTTCCGGGACGCCTGGCAGCACGAGACCGATCGGTTCGGCAGCATCGACGGCTTCGAAGGCACCCCGCGCCGCCTGCCCGCCCCCGCCCTCCCGAACTCCCGCCTGAAGCCCCGCGCCGCGCCCCCGCCGCCCAGGTGAGGCGGATGCATGACGCCGGTGGATGCCTGGCCAGGGCAGGAGGGTGTGCGCAGCTGTCGCTCACCCGTACACTGCTGAGCTGCTCGCGTCATTACCGGTCGGTAGGGGTTGGGGAGTGCGCATGGCGTACAAGCGGGTTCACGCGTTCGGTGACGATGCGCTGGGTGAGCACGACGCGGTGGCCTTGGCGGCGCTGGTGCGCGCCGGCGACGTGAGCCCCGCGGAGTTGGCCGCTGCCGCGGCGGCGCGTGCCGGGCGGATCGACTCCGAACTGGCTCCCGTTGCCTTTCCGGCGTACGGGGAGCCGCGAGTTGCTCAGGATGGCGACGGCGGTGCACTGTTCGGGGTCCCCACGTACCTGAAGGACAACGTGGACCTGCGGGGCCTGCCGACCGGGCAGGGCAGCGCGGCGTTCCGAGCCCGGCCTGCGCGGCGGAACTCGGGCTTCACCGATCAGTTCCTGAGCACCGGCCTGACGGTTCTGGGCAAGACGAGGATGCCGGAGTTCGGACTCAACGCCTCGACCGAGTTCGCGACGGCGGAGCCGGTGCGCAACCCGTGGAACCCGTCGCACTCGCCCGGGGCGTCCTCCGGTGGGGCTGCCGCTCTCGTGGCGGCGGGGGTGGTGCCCATCGCGCATGCCAACGACGGTGGTGGTTCGATCCGGATACCGGCGGCATGCTGCGGACTGGTCGGCCTGAAGCCGACTCGCGGGCGGCTGGTGGCCAACCCGCAGGGCCGGCAGTTGCCGATCGACATCATCACGGACGGGGTGGTCACGCGCTCGGTCCGGGATACCGCCGCCTTCTTCGCGGCGGCGGAGCGCCATCACCGCAATCCCGCGCTCCCACCGCTGGGGCTGGTGGAAGGGCCCGGAGAACGGCGGTTGAGAATCGGGCTGGTCGTGGACTCGCCGTTGGCGGTCACCGATGAGGAGACTCGTCGCGCGGTCGAGCAGACGGCTTCGCGGTTGGAGGGGATGGGGCACCGGGTCGTACCGGCGACGCTGCCGTTCGGGGCGGAGTTCTCGCAGGACTTCACGCTGTACTGGGGCTACATCGCCTTTCTGATCGCGGTCACGGGCCGGCTGTCGGTGGATCGGAGCTTCCAGGCGCGGAAGCTGGACGGTCTGACGAAGGGGCTGCGGCGCAGTTACCAGCGCGGATTCCTGCGGACGCCCGGGGTGCTGCGCCGACTGGCGCGGGCAAAGGAGGCGTATGCCGGACTGTTCCGCGAGCACGACGTGATCCTGTCGCCGGTGCTGGCACACGTGGCCCCACCGATCGGGCATCTGAGTCCGAATGTGGCTTTCGAGGAGCTGCTGGACCGTCTGAACCGCTATGTCGCCTTCACCCCGGTGAACAATGTGGCGGGTGGCCCGGGGATCTCGCTGCCCGCGGGTGCAGCGGCGAACGACCTGCCGATCGGCGTGCATCTCTCGGCCGCTCACGGGCAGGAGCGGATGCTGCTGGAGCTGGCGTTCGCGCTGGAGGCGGACCGGCCCTGGCGGCGGATTCAGGACTGAGGACTGTACCGGCGACAGCCTGGCAGCGACACGCCGGCGGCCAGGGCCAGCGCGGCCCGGTACCGGTGTCGTCGGCGGGGGCGGGATCGGGTGAGGTGCATGGGTCTCCCTTGAACGAGTGGGTAAGGGGGTAATCCATGGCGCGCTGATGGTGCGTCACCCCCGATACAGGGGTGGCGGCTTCCGTACGCCCGCTTCGTACGGCGTGCGCTCGGGCCGATTGTTATCGTTAACAATCGGTGCGTCAATGACCCGCGCACGACCTCGCTGCTCCTCGTCGCGAAAGCCGACGGAGCTGATACCGGAGGCCGTCCGGAGCCGACCCTCTACATCCCCCTCGCCGCACCCCTGGCCTGCCGACGGAGCAGGCCGGGGGATTGCAGCGTGCCGCGCGCGGACTCAGCGCGGGTGGGTGACCTGCCCGTGGGCTTCGGTGAAGGTCCGTACGTGGGCGAGGAGTTGGTGCGGGGTCTCGAGCTGGGGGAGGTGGCCGGCGGCCGGGATCAGGTGGAACTCGGCGCCGGGGATGGCCTCGGCGTAGGCACGGCCGTAGGCAGGGCGCACGATTCCGTCGCTCTCGCCCCACAGGACGAGGGTCGGCGTGGTGACGTCGGCAAGGCGAGCGCGCAGGTGCGGGTCGCCCATGGACGGACTTCCGCCGTAGACCGCCAGGGTGCGCCGGTTGGCGGCCAGCGCGGCCGACTGCTGCTCGCTGAGCGAGGCGGGGTCGACGTGAAAGGGGGCCGGGTCGTGGTAGGCGAGTTGGGACAGTTCGGCCGGCGACAGGCCGAAGATGTCGGTGATCGGGGACTCGTCGACGGCGATGCCGACGGCGTTGACCAGGACGACGGCGCTGACCCGGGGGCTGTGCAGCAGCGCGAGTTCGGCGGCGATCCAGCCGCCGATGGAGTTGCCGACCAGGGTGACGTCCTCGAGGTCGAGTCGGTCGAGCAGGTCGCGGTAGAGCGCGGCGAGGCCGCCGATGCCGTCGAGGCCGTCCGGGCGCGGCGTGCCGGCGAACCCGGGGTGAGTCGGGGTGATCACCTGGCCGGGCCCGTGGCCGGCCAGGAGTTCGGCGAAGGCGGCGACCGAGTGGGGCCCGGCGCCGCCGTGCAGCAGGAGGTACGGGCGGCCCTCGCCGCGCCGGTCGAAGGTGAGGTCAGGTTCCATATCAACAACGTTAGATCAGGATATTGATATAAACAAGCTTAGATTGAGCGCTAGGATCGTCCCGTGAGTACATCCCTCCAGGAACTCGGGCAGGCCGTGAAGCGGCTGCAGAACCGCCACCACCACGCGCTGAACTCCGCCCTCCAGCAGATCGGGGTCAGCCTGGTGCAGTGGGATGCCCTACGACACCTCGACCAGCGCCCCGAAGCCTCCCTGCACGACTTGGCGCAGCTGACCTTCCAGACCGACCAGGCCTTCGGCACCCTGGCCGGCCGGATGGTCGAGCGAGGGCTGATCGAGCGGACTCCGGGGCCCGGACGCGCCGTACGGCACCGGCTCACCGAGCGCGGCCGCCAGGTCCGGCAGGAGGGCGCCGAGATCGTGGAACGCGTCCTCGCCGAGTCCTTCGCCCCGCTCACCGCCGACCAGCGCGACACTCTCGGCGGCCTGCTGAACCGCCTGCTCACGGGCGGCGAGGAACGGCACGACGGGCAGGCCCAGCCGCCGGAACTCCCCGCCGGCGGGGAGGGCAGTTCCCGCTGACGCCGCTCCCCACTCGGCCGCCTCAGCCGGTCGAGGCCGGGCGCAGCTCCGCCGTCTGCGCAGGACCGGTCACTCGGGTGGCGCCATACTGGGGGCATGGCGAAGAACAATCCTCCGCCGCAGCGCCAGTCGAGCCTCACGGTCAAGGGGCGCGAGATGCGGCTGCGGACGATCGGAGTCGGCGCCCTCGCGGTCCTGGCCGTCTGGTTCATCGCGGCCAACACCCGATCGGTCTCCATCACGCTGTGGGTCACCACCGTCACCATGCCCCTATGGGTGGTCCTGACCGTGACCCTGCTGACCGGCATGGTGATCGGCTTCTTCGTGGCGCGGCGCCGGGCGAGACGCTGACCGGTACACGGGTGGATGACCCCTGCATCCGTCCCGATCCTCACCAACTCCCGGTCCCGCACGACTCGCTGGCCGTCGGGTTGCCGGGGCCGGTGGCGCAACCTCCCCCCGCCGGCGAGCCCCGGTCCGCGGCGTAGCCGGGTCGATCCGTCAGCCCACAGGGGGCCTGTGGTCACGGCCCAGGGACGCGTTCAACGGCGAACGGCCAAGGAACCGGGGGAATTTCCCCGAGCGGCGGCAACCTCCGGTGCGGCGGCGGCAACTGAAGGGCTGACAGTCTCCCCCTCACCGAAGGACCGACATCACGTGTCTGCCCCCTCGCACCGCCGCTCCCCCGCCCGGCGGCGGCTCGCTCTGGTCGGCGCCGCCGCCCTGACGACCGCCGGTCTCGCCGCCGTACCGCTCACCATGAGTGCAGGCGCCGCCGCCGTCGACCTCGCGCACACGCCCCTGCCCGCCAAGGACGGCTGGGCCGCCGACGGTTCGGGCACCACCGGCGGCCAAGCCGCCGACGCCGCCCACACCTTCACCGTCTCCACCCGGGCGGAGCTGGCGAAAGCCCTGAAGGCCGGCCCCACCGGCGCACCACGGATCATCCAGATCAAGGGCTCCATCGACGCCAACACCGACGACTCCGGCAAGCCCCTGGGCTGTGCGGACTACGCGGCCGGCACCGGCTACTCGCTCAGCGCCTATCTGAAGGCCTACGACCCGGCCACCTGGGGCCGCGCCAAGCTTCCGACGGGCGCCCAGGAGTCGGCCCGCAGCGCGGCGCAGGCCCGGCAGGCCGCGCGCGTGGTCCTGAGCGTGCCGTCCAGGACGACGATCGTGGGAGTACCCGGCTCGGGCGCGGCGATCGTCGGCGGCAGCCTCCAGGTGAGTCATGCGGACAACGTCATCATCCGCAACCTCACCCTCACCGACACCCGCGACTGCTTCCCCCAGTGGGACCCGACCGACGGCTCGTCGGGGAACTGGAACTCCCAGTACGACGCGGTCACGCTACGCGGCGCCACGCACGTCTGGGCCGACCACAACACCTTCGGCGACAGCCCGCACGACGACAGCGCCAACCCGTCCTACTTCGGGCGCGAGTACCAGGTCCACGACGGCGCACTCGACATCACCAACGCCTCCGACCTGGTCACCGTCGAGTACAACCGGTTCACCAACCACGACAAGACCATGCTCATCGGCAGCAGCGACAAGGACTCGAAGCTGCGGGTGACGCTCCATCACAACGTCTTCCAGGGCATCGTGCAGCGCGCCCCGCTGGCCCGGGTCGGCCAGATCCACCTCTACGACAACTACTACGACACGGCGACGCTCAACGGCTACACCCACAGCTACAGCATCAACTCCCGGGCCAACGCCCAGGTCGTCGCGCAGAACAACTACTGGGCGCTGTCGAGCGACCGGAAGGTCTCGCAGCTGCTCAGCGGGGACGGCACCGGCGCGGTCGCCGGCAGCGGCAACCTGGTCAACGGCACGGTGGCCGACCTCGTCGCCGCGTACAACGCCGAGCACTCCGGCAAGAAGATCAAGACGGCCGTGAACTGGACGCCGAAGCTGACCGCGGGCCTGGAGTCCGCCGCCGGTCTGCCCGCCAAGCTCGCCAAGTCGGCCGGCGCGGGCGTCCTCACGAGTCGGAACCGGGTCGGCTGATGGCTCCCACCGCGGACCGGCCATGGGCTCGGCGGTTGCTATGCTGCCGTCTCCCGCGATTATGTTAACGCTCACATCCTGACCGGAGAGGTCTCCCCCACGGACATGCTCCTCGAAGACGCAGCCGCGGAGTTCCACGACTTCTTCGAGCGCCACCACGCCGAACTGGCCCGCCTCGCCCATCTCCTGACGGGCGAGTCGGACGCCGCCGACGACCTCGCCGCAGACGCGCTCGTCGCACTCTGGCACCGCTGGGACCGGGTACGGCGAGCGGACCATCCGCTCGCCTACGCCCGGGGCGTGGTCGCCAACATGGCGCGCAGTCGCATCCGCAGCGCGGTCCGCGAACGCCGCCGCGTCGCACTGTTCTGGGCCCGGCACACCGACCGGGTGGACGACCCGGACATCGCCGGCGTGGTGGACGTACGGGCCGCGCTGGGCCGGCTGCCCTTCCGCAAACGCTCGTGCGTCGTGCTGCGCCACGCCTTCGACCTGTCGGAGAAGGACACCGCCCTCGCCCTCGGCATATCGGTCGGTACGGTCAAGAGCCAGACCTCCAAAGGCATGGCGGAACTGAGACGCACACTCGGCACGCACGCCGCCGAGGAACTTGTGGGGAGGAGGAACTGATGGACGATCTGCACCGGCGGCTCCGGGAGGCCGCCGCCGCCCACCAGCCGGACCGGGCCCGCATCCTCGCCCGCCTGGAGCGCGGCATGACCACGTCCCCCGCCGCCCGTTCCACCGGCACCCGCAAGGCCCGGCACCGCATCCGGCTCGGCCTGTCCTGGCCGAGGCTCGCGCTCGCCGCACTCGCCACCGGTGCGGCCCTGGCGGCCGGCGGCCTCGCCGTGGGCGCCGTGGTCCAGAACAGCGAACCCCGGCAGGAGGCGGCCGCCGGCTCCGAGAGCTCCGCCGCCGGTTCCTCGCCGTCCCCCTCACCCCGCTCCCCCGGGTCAGGACAGCCGGGCGACACGCCGTCACCGTCCGGCACCGGTCGGCCATCCGCACCCGCCACCACGCCGCAGCCCGGCCACACGTCCGCAGCCCCACCCGGCGGCACACACACCGAGGACGGGCCCCTGTGGGCCGACGGATCCGTCGATCCCCACAGCAACAGCTTCTGGGCCCAGAGCAACGTCACCCTCAGGACCCGCAAGCCCCTGACCGCGCTGACCGTGGAACTGCGCATCGCCCAGACGGGCGGCGTCCGGAACACGGGAAGCTGGCAGACCCTGCCAGGTGACGACTTCACCATCTCCGTACGGGAGGACAACGGCGTGCTCGTCTACCGCTGGACGCTCAAGTCCGGCAGGACCGTCCCGGTGGGACAGCACGTCTTCGCCGGCCAGTACAACCACACGGCGGGCGGCCGGGACGCCCACGGCGACACCTACCGGGCGGACGCGAGCACGGCGGACACGAAACCCTCGGTCTGGGGCGACTTCGCACCCGGCACCTGAGCGACGGCGCGCAAAACCTGCGGCAACCTTTTCGCCTGCGGCGGTGACTGGCTGATGCAACACCCACCAACCCTCCCAAGGCAGATGAGGCAATGGACACCACTCAGCACAAGGCACGGCACCGCAGGCGCAAGCTCGGCCTGATCGTCGGCATCCCGGTGGCGGCGGCCGCTGCGGTCGGTCTGTCGTACGGCGCGGGCTTCGGAGCATTCGGCGAGGACGTGCAGCCGAAGGCGGCGGCGGCCACCGTCGTCCCCGCGTGGGCCCGTGACGCCGCAGACGGCTTCGCCTCCGTCCATGCGCTGGGACAGAACGGTACTTACGGCGGGCGGGACGGCGCGATCGTCACCGTGAAGACCCTGGCCGACCTGGAGAAGTACGCGACCGCCTCGCAGCCGTACGTCATCGTCGTGGCGGGGGCGATCACCATGGACCCCAAAGGCAAGGAGATCAAGGTCGCCTCGGACAAGACGATCGTGGGCTCGGGCACTTCGGGCCAGATCGTCGGCGGAGGGTTCTTCCTCGGGCAGGGCGTGCACAACGTGATCATCAGGAACCTGACGATCCGTCACTCGTACGCCGGCACATGGAACGACAAGGAGCACGACTGGGACGCCATCCAGATGGACGGCGCCCACCATGTGTGGATCGACCACAAAGATCTGCGCCACATGGCCGACGGGCTGATCGACAGCCGCAAGGACACCACCTACCTGACGGTGTCCTGGAACCGGCTGCAGAACGACAACAAGGCCTTCGGCATCGGCTGGACCGACCACGTCACCGCCGACATCACCATCCACCACAACTGGTTCCACGAGACCGAACAGCGCAACCCGTCCACCGACAACGTGGCGCACGCACACTTGTACAACAACTACCTGCAGGACGACCCGGGCACGTCCATCACCTCGGCGTACGGCAACTACGCGCGCGGCGCGACGAAGATGGTCCTGGAGAACAGCTACTTCGAAGGGCTCAACAACCCGGTCACCAAGGACAGCACGGCCGCCCTCGTGCAGCGCGGCAACGTCTTCGTGAACACCACCGGGCGTAACGAGAGCGGCGGGACGGCTTTCGACCCCACGTCCTATTACAGCTACACCCTCGACCCGGCCGCCGACGTCCCCTCGAAGGTGAGGTCCGGCGCCGGCCCCCGCTCCGCCATCGGCACGGCGACCACCGCCACCCCGGCCGCGACCACCCTGACCGTGGCCGGGGACGGCTCCGGCCAGTACAGGACCGTGCAGGCCGCCGTCGACGCCGTACCGGCGAACAACACCTCACGGGTCGTCATCTCCGTCAAGCCCGGCACCTACCGCGAGACGGTCAAGATCCCGTCGAACAAGCCGCACATCACCCTTCAGGGCAGCGGCGGCAGCCGCCAGGACACCGTCATCGTCCACAACAACGCCGCGGGCACCCCCAAGCCGGACGGCTCCGGCACCTACGGCACCCCCGGCAGCGCCACCGTCGCAGTCGAGGCCGACGACTTCCAGGCCCGCAACCTCACCGTCTCCAACGACTTCGACGAGAAGGCCAACCCGAGCATCAGCGCCCAGGCGGTGGCGCTGCGCACCGGCGCCGACATGGTCCTTCTCGACAGCGTGATCGTCACCGGAGACCAGGACACCCTCGAACTGGACACCGCCGCCTGCGAGAAGCTCGGCCGGGTCTACGTCACGAACTCCTACATCGTGGGGAATGTCGACTTCATCTTCGGCCGGGCCAGCGCCGTGATCGACCACTCGGTGATCACCCTCAAGAAGCGCTCGGACGGCAGCTCGGCAGGCTTCGTCACCGCGCCCAGCACCCCCGCCGACCGCAAGGGCTTCCTGATCACCGGCAGCACGATCAACGGCGACGTGTCCGACGGGAGCTTCTACCTCGGCCGCAACTGGCACGCAGGCGGCGACGCGACCCTCGACCCGCAGACCACGGTGCGCAACTCCACGCTCAGCAAGGCCGTCAGGTCCACCCCGTGGTCCGACATGGGCGGCTTCTCCTGGAAGGACGACCGCTTCGCGGAGTACCGGAACACCGGCCCCGGCGCGGGCACCGCGAGCACCAACCGCCCTCAGCTGACCGACGCCCAGGCCTCCGGCCAGGAGATCGCCGACTGGCTGGGCAACTGGACGCCCACCGCCTCGCAGTAGCGACGCCGTGTACCAAGTCGCCTGAGACAGACACACAGTTCAGTGGACACACTCCGTCCCGTCACCCCGTCCGGCCGTGAGAAGCCCATGCCCAGCTCGGCCCCATTTTTCGTCGGCCGTGGCTGGAGAACCGTTCAAGCCCGCCGAAGCGTCGGATAGCTTGACGTCAAGCGAACATCTGTCCACTGACGGCCGAGGGGGAGCCTGTGGCGATCGAGTTGCCTGGCGAGGTGGTTTCACTGCTGTCGTTCATCGGCATCAACTGGCCGACGGTCAACGAGGACGCGGTGCGTGAGTTCGCCTCGCACGTGCGGGAGTTCGCGGAGAACGTGGACTCCGCCCACGCGGATTCGACAGCGACGGTCCAGCGGCTCGGCGAGGCCTACGAGGGCGCCTCGTACCAGGCCCTGCTCGCCAAGTGGGCGCAGCTGTCGGACTCTCACATGAACGAGCTGGTGCAAGCGTGTCATGTGGTAGCGACAGCGCTCGACGTGTCAGCCGATGTGATCGTGGCGATGAAGGTCGAGACGATCGCCGAGCTGGTGGTGCTGGCAGCGGCCTTCGTGGCCGACCAGGCGGCGGCAGTCGCGACGTTCGGGTTGGCCGAGGCCGCGGTTATCGCAATCGAAGAGGCAGCAAAGCGCCTCATCAACTACCTCGAGCAGCAGTTGGAGCAGTACATCATCGGCCAGGTGATCGAGGCAGCCATCGACCCGCTCATCGAGGTGGTCGCAGGAGCGGTGAGCGGGCTGGTGTTCCAGGCCGCGGAGTCGGCACTCGGGGTGTCCGGCGGCGGGGGCGGTGGCACCGGGTTCCGGATCGACCCCGACGCGTTGGAGGGACACGCGCGGACGATGCACGACCACGCCGAGACGGTGGCCGGCCACGCACAGGCGTTCCAGTCCAAGATCGCGGGGGTGAGCTTCGAATGAGCAACCAGATCGTCAAAGCGCTGGAGCACGGGGCACAGAAGCTGGGCAAGACGCTGGCCGACGACGCCGGCAAGGCGCTCAAGAACTTCTACCGCAAGGCCGGCGACAACCTGAAGAAGGTCGCCCACAACACCCGCGAAGCCGACGCCAAACACGCGGCCGACCTCAAGAAGATCCTCGACGGCGGCAAGAAGGACATGCCTCACGGTCCCAAGGGACCCGGCGGTGGCCGGCGCGGGAAGGGCGAGCGGCCGCTGGGCCGGGGCGGTAAGCGTGGGCAGGCGGCGGACGGCAATATCGGCTGCCGGACCGCCGGCGACCCGGTGGATGTGGTCTCGGGTCAGGTGATCACCTCGGAGACGGACCTCGCCCTTCCCGGCCTGCTTCCGCTGGTCCTTCGCCGCGCGTACGCCTCCGACTACATCGGCGGGCGGCTGCACGGCCCGGGCTGGTCCTCCACCCTGGACCAGCGCATCGAGATCGACGCGGACGGCATCCACTACGCCGGTGACGACGCCCAGATCCTGCACTACCCGCTGCCCGCCCAACCGGGCCAGCCGGTCCATCCGCTGGCCGGCGCCCGTTGGCCGCTCACCTGGGACCCCGCAGCGGACACCATCCGGATCGAGGACCCGGACCGGGGCTGGACGCGTCACTTCACCGGCTCGGGCACCAACTCCTACCGGATCGGCGACATCCGCCCGATCACGGCCCTCTCGGACCGCAACGACCACCGAATAGCCTTCCTCCGCGACGAGTCCGGCCATCCCATCGAGGTCCGACACACCGGCGGGTACCGGGTCGCGGTCGACATCACCCACACCGAAGCGGGGCCACGGGTGGAGGGACTGCGGCTGCTGGACGGCACGGCCCACGGACAGGGCACCACCGTCGTCGGCTACCAGTACTACCCCGCGGGGCAGTTGGCCGGGATCGTCAACTCCTCGGGCCTGCCGTACATCTACGAGTACGACGACGCGGACCGTATGACCGCCTGGATCGACCGCAACGGCCAGAGCTACGAGTACGTCTACGACGACGCCGGCCGAGTGGTGCGCGGCATCGGCGATGGCGGGCATCTGTCGGCCACCTTCTACTACGACACCGCCCGCCGGGTGACCACGTCCACCGACAGTCTCGGACACCCCACCGAGTACCACTACGACGAGCAGCATCGCGTCACTACGACGGTGAACCCGCTGGGACATACGACGCTCACCGAGTACGACGAACTCGGCCGAGTCATTGCCCGCACCGACGAGGTCAACCGGACCACCCGGTTCGACCTGGATGATCACGGCGATCCGGTCCTGATCACCGCCCCGGACGGAAGTGCGATCGCACTCGGCTACAACGCGCTTCGTCAGGTGGCGTCCGTGACACGGGCCGACGTCCTGCTTGCTGCGTTCGACTACGACCCCCGTGGCAACCTGCTCGCCAGCACGGATGCGGCCGGAGCCCGGACCGTGCGCACCTACGACGAGCGCGGCAACCTGGTGTCGGTGACCGATCCGCTCGGCCACACGCGCACCCTCGCCGCCAACCCGGCCGGCCTTACCACCGCCGTGACCGACGCGCTCGGCCACACCGCGCACGCAGACTTCGATGCGTTCGGCCGCATGTCCGCCCTGACCGACCCGATGGGCGGCACAACCCGCTTCACCCGCCGACTCGAGGGGGAGATACTCGAGCGCATCCACCCCGACGGCACGCGCGAGACGTGGGGTTACGACGCCGAAGGCAATGTCACCGAGCATCGAGACCCGGTCGGCGCGGTCACCACGTTCGCCACAGGCCACTTCGGCCGCCTTGCGACGCGCATCCTTCCCGACGGCGAGCGACAGCAGTTCGGCTATGACACGGAACTTCAACTGGTCTCGGTCAGCACGGACGGCGCAACCTGGCGCTACCAGTACGACGCAGCAGGGCATCTGATCGGGGAGAGCGACTTCAACGGCCGTAGCCTCACCTACCGCCACGATGGCGCCAACCAGCTGCTGGAGACGATCGACTCCGCCGGGCGTAGCACCACCTTCGCGTACAACCTGCTCGGTGACCTCGTCGAACGGGTGGGCCACGATGGCTCGGCGACCACCCTCTTCTACGACGATCATGGGTTCCTCACTCGGATCAACGGTCGAGACAGCGCCCTGGAGTACGAGCGCGACGTCGCCGGCCGGGTGCTTACCGAGAGCGTCGACGGGCGGGCCACCGCGTATGCGTACGACCTCATCGGCCGGCGAATCCGCCGCACCACACCGACGGGCGTCATTTCCACCTGGACCTATGACGCGAACAGCCAGCCGCTCAGCCTTAGCGGGGCGCTCGGCGCCCTGTCCTTCGGCTACGACGCCAGCGGCCGGGAGACCACCCGCTACCTCGGCGGCGGCGCGGCGCTCACCCAGACCTGGGATGCCTGCAACCGGTTGAGCGCCCAGTCCATCTGGGCACTTGACGGAACGCCGGGCTCCGGGGCTGGCACCGCGTCCGGGGCCTACGCCAATGTTCAGGAACGCACTTACGGCTACCGCGCCGACGGCCTCCCGGCCTTCGCGACGGATCGCCTACGCGGTCGGCGTGACTTCGACCTCACACCGTCGGGACGGGTCACCCGGGTCAGCGCCGATACCTGGAGCGAGAGCTACGTCTACGACCGGCTCGGCAACATCACCCGGGCCGAGGATTCGCGCAACCCCAACGGCGCGACGCAGGGCGAACGCGCGTACACGGGCTCCCTGCTGCGGACGGCGGGACGCACCACGTACGAGTACGACGACCAGGGCCGCCTTGTCCGTAGGCTGGTTCGTACCTTGTCGGGGCAGCGTCGTGAATGGCACTACACCTGGAACGCGGAGGACCAGCTGGTCCGGGTCGATACGCCGGAGCACGGTTCGTGGACATACCGGTACGACCCGATCGGACGCCGCACTGCCAAACAGCAGGTCGGCGGGGTGGGCAGCGAAGGCGCCGGGGAGGTCCTGTTCTCCTGGGACGGCACGCAACTGATCGAGGAATGCGGCGCGCTGGCCGACGGCACCGTCCGTACCCGTACCTGGGACTGGGAGCCGGGCAGTTGGCAGCCCGCAGCGCAGACCGAGCGCAGCTGGCACCCGCAGGCGGGCCAGGCGGACCAATCCACCGTCGATGAGCGGTTCTTCGCCATCGTCACCGACCTGGTCGGCACCCCCAGTGAGTTGGTCGCCACCGACGGCCGGGTCGTCTGGTCCGCCGTCACCGACCTGTGGGGCCATCGCCCTCGGCCAAGCGGCGGCGACGAACCCTCGTGCCCTCTGAGCATGCCCGGCCAGTACCACGACGACGAGTCCGGCCTCGACTACAACTACTTCCGGTACTACGACTCGGCCACCGGCCGTTACCTGAGCACCGACCCCCTCGGGCTGGCCGCAGGTCCCAACCCCCATGCGTACGTGCCCAATCCGCTGGCCTGGATCGACCCGCTGGGGTTGGCCGCCAAGAAGCAGCCCTCAGGTATGGGCGGCTGGTACTACAAGCTGAAGCCGGCCAACTGGACCGACGGCAGCAACACCCAACGCTATGAGATCAACCACGTGCCGGCGCAGGCCACCTACAAGAAGCTGGGGCTGGCCACCGACCTGAACCCCGGCTACGGGCCCTCGATCCGAATGGAGTACGACGACCACCGCAAGTTCATCAGCACCGGCTCCGGCCCAGGCCCCGATGCTTGGCGCGCGGCCCAGACAAGCCTCATCCAGCAGGGCAAGTTCGACGAGGCGATGAAGAAGGACATCGACGAGATCCGGCGCGTCCACGGCACGAAGTACGACGCCGCGATCAAGGAGATGGCCGACTCGCTCCCGCACAACGCGGAGTTCCAGAAGTACCTCAAGGACAACAACTGGAAGATCAGGAGCTGCCTCCTAAAATGACGGCCATGGACATTGAACTCGACCCGCCGCACGGGATCACCGGCTTCCCCCTGGGTATGCCGGCGGCAGCCGTCAAGGAAGCGGCCGCGGCGCTCGGCACCGTCCAAGTGCAGGACGACGGTTCCGCCGACCAGTTCCACTACATGAAGGTGCTCGTGTTGCACCCGCAGTTCGAGATCGTCTTCCACCTGGAGGACGGCAGAACCCTCAGCTCTGCTGAGGTGTGGACTCCGCAGCCTGGCGCCGAGGAGATCAGGGTCCTTTTCCGCGACATCGACGTCTTCCGCACCCCCGCTCTGCAACTGCTCGACCAGCTCGAAGCAACCGGCCTGACCGTCCTGCGCGAAACGGACTATGCGTACGTGCCCGGGGTGTCCCTCGGCTTCACCCGAACCGCCGGGCACGACGTTCCCCTGGCCAGCGACGGTGAGCCGCTTTACTTCCAGGCAGTCCTCACCGGTCCAGCCCACTACTACGACTACAAGCTCACAAAAGACTGAGCGGGCAACCGCCGGCCGGCGGTAGACCGGGTCGGCGCTGCGGTGCGTGCCCTCAGATGTCAACGCTGGGGTGCAGATGCCTCGGCATCCACCCTCCCAGGGTCCTGCGACCTCGGCCATGGCCCCTGCGACGGGCGCCAGGAGGTGAGGCGGGCCGCCGCCCGGTCAGCTCCCGGCAGGGCGGTTGCGCCGGCGCCACCACCAGGCGCCGCCTGCGGCCAGGGCGACGACGGCGGCCGCACCGACGGCGATCGGGACGGCCGGAGAGGAGTCGCTGCTGCCTGCGGCGGGGGCCGGCGTGGCCGAGGCGGTGATGCTCGGGGCGGCGGAGGGGCTGGCCGGAGCCGAGGATGCAGCGGACGAGGACGGGGCCACGGTGGACGGGCTGACCGTGGTGGCTCCGGGAGCCGCGGCTGCGAGCTTGAGAATCGGCGCGGGGTGCTCGGGCTCGGCACCGCCCTGCGGGAGTTCGATCCAGCGGTCGATCCGGCCGTCGCCGTAGGTCTCCAGGGTCTTGAAGACCAGCTCCTTCGCGTTGGGGAGCTGACGGATGGTGATCCTGTAGACCGCGTCCTTGCCCGTGGCGAGCGCGGGGCCGCCGACGGTGTACCCGTCGGCGGTGGCCGCGAAGGTCCAGCCCTGGGGCGCGTCGGCCACCTTGACGTCACCGGGGGCGATGCCCTCGGGCAGGACGACCTGGAACTTGGCGAGACCCGCCGTTTCCGACTCCGCCTCTGCCGTGAAGGTGACGGTGACGTTGGTGGCCAGGGCCTGGGCGGTGTCGGACTCTACCTCGACATGGGCGAAGGCGGGCACGGCCAGCGCGAGAGCTCCGGCCGCCACGGCCGTGACGGTGGCAGCGCGGCCGAGAAGGCGGGTGGGGTTCATCAGACCGTGCTCCGGTGGCAGGACGGCCGCGGCCACGTCGGGCCGACGCCGGTCGGGTAGCTGGCGGCCTCCATGATGCACGACGCGCGGGGCAGCCTCGACAAGGGTCGGACAGTCCGTGAGCGTGGGAACCGAGGCCGTCTCCGGGACGACTTCCTGGGAGCGCGGACAGCGGGTGTCATTGGGCGTGGTGTTTCTCACGGCGGCCGGCGCCGGAGGCTCGGCGGGGCCGCTCGTCGGGCCCGCCCACCGGTCCCCCCGAACGGTTCCGCAGCCTGTGCGGCCCGGAGCATGGAGCTGACCCGTACGAATCGTCGGCCGGCGCCGGCCTCCGGTTCCACCCGCCTGCTGTGGTGTGCGGCACACAGCAACAAGACCTGACGTTGTACGCCGATTTGGCCGACCCGGCCCTGTGGCCGCCCCACGGCGGATGCGACGATGAGCCGGCGATGGATATGGGACGGGGAATGCGTACGGGACGGGCCGCGGTGTTCGCGGCCGTCTGTGTGCTGCTCGCCTCCCTCGGCCACGTGCTGATGTCCGGCACGACCGTCCCGGGCTGGTCCCTGGCCGCCGCGTTCGGCGCCGTAGGCGTCACCGCCTGGTGGCTCGCCGACCGGGAGCGCGGGCCGATGCTGGTGACCTCGCTGACGGTCGGTACCCAGGCCGTGCTCCACGCCCTGTTCTCGCTGGGCCAGGCTGCCACCGGTTCTCGGCCTCCGGACGGCAGCGGCCTCGCCGCTCAGTGGGCTGAGCTTCTGCTGTGCGGCCCGCACCCTGCTTCGCCGGCCGAGGCGGCACAGTTGATGGCGGCAGCCGGTCTCGGCCAAAGCCCGCCCGGCGACGGCCTGACGGTCCAGATGACCGACATGCCGGGTATGGGCACGGGTATGGGCACGGGTATGGACATGGGCGCGGGGATGGAGATGGGTACCCACGCCCACCACGCCGCAGCCGCACTGGCCATGCCGTCGCATCACGGCGGCGGGACGGTCGGCATGCTGGCGGCCCACCTGCTCGCCGCGCTCCTGCTGGGCGCGTGGCTGTCGGCCGGCGAGCGGGCGGTGTTCCGGCTGGGTCGCACGGCCACCGCCCGACTGTTCGCTCCCCTCCTCCTGCTGCTCCGTCTGGCGTGCCCGCCGCTCCGGCCGCGCCTGCGGCTCGTACGCGCCGACTCCGCGCGCCGCCTACGGCAGCTGCTGCTCGTCCACACCATCACTTCTCGGGGTCCGCCCGCCGGGGCCGCTGCCGTCTGACGGCTATCCCCCCGGGGTCTCGTTTCCGTCGACACCGCGCCCGTACGGCTGCGGTGGCGCTTTCGCGAGCCCTGGCACGGTCCCGCGGCCGAGTGCCGCTTTCACCTTCCCGAGAAGGACTCATGGCGATGACTCCTGCCCTGCCACGCCCGCGTTCCGCACGATGTCGGTCACCTCACGACGACGCGACGGTGACCGCGTGGGCGCTAGCCGCACGTGACGGCGATCCGGCCGCCGTGGAGACGTTCGTACGTGCCACGCGCAACGACGTGTGGCGGTACGTGGCGCACCTGAGCGCGGACCCGCAGTCCGCCGACGACCTGACCCAGGACACCTACCTGCGGGCACTGCGCAGCCTGCCCCGGTTCGAGGGCCGTTCGTCCGCTCGCACCTGGCTGCTGTCGATCGCGCGCCGTACGGTCGCGGACCGTTTCCGCTTCGCCGCAGCCCGGCCCCGGCTGTTGGACACGGACGACTGGCAGGCGGTGGTCGAAGGGGCCCAGCCCTGCGGCCTGCCCGGCTTCGAGGAGGGCGTGGCACTGGCCGAGCTGCTCGAAGTGCTTCCCGCCGAGAGGCGCCAGGCGTTCGTACTGACGACCGTGCTGGGGCTGCCGTACGAGGAGGCCGCAGAGGTGGCGGGTTGTCCGATCGGCACGGTGCGGTCCCGGGTGTCCCGGGCGCGCACGGCCCTGATCGGGCTGCTCGCGGACGCCGAGCAGCCGACCTCCCTGGTGGCTTGCGCGGCCTGAACTTGGCTTTAAACCCCACCAAGATCATGTCTTGGTGGGGTTCGTCGTTCGCCTGACAGCTGGGCGGCCCTTGGGTGATCGTGTCTTCTCGCTGAAGTCGACAGTCGATCAACCCAAAGGCCGTGATGGACAGTCTGCAAGACGGCGCCGCGCGCGTCGAGGCCCTGGCCGGGTTGTCCCGGTTTCGCCGTGAGCTGTACGAGTGTTTGACGTTGCGGGCGGATGCCCTGTTCGAGCTCGTGGATGCGGTTCTGTGCGCCACCGGGCCGGTGACGTCCCTGCCGGAACTCTCGCTGGCGGGGGTGCACCGGCGTGGGCACGGAGCGATGTACGACGCACTGGCCCAGGGGCACATCGACGTGTCCCGCCTGCGGATCGCGCTGGCCGGACTGCGACTGCCGCGCGGGGCGGACGGGCAGCTGTCCATCGCCCTGGACGTCACCCCGTGGCCGCGTCCGGACGCTGAGTGTTCACCGGAGCGGTTGCACTGCCACCGACCGTGCCGGTGTGACGGCAGGCGCCAGACCGTTCCGGGCTGGCCCTACCAGGTCGCGGCGGCCCTGGGTGGTGGACGCTCCTCGTGGACCGGGCCGCTGGACGCGGTGCGGCTGGGGCCCGGGGACGATCCCACCGAGGTCACCGCCACCCAGATCCGCGACCTCATCGCCCGCCTGGAGCAGGCCGGGCAGTGGCGCCCGGGCGATCCGCCGGTCTTGTTCGTCCTGGACTCGGGCTACGACATCGTGCGCCTGACCTGGATGCTGCGCGAGGAGCCGGTGCGGCTGCTGGGACGCATCCGCGCCGACCGGGTGATGCACGCCCCGGCCGGCAAGCGCCACGGCTCATGGCCTGGGCGTCAGCCCCGGCACGGAGCGGAGTTCCGTCTGGCACAGGCCGCGACTCACCCGGCACCGGCCCAGGAGTCGACCGGCGTCCACGACCGCTTCGGCCAGGTCACCGCCCGCTGCTGGGGACACCTGCACCCGAAGCTGGAGCGACGCGGCTCCTGGGCCGACCACGAGGGTGAACTCCCCATCGTCGAGGGAACATTGCTCCACCTCGCGGTCGAATACCTGCCCGGCAACCGCGACCCCAAGCCGCTATGGCTGTGGCACAGCGACCCCGACGCCACCGCACACGACGTCGACCGCCTCTGGCGGATCTTCCTTCGAAGATTCGACATCGAGCACACCTTCCGCTTCCTCAAGCAGACGCTCGGGCTGACCCGCCCCCGCCTTCGCACACCCGAACAGGCCGATCGATGGGTGTGGCTGATCCTCGCCGCCTACACGCAACTCCGGCTCGCCCGACCCCTGGCCGAGGACCTGCGGCGCCCCTGGGAGAAGCCCCTGGCACCGGATCAGCTCACCCCCGGCCGGGTCCGGCGCGGCTATCCCCGCATCCGGCGGGCCGTGGGCACTCCAGCCCGCGCGCCGAAAGCATCCCGTCCCGGCCCGGGCCGCCCTAAGGGACGCACATCCGCCCCAGCACCTCGCCACCCGGTCGGGGTGAAACAGCGCAAAGCGGACATGCCTAGACGCGGCGGGGCCGAGTAGCAGCCTTAAAGATCAAGCTGAAACCGCGCGGAGAACCACTCGACGGTGGCACGCGGACCGCGTGCCCCCGTGGCCGCGCGATCGTTTGCGCTGTCGTTGTCGCTTCATCAACCGGCCGTGCCCGAGCGGGCACGGCCTACGCCCTGTCCCTGCACCACCAGGAGGTACCCGTATGTCCACCACCGCCGTCTTCACTGTCGAAGGCATGAGCTGCGGCCACTGCGAGAAAACGGTCAGCGCGGAGCTGTCGGCCATCCCCGGCGTCGTCGAGGTCACGGCCCACGCCCCGACCGGCCGGGTCACCGTCTCCTCCGAACAGGCACTCGACGGGGAGAGCGTCCGCAGCGCGGTCGACGAGGCCGGCTTCACCCTGGTCGGGCGAATCTGAGACGCGTCGGGAACTCACCGGCACCCGGCTCCGACTGCTGAGATGTGGAAGCAACGGAGCCGGGCACCCGGCCGTACCTCGTCCTGACGGGCTTCGCCCTGCTGCTCGTCCTCGTGTTCGGCGGGGCGTTCGCCGCGGGTCGCGCCGCCGGGCCGGTCTCGCCGGGGCTGGTCCCCGGCACGAGCGGGACGGGGCATTCCGGTGACGACATGCCGGGGATGACCGGTCACGACATGGGGGCGGCCCGGTGACTACGGCCACGGAAACCGCCGTCACCGACCTGTCGGTGGGCGGGATGACCTGTGCGGCGTGCGTGTCACGGGTCGAGAAGCGGCTGGCGCGGATCGAGGGCGTGACGGCCGCCGTCAACCTCGCGACGGGCCGCGCCCGGGTGGTGCACCCGGCGGACGTGACGGTGTCGGACCTGGTGGCCACCGTCGAACGGGCCGGGTACACGGCCGAACCGGTCAGCGAGGAGCAGGCCGCGGGCGCTCTCCTTGAGGGCCCCGACGAGCTGCTGCGGCTGATCGTGACGGCTGCCCTGGCGGTGCCGGTCCTCGTGCTGTCGATGGTTCCCTCGCTGCAGTTCGCCGCCTGGCAGTGGCTGTGCTTCGCGCTCGCCGTGCCCGTGGTGACCTGGGGCGCGTACGGCTTCCATCGGCGGGCCTGGCAAGGGCTTCGGCACGCGACCGCCACCATGGACACGCTCGTGAGCGTCGGTGTGGTGGCCTCGTCGGGCTGGTCGGCGTATGCGCTGTTCCTGGGCGGCGCCGGGGAGTTGGGCATGCGGATGCCGTTCTCGCTGACGGCGGACGGCACCGGCGCGGCCCATGTCTACCTGGAGGCGGCGGTCGGCGTGCCGCTGTTTGTGCTGTGCGGTCGGCTGCTGGAGAGCAGAGCCCGTCGACGCGGCGGGTCAGCGCTACGGGCGCTGGCCGAGCTGGGAGCGAAGGACGTCTGCGTACGGGAGGGCGGTGCCGAACGGCGCATCCCGATCGGGCAGTTGCTGCCGGGGCAGGAGTTCGTGGTGCGCCCGGGCGAGAAGGTGGCCACCGACGGGGTGGTGGTCGAGGGCCGCTCGGCGCTGGATCTGAGCCTGCTGACCGGGGAGAGCGTGCCGGTCGAGGTCGGCCCGGGCGAGAAGGTGGCGGGGGCGACCGTGAACGTCGGCGGTTCGCTCGTCGTCCGGGCGACGGCGGTCGGGGCGGACACCCAACTGGCCCGGATCACCGCAATGGTGGCCGATGCGCAGGCCGGCAAGGCCAAGGCTCAGCGTGTCGCGGACGCGATCGCCGGGGTGTTCGTGCCGTGCGTCATGGCGGTGGCGGCGTGCGTCCTGGGCTTCTGGCTGGGGGCGGGCGCCGATCCGCAGGCGGCGGTCACGGCTGCCGTGGCGGTGCTGGTGGTGGCGTGCCCGTGCGCGCTCGGACTGGCCACACCGACCGCTCTGCTGGCCGCGACGGGCCGGGGCGCGGAGCTGGGCGTCCTGGTGCGCGGGCCCGAGGTGCTGGAGAGCCTGCGCCGGATCGACACCGTCGTCCTGGACAAGACCGGCACGCTGACCACCGGCCGGATGGAGCTGGCCGAGGCCGTCGCCGCGCCGGGCGAGGCGGTCGAGGAGGTGCTGCGGCTGGCCGGGGCGGTGGAGCACCGCTCCGAGCACCCGATCGGGCGGGCGATCACGGCCGCAGCACGGCAGCGTTGCGGCTCGGAGCTGCCGGAGGTCTCCGGTTTCGCGGCGACCGCGGGCGTCGGCGTGCTGGGGACGGTCGAGGGCAGGCAGGTACGGGTGGGCCGACCTGATGATGCGTCAGACCTTGCTCAGGATCTACGCGACGCGCTGGCGCACGCCGAGTCCGAAGGCCGTACCGCCGTGGTGGTGGAGCTGGACGGCCGCGCGGCAGCTGTCCTGGTGGTCGGTGACACCGTGCGGCCGGGCAGCTGGCGAGCGGTACGCCGACTGCGCGGGATGGGCCTGGAACCCGTGCTGTTGACCGGCGACCGGCCGGGAGCGGCGAGCGCTGTGGCCGCGCAGCTCGGCATCCGAAAGGTGCACGCCGCAGCCTCCCCCGAGCGCAAGGCCGAGCTGATCGCCGAGCTGCGGGCGGCGGGCCGCACGACGGCGATGGTCGGCGACGGCGTCAACGACGCCGTCGCTCTGGCCTCGGCGGACCTGGGAATCGCCCTCGGCTCCGGCACGGACGCCGCGATCGGCGCGGCCGGGCTGACCCTGGTACGCGGGGACATCGAGTCCCTGGTGGTCGCGGTACGCCTGGCCCGGCGCACGCTCGCCACGATCCGCGTCAACCTGGTCTGGGCGTTCGGCTACAACGCGGTGCTCATCCCGCCGGCGGCCGTCGGCCTGCTCAACCCGATGCTCGCCGCCGTCGCGATGTCGGCGAGCTCACTGCTGGTGGTCGCCAACAGCCTTCGGCTGCGCACCTGGCAGCCGGCTCGGGTGACGAGGTGAACCGCGCCGCCCTTGCGCCGCTGACCGCCGCCGCGACGGCGCTCGCCCTGCTCTGCGGCTGGACGGCCGTCGGCGGCGCGGGCCGGGCGCGGCCGGTGGAGGCCGACCGGGGATGGCTCCTGGTACCGACCGCAGGATCGGCGACGACGGCCGCCTTCTTCACCGTACGGAATCCCGGCGACGTGCCCGACGAACTGACCGGCGCGACCGCGGAGTTACCCGGGCAGGTGTCGCTGAAGCGGCATCGCCACCAGGGAGGGGCCGGGAGCTGGGCCCCGGTGGCGGCGCTGACCGTCCCGGCCCGGGGCGAGCTGCGGATGTCACCCGAGGGCGCGGACCTGCTGATCACCCGGATGGCCGGCCTGCGCGTCGGGCAGTGGGTGGAGTTCACCCTGCACTTCCGGCGCAGCCCCGACCTGCGGGTGCGGGCTCAGGCCGTACCGCCCGGGGGCCTTCCCAAGGATTCGGGGATCTCCGGGAACTCGTCGGCGCCACGCTCCGACTAACGTCCCGTGGAGCAGAGCAAGGAGCAGCCGGTCGCCCTCGCGGCCCGGCAGGGGGAGACCACGGCCGGTCTGGACGTGCGGCTACGCGGCGTGGTGTGCCGGCACGGCCGCCTGGAGGCCGTCCAGGGCGTCGACCTCGACGTGGCGCCCGGTGATCGGATCGCGTTGACCGGCACCAACGGCTCGGGCAAGACGACGCTGCTGCGCGCGGTGCTCGGCCTGCACCGCCAGGTCGGCGGCGAGCTGCTGGTGGGCGGGCGCGGCACCCGTACGGCGGCCGAGTGGGCCTGGCGCCGCCGGGCCTGCGCGTGGATCCCGCAGCGGCCGGCCGCCGGACGCTTCCCGCTGCTGGCCCGGGAGTTGCTCGCCAGCAGCGGCGCTCCCGCCGAGGCGGGTGACGCCGCCGAGCGGCTCGGTGTGGGCGCTCTGGCCGACCGCCCGCTGAGTGCGCTGTCGGGTGGCCAGCTGCAGCGGATGCACCTGGCCCGGGCGGTCGGCTGTGTGGCGGCGGGCGCGGGCGTCCTGCTCGCCGACGAGCCCACCGCCGCACTGGACTTCGCCGGGCAGGAGGAGGCCGCCGAGCTGCTCACCGGCCTGCCGGTCACCCTGCTGGTGGTCACGCACGACCGGGCGCTGGCCTCGCGCTGCGACCGCGTCCTGGAGATGGCGGCGGGCCGACTGAGGGAGATCGCATGAGCGCCTTCGAACAGGTCTTCACCCTGCTGCAGTTGGTGCCAGTGCAGCGTGCGGGGGCGGGTCTGCTGCTCGCGTCCCTGGGGCTGCCGCTGGTGGGCGTGGTGATCGTCGGCCTGGACATCATGCCGGTGCGGTTCGCGATGATGCATGTCGCACTGCTGGGCATCGCGGTGGGCATCATCCTGGGCCTGGACCCCGCGCTGTGCGCGATCGTCGCGTGTGCACTGGCCGGTGCGGGTGTGGCTCCGCTGGCCCGTACGCCTGACGGTCTGTCAGGTGCAATGGGCCTGCTGATGAGTCTGGCGATCGCCGCCGCGCTGCTGGTGCTGTCGGTGTCCGGTGTCAACGCGAACGGTGCGTTCGCCCTCCTCTGGGGGTCGATCCTGGCGGTGCGTCCGGCCGACCTCGCGGTGCTGGGTGTGCTGGCGGTGGCCGTGCCCGCGCTGCTGCTCCGGCGGCGCCGCGACCTGGCACTGCTGTTGCACGACCGGGAGTTGGCGATCTGCTCCGGCGTCCGGGTGCAGTGGATGACCGTGGTGCTGCTGGTCCTGGTGGCGGTCGCCGTCGGCGCGGCCATCCGGCTGACCGGTGCGCTGCTGGTCGATGCCCTCACCCTGCTGCCCGCCCTGGCCGCCCGCCGGCTCGGCCGCTCACTGGGTTCGATCGCCGGCTGGGCGGTCTGCATCGGTGTGCTGGTGAACCTGACCGGCTTCCTGATCTCACTCGCCTGGGACCTCCCCCCTGGTCCCGTACTCGTCCTCGCCGCCGGGGCGGTCGCCCTGGCTGCGCATCTGATACCCGAACGGAGAACCACCTCATGGCGCGCAACCGCGTCCTCGTCCGTCCCCTCGTCGCACTGAGCGCGGGCCTGCTCCTGCTCACCGCGTGTGGCAGCTCCAAGAGCGGAACCACCGCCGACGCCGCCGCGACGGCTCAGGCCAAGGGGCCCGTGGTCGTGGCGACCACCACCTGGGAGGCGGCCCTCGCCAAGGCCGCCGGCGCCAAGGACGTCAAGGTCCTCGTCCCCGCGACCGTGAAGCACGCCCCCGACTACGAGCTGAAGCCCTCCGACCTGACCGCCGTCGCGGGTGCGGACTTCGTGCTCTACGCCTCGTTCGAGCCGTTCGCGGGCCGGATCAAGGAGGCCGCCGGGTCCAAGGCCAAGCCGGTCGAGGTCAACCTGGACGACCACCGCGACGCCACCACGGCCGAGGTCACCAAGCTGGGCAAGGCCTTCGGCACCGAGCAGGCCGCTGCTCAGTGGAACACCGCCTTCACCACCGAGTACGACAAGCTCGCGCAGCAGGTGAAGGCCAAGTGGCCCGCCGGAAAGGCCCCCGTCGTGGTCACCCAGATGTTCACCGCCTGGGCGGCCGACCTCGCCGGCGTGAAGGCGGCCGGAACGTACGGGCCCGAGGCGGTCACCCCGGCGCAGCTGTCCGAACTGTCCGCGAGGAAACCGCAGTTCGTCCTCGAGAACGAGGCCATGTCGACCGGCACGGTGCTGCCCGACTCCGGCGCCAAGCAGGTGAACATCGTCAACTACCCGGGCCAGGAGCTGGACATGCTCACGGTCTACCGCAACGCCGCCGACCAGCTGGAGAAGGCCTTCTCCGGTTCCTGACCTGATGCACGCTGAAGGGGCTGCCCGGTGCCGGGCAGCCCCTTCAGCGCACTGTCATCCGGCTTCGGCGGCCAGCTGCCGCAGGGCCGCCCGGTCCGGCTTGCCCGCCGGGGTCAGCGGCAGTGCCTCCACCAGCAGCAGCCGCTCGGGGTGCTTGCGCCGTTCGAGGCCACGCGCATCCAGATGCGCGCACAGCTCTTCGAGAGCGGGTGTGCGGCCGGCCCTCGGCACCACGCAGGCGGCGAGCCGCTCGCCCATCAGCGGGTCGGGAACGCCGGTGCACAGCACGTCCCGGACGTCCGGGTGCGACGACAGCTCGCCCTCGACCTCGGCGGGGCTGATGTTCGCGCCGCCCCGGATGACGATGTCCTTGAGGCGTCCGACCACGCACAGCCCGCCGTCGGCGTCGAACACCCCGAGGTCGCCGGTGCGCACCCAGCCGTCGGCGGTGCGGTACCGCTGGTTCAGTTCGGGTGCCCCGACGTAGCAGAGCGGCGTCATCGGGCCGCGCGCCACGATCTCGCCGATCTCACCGGGAGTCGTGCCGAACTCGCCGCCCGGCGTGGCGATGCGGATGTCGGTGACTGCGGGATCGGGCCGGCCGACGGCGATCCCGGGGCCGTCGGCCGGGGTCGGCTCGGCCTCGAGCCCGGTGTGGCAGTTGACGCCGTCCGCCGAGCCGTAGAGGTTCACCACCGGGCAGCCGAAGACGCGTTCGGCCTCCTCCCGGGTCGACGGGTCGAGCGGCGAGCCTCCGAGGACCAGGGCCGTCAGCTCGGGCAGGGGCTCCGCCGGCTGGTCGAGCATCATGCGCACCATGGTCGGCACGCCCAGGACGTGCGTCGGCCGGTGGCGGCGGATCGCCTCCAGGGCGTCGGCGGGAGCGAACCGGTCGAGCAGGACGAGCGTGCCGCCGTGGCGGGCGAGCGTGACGGCGGTGCCGCTGCTGCCGAAGGCGGAGGCCAGCGGCACCAGGAAGAGGCAGCGCAGTTCCGTGTCCGAAGGCAGCAGCGAGGCAAGGAAGTTGCCTCGCCCACCGGCGAGTGCGTTGTGCGAGTACGCCACCATCTTGGGCTCCGCCTCGGTGCCGGAGGAGACCAGGATCCGGGCGGCGGAGTCGGGGGCGGGGCGGTCCGGGGTGAAGTCGGTGGCGTCCGTGCGCAGCAGCTCGGCCAGGGAGAGGCAGCCGTCCGGCACCTCTCCGGGCCCTGCCGCGACCACCGCCCGCAGACCCGGCAACTCGCCCCGCATAACGGCCAGTTCCCGAGCGTGCTCGATGCCTCGGTGCTCGGTGGCGGCAATCACCGCGCGGGCTCCGGAGCGGCCGAGCAGCGAGAGCGCCTCCCGGCTGCCGCGCCCGACCGGGAAGGGCAGGGCTATCGCGCCGAGGGCGGCCAGAGCCAGGTCGGCGATCACCGCGTCGCGGCTGCTGGGGAGCTGGACGCCCACCACGTCTCCCGCGCACACCCCGGCCGCACGCAGACCGGCGGCCAGACTTCGTGCCTTGCGGTCGAGTTGGGTGTAGCAGAGCTTGCCCTTGGTATCGATGACGGCGGTGCGGTGCGGGTCGGCCATGCGGCGTGCCCGGAACAGCGCGTACAGGTCGAGGTCCGGGTAGCTGCCGTCGGCCGCCCAGGCCCGTCGCAGGGCGGCCGGGACGAGGTCGTGGAGCTGGGGTGTCACGAGAACCTCCAGGGCATGGGAACGGCGAGGGCGCCGTGGCCGTCGCGGGTCAGGGCGCCGCGCAGGCGCGGGTCGGCGGGCAGGTCCCGCAGGTCGGTGGTGACGGCGGTGGCGGCCAGGCCCTGCTCGCGCAGGAGGGCCACCGCGTCCGTGGTGCTCAGCTGCCGCAGGCGTTCGGCGTGGGCCCGGGCCTGGCCGGCCGAGCCGTCGGCCGCCGCGACCCAGCCGTCGGCGGTGGGCAGCGGACGGCGGAATCCTGCGGGACGGCACGGGTCCGCACCTCCGGCCGCCTGCCGCAGAGCGGGGGCGGTGAGTGTCTCGGCGGCGCCGAGCAGCGAGGACTCCGTCCGCACGCCACGGCCGGTGCGCTCCCGCAGAAGCAGCGCCGCGAGCACGGCCTCGGCGCCGTGGAGGCCGCCGAGCACGTCGAGCAGGGTCATCGGCGAAGGCGCGGCCGGCTCACCCGCCGGACGTACGGCCTCGCCCACCCCGGTGCGGGCCTGCACCATGAAGTCGGTGCCCATCGGGGCGCCGGGCAGCCGTCCGGCCCAGCCGCCGGTGTAGGCGTACACCAGGCCGGGGTTGGCGAGTGAGAGAGCGCCGGCGTCCAGGCCGAGCTCCTCGGCCTTGCCCGGGGCCCAGTTGTGGAGGAACACGTCGGCGTCGGCGGCCAGTTCGCGGAGCTCGCGCCGGCCGGCGGGGGACTTGATGTCGATCCGGACGGCACGCTTGCCCCGGTTGAGTGCGAGCCACCGCGCCGAGATGTCGTCGCAGCACGGCGGCATGCCGCGCAGCGGATCGCCGCCCGGCGGCTCGATGCGGATCACGTCCGCGCCGAGCAGGCCCAACAGGTGGGCGGCGAGCGGCGCCTGGATCCGCCGCCCCGCCTCCAGCACCGTCAGCCCGGCGAGCGGAAGTGCGCCAACGCCCATAACAGAACGGGGAGTTCCGGCCTCGCAGCCCAACCGGAAGGACCAGGGATCGCCCGCGGCCGGGTCTTCGGCCCGCTCAGCGAGGGAGTGGAGTCGGCAGACGTCGGCGCGGGCGGCGGCCGCGGCCTGCTCGATCGCGGCCCAGGAGGCGGCGCGGGTGGCCGTGTGCAGGGCCTCGGGCAGCGCGGCGCAGGCCGTGGCGTAGCGGAACTGGAAGGGGCGCCAGCCTCCCCGGACCGCGTCCGCCGGCGCTCCGAGGGCTCGCCAGAACCCGGCCCACACACCGGGATCGAGTGCCTCCAGCTCGAAGCGGGTGCCGTCCGCGGCGGTGAACGGCGGGCCGCCCGGGCCGAGCGGAACCGCCTCCTCCTCGTCCGCGCCCGCCGCCGCCAGGTACTGGGAGATCGTCAGCAGCGCAGCCCGGTCCGCGCCGGTGGAGACGTGCGTGGCGCTCCCACCACGGGCCTGGCCGATCATCGCGGCGAGCAGGCCCTGCACGGTGAGCACGGAGGCGCAGGTCGCGGCGTAGTCGACCGCGAGGCCGCGCGGTTCGCCGTCCCGTCGGCCGTGGACGTGCGTGATCCCGGTCACGGCCTGGACGGTAGCCTCGTCCGCGGCGTCCGCCGCCGGGCAGAGGTCCGCCCAGGCGAGCTCGGCGCTCACCCCGCCAAGTGCCTCGAACCGGGCCGGGCCGTCAGCGCTCCCCTCCTCCAGCGGCCTTGCACCGAGTGCCCGCAGGTGTGCCACGGCGGGGCCGGTGAGTGCGGGCGGCCCGGAGACGCGCAGCTCGACGGCGTCGAGCGGCTGGGCCGCCAGGGCGGGGGCAAGCGGGGCCATGGCTCTCCTCTCCGGGCGGCCGTGGGGCGGCTGCACGGGTCACTTGGACGGTGAGGGAACTCGGCGGCGTCCGTAGCCGACCAGTTCCACAGCCAGCTAGTCGGATTGTCATCTCATCGGGTTCCCGATGAATCCGGAGGAACCCTCATGAACGACCACAAAGCGCCCTTCGCCGGGAGCGGGCTGCCCGACTGTCCGCCCGAGGTGGCCGAACTGCGCGGCAGCGTGGCCGAGTTCGTCAGGGAGCGGGTGATCCCGTGCGAACCCGTCCTCGACGCCGGCGGCCCCGATGCCCGCGAAGCGCTGGCGCGGCTCCAGGGCGAGGCCAAGGACGCCGGGCTGTGGGCGCTGCCCCTGCCCGTCGAACTGGGAGGCCAGGGCCTGCCGCTGTCCCGGTACGCACACCTCGCCGAGGCCGAGGGGGCCGGCGACCACGGCCCTTCGGCCCTCGGCTCCGCGCCGATCCTGGACGTACGAATGCTCGCCCGCCACGGCTCGGCCGCCGTCCGGGACCGCTACCTCAAGCGGATCACGGCCGGTGAGCTGCGCACCTGCTACGCGATGACCGACCCCGACACGCCCGGCACCGACCCCGCGATGACCTCCACCCGCGCCCACTCCGACTCCAGTGGCCGGTGGACTCTGCACGGCCGCAAGTGGTTCACGACCGGAGCCGGAGAAGCCGACCTGGTCACCGTCATGGCCCGCACCGATGGGGACGCACCGCACTCCGAGGGACTGTCACTCCTGCTGGTGCCCACCTCCGCACCCGGCTTCCGGGTGGTACGCGAGCTTCCGATCCTCGGCGCCGGCGGGCAGTGGGAGATCGAACTCGACGGCGTCACCGTCCCCGCCGACCACCTGGTGGGCGAACGGGGCCAGGCCCTGCGGATCGCCGGCGAGCGGCTGCGGCTCGGCCGGGTGCTGCGCTGCCTGCGCTGGCTCGGCCAGGCGGGCCGCGCCTACGAGTTGATGTGCGAGCGGGCCCGCTCCCGCACCCAGGCATCGGGCCCGCTCGCCGACCGCCAGCTCGTCCAGCAGCTGGTCTTCGACTCCCTGCTCGCGATCCGCACCACGCGGCCGCTTGTGTACGAGGCGGTGGCCCGCCTGGAGGCCGGACAGGACGCGCGGGTGGAGACCGGACTGGCCAAGGTCGCGGCGGCCCGCATGCTCCAGCAGGTCACCGACGCCGCCATCCAGGTCCACGGCGCCGCCGGGCTCGGCCCCGACACCCCGCTGCCCGCGCTGTTCCGCGCCGGGCGCGCGGCCAGGCTGCTGGACGGCCCGGACGAGCTGCACATCTCGGCGGTCGCCCGACAGGTGCTGCGGCCTGCGCGCTGAAGCACGCTCGCGGCCTGGCCCGGGACCGGGACCGGGACCGGGCTCAGGCCGCGAAGGGTCCGACCAGGCCCGTGAGCATCGCCAGTCCGACGGCCAGGAAGAAGTCGCCCCACACCAGTTCATGGCGGACCGCCAGATCACGTTCTGCGTCGTAGCAGCCGTCCAACAGCATCCCGGCCGGTCGCGGACCGCCCGACGCCGACAGGTGGCGGGTGCAGAGCCGGTGCAGCACCAGCTCCGCCCGCGCCGAGAGCCCATCCGTCTCACCCGCGAGAGCCGCCAGCTTCAACGCGGCCACCGCCTCGATCGCGGCCGCCGAGGTGTCGAGCGGCCCGCCCGGCTCACCGGCCGGCGGCACCGGCGCAGCGGGCTCGACAAGCCGCAGACGGGTCAACCTCCCCGCCGCCTCGCGGAGTTCGCCGGACCGGCCGATCTCCGGGACGGCCATCCCGTCCGCCACGCCGAGCAGCAGCCAGGCCGCCGTCCGGCTCCATCCCGGCGTCGGCTCGTCGCAGCCCTTCCACCCGCCACCGGGCACGGCCGCCCAGGCCGGGCGGGGCGGCTCCTCGCCGAGGCACAGCTCCAGATGCCGCGTCAGGTGCGAGCAGGCCGCCGCCACACCTGCGTCCCCCGCCCGCGCGAGCAGCGGCACCAGGCCCGGTACGCCGTCGGCCCGGGCCAGCAGCCGTGGCCCGCCGAACGCACTCCCCCACGGCACCACACCCAGCCCGGGATCGAACGCGGCCAGGCAGGCATGTGCGGCCCGCTCGCGCAGCTCGTCCGCCGCTTCGTCGGCGAGCGCGGTGCCGTACCAGAGGATCATTCCCCGGGTGGCGGTGTCCTGGTCGACCCAGTCGGACAGGCGGCGGGTGCACTCCCGGGCGGCGGTACGGTCGGTGCGGTCGCCCGACGCCAAGGCGCGCAGCCACAGCAGCCCCGCCCAGAACCCGCCGGTCCACGACCCACGCGCGGTCGTCGTCCACCGCCCGGTGTCCGGGTCCGCGTACAGGGGGAAGCGCGGCCCGACCTCCTCGGCGGTGGTCCCGACCCGTTCCAGCACGGCAGCCAGGGCATGCTCGGCCCACGTCGCGCGGGTCACGCCCGGCGCGTTCACGCGGTCACCGGCCGGGCCCGGCGTACCGCCGACGATGCCGTGACCGCTGCCGCGCCCGCGAACTCGCAGGCCACCAGCAGCCAGCCCGGCCCGTACCCGGCCGCCGACACCGCGAGCCCGAACAGCGGCGGGCCGACAGCGAATCCGGCGAAGAAGCCCGCCGAGACGAGCGCCGAGTCCTGCCCCGCCCGGCCCGGCGCGGAGCGGCGCATCACCAGGACCATCGACACGGCGTTCGCCGACACCGCGAACACCCCCACCGCCACCGCCGCCGGCCAGACCAGCGGATGCAGCAGGGCAGCGGCGGCCAGCAGCAGCGCTGCGCCGACGGCACCGAGCGCGAGCAGGGAGGGCAGCGCCTCGGCCCGGCCGTCCCCGTTCGCCGCGCGCGACCAGCCGACCCGGCCGGCGATGCCTGCCAGACCGAGGACGGCCACCGGAACCGCCGCCACCGTCGCCGACAGGCCGAGCCGCTGGGTGCCGAACAGCGCGAGATAGGTGTTGACCGACGCCACCCCGCAGCCCAGCAGGAACGAGAACACCGCCAGCCTCCCCACGGCCCCGCTCGCCGCTGCGCCGGCACTGCCACCACGGGCGGCAGACGTGCCGTCGGCCGGCAGGGCCCGGGCCGCCCACACCGCAGCAGCGGCAGCAGCACCGGCCGCCGCCCACACCGCACCCCGCCAGCCGACGGCCGCCGCCAGCAGCGACAGCGGCACCCCGGCCACGAACGCGCCGAACTGCACGCCCGACTGCTTCCACCCGGTGACCGCACCGCGGCGCTCCGCCGGAAAGGCCGCCAGAATCACCTTGTTGGTGGCGGGGTTGGCCAGCGCCTGCGGCAGACCGCCCAACGCGACCGCACCCAGCAGCCCGGCGGCACCCGGAGCGGCGCCGATCAGGGCGAGCGAGCCGGCGGCGAGCGACAGCAGCGCCACCACGCACCGCCGCGGCCCCACCCGGTCCACCAGCCTCCCGGCCACCGGCGAGAGCAGCGCCGCGACACCGAAGCCCGCCGTGGTGGTCAGCCCGAGCTCCGTACGGGAGACGCCCAACTCCCCCACCAGCCGGGGCCCGAGCGCTCCGACGAGGAACAGCTGCATCATCGAGAACGCCATCGCGCAGGTCAGCAGCACCGCCACCGGCGTACCCGCGGCAGCCGTCCCGGCCGCAACCTCGCGCGCTCCTGTCCGAGAAGCCTCGCCACCACTCATCATCTGTACGGCTGCCCTTTCGGATGCGACGTCTGCCATGACTCCGGTCAGACAGTCGTACCGGCCGCCCGCCGAGTTCCCGGGGGACGGCCGCTCTGGGCAGCGTGGGGACGACATCCCGCACGAGGGCGCCGGTCCGGGCGTCCTGGGCCAGGAAGGTGTCAGCTCTCCGGCTGCTGCTCGGCGTCGATTTCGGCGATCAGACCCTCGATCAGACCCTTGATCTCGTCCCGGATCGGCCGGACGGCCTCGACGCCCTGGCCCGCCGGGTCGTCCAGCTTCCAGTCCAGGTACGTCTTGCCGGGGAAGTACGGGCAGGCATCGCCGCAGCCCATGGTGATGACGTAGTCGGACGCCTGAACGGCCTCGGTGGTGAGGATCTTCGGCTGCTGGTCCGAGATGTCGATGCCCAGCTCGGCCATCGCGGCGACGGCGGAGGGGTTGACCTGATCGCCCGGGACGGAGCCGGCGGAGCGGACCTCGACGCGGTCCCCGGCGAGGTGGCGCAGGAAGCCTGCGGCCATCTGGGAGCGGCCGGCGTTGTGGATGCAGACGAAGAGGACGGAGGCGGCGGGAGCGGACATCGATCGGGTTCCTTCGGTTGTGGGTCGCCACGCGGCCCGAACGGCGGGTAACGTATCACTCCATGGTGACGTCAGTCGACAGTGATGTATTGAAGGTCTTGGCCGACCCCCTCCGGATGCAGATCATCCGGCTCCTCGCCCACGAGGCGCTGTGCACGACGCACCTGGTGGAGGAGACCGGGGCCAGACAGACGAACCTGTCCAACCACCTGAAGATCCTTCGGGACGCCGGCCTCGTGGACACCGAGCCGTGCGGACGCTTCACCTACTACTCCCTCCGCCCCGAGGCCCTCGAGGTCCTGGCGGCGGAGTTCGCCGGGCTGGCCGCCACCGCCCGCGAAGCCGCTGCGGCCCACCGCAAGCGGTCCTGCTGAACCACGCCGACCCCCGCCCCCTGTACGAGGAGTACCCGTTGAGCACTGTGGACATGGCGAGACCTGCCGCCACCGCGGCCGATCCGCTGGCTATCGAGCCTCCCGCCGTCCCCCTGCTGAACCGGGTGGCTGCCGAGCTGGTCGGCACCGCCGCACTCGTCGCGGTAGTCGTCGGATCCGGCATCCAGGCCACCGAGCTCAGCCAGGACGTCGGCCTGCAGCTGCTCGCCAACTCCCTGGGCACCGTCTTCGGCCTGGGCGTCCTCATCCTGCTGCTCGGCCCGGTATCCGGCGCGCACTTCAACCCGGTCGTCACCCTCGCCGAGTGGTGGACCGGCCGAAAGGACCCCAAGGGCCTCGGCCCGCGGGAGGTCGCCGCGTACATCCCGGCGCAGATCGCGGGTGCGATCGGCGGCGCGATGCTGGCGGACGCGATGTTCGGCGAGGCGCTGGTGAAGTGGTCGACGCACGACCGCTCGGCCGGACACCTGCTGCTCGGCGAGGTGGTCGCCACCGCGGGCCTGGTACTGCTGATCTTCGGCCTGGCGAAGACCGACCAGCTGCGCTTCGCCCCGGTCGCGGTCGCCTCCTACATCGGCGCCGCGTACTGGTTCACCTCCTCCACCTCCTTCGCCAACCCGGCCGTCTCCATCGGCCGCACGTTCACCGACACCTTCGCCGGCATCGCCCCCGGCTCGCTGCCCGGCTTCATCGGCATGCAGCTCATCGGTGGAATCGTCGGCCTCGCCCTGGTCGCGCTCATCTTCAACCACCGCCGCCGGACGGAGACATAACCCCCTGGGCAGCTGGGGTTGATCGACTTCCGGTCAGCTGACGATCGGGCTGCGGCGTTCGACCAGTACGACGTCGCGCCAGACGCCGTGGTGGCGGCCGATACGTTCGCGGGTACCGACGACGCGGAAGCCCGCCCGCCGGTGCAGGGCGAGGCTGGCGGTGTTCTCCGGGAAGATCCCGGACTGGATCGTCCAGATGCCGGCGGCCTGCGTGGAGTCGATCAGGGCCTCCAGCAGAGCGCGGGCGACACCGCGTCCGCGGGCGTCGGGGTGGACGTAGACGGAGTGCTCGACCACGCCGGCGTACGCGCACCGGTCGGAGACCCTGCTCGCGGCCACCCAGCCCAGCACCCGCTCGTCCCGGTCGAAGGCGACAAACCTGTGCTCGGCCGGCCTGGCGGCGTCGAACGCCTCCCACGTCGGCACGGCCGTTTCGAACGTGGCGTTGCCCTCGTCGATCCCGGCCCGGTAGATCGCCAGTACCTGCTCGGCGTGGCCGGCCGCCATCCGCGTCATCCCGAAGTCACTGCGCACAGCTCGGTCCTCCGTCCACCGCCTGCTGGTCTTCAGCGGCCCGCGGCGAGGAGGCCCGCCATCGTGGCGAGCACCTCGGGGTCGACCCGGTAGTACACCCAGGTGCCGCGCCGCTCGCTGGTCAGCAGTCCGGCCTCGCGGAGCTTCTTCAGGTGGTGGCTGACCGTGGGCTGCGAGACCCCGACGTCCTGGATGTCGCACACGCACGCCTCCCCACCCTCGTGCGAGGCGACCCGCGAGAAGAGCCGCAGTCGCACCGGGTCGGCCAGCGCCTTGAACATCGCCGCCATCTTCACCGAGTCCGCCTCGGACAGCGCCGCCGAGGTGACCGGCGGGCAGCACGGCACGATCTCCGGCTCGACGACCGGCAACTCCCGCAGCTCCAGATTCGACATGTGTCTATGTTGACGTCTGTCGATCCAGGAGGCAAGCTCTCTTGTATCGACAGATGTCGAAGCAGCAGCGGCGGGTGCCGCCCGGACGACTGCGACCAGTGCGCCCTTCACCGAGGAGAATGCCGTGAGTACCCCTGATACCTCGCCCGCCCCAGCCGAGCAGAGCACGCCCACCACCTGTTGCACTTCCGCTCCCACCGAGGAGAGCGCGCCGCAGGCACCGTGCTGCGGTACCGCGGACGGCGTGTGCTGCGGTACCGCGGACGGCGCGGCGGACGTGCAGTTCTGCTGCGAGCCCGCTGCCAACGCCGAGTACGTGGCCGCCGGGGACGGCTGCTGCTGACCCCGGTCTGACCAGCACCCGCTGAAGGCCGACCTGAGACACGGAGTAACCCGAGGGCGACAGCGGTGGCGGGTGCTGCTCGGTCCCGGCCGTGCCTCAGGTCCTCAGCATCGGCCTCGGCAGTCCGACCACAGCACCGTCCGGCGGCTGCTGACCAGGATCGTGACCTGGCCGGCGGCGAAGGCGCGGCTCGAAGGACAGTGCCAGGATGGGCTCGCAGGCACGTGCGGACTGAACGCCGAACGAGGACGGGCACCGGCTCCCGAGCCGGTGATCCCGGTGCATCGGAAGCGAGGTGCGATGGTGGACGTGCGCATCTGGTTCAACAGGATCTGGCCCGCGCGAGTGCACCTGATCCCGATGCTGCGGGAGAACCCGGACCACGCCCGTGTCCGTGTCTACGGCACCCATCCCGACCGGGCGGCGCCGGCGCTCACGGCCTGCGACGAGGTCGAGCTCGAGCCGGTCGAGGACGAGGCCTTCTTCGATTTCGCGATCGACTTCTGCCGACGGCACGGCATCGACGTGGTCATGCCGTCCTCGCGCCTGGTGGCGTTCGCCGACCACGCGGAGGCGTTCGCGGCGATCGGAACGAAGGTCATGTGCGCACCCGCCGACACGCTCCGCACGGTGACCGACAAGAGCCGTATGTACGCGGCGGTCGAGCGCACTCGAGTGCCGCTCGCCCCGTGGCGGGTGGTCTCCGATGCCGACGGTCTTCGCAAGGCGGTCGAGGAGTTTGCGGAGACGGGCAGCGCTCTGTGCGTCAAACCCGCGGGCGAGTACTCCGCCTACGGCTTCCGACGCCTGGACGACTCCCCGCTGGAGGTCTCGGACTTCGAGCGCCTGCCGCAGCCGACGGCGTCGGTCGCCGCGGTCGCCGACGCGCTTCAGCGTGCCCTGGACAGGGGCGATCCCGTTCCCGAACTGATCGTGATGCCGTACCTGGATTCGCCGGAGATCAGTGTCGACTGCCTGTCCGAGGCGACGGGCACCCTGGTGAGCGCGATTGCCAGGGCGAAGGCCGGGAGAGTCCGGACGCTGCTGGACGACCCCGAGGTGACGGAGTTCGCGCGGCAGATCACCGGCCACTTCCGGCTCGCGTACCTGTCCAACGTCCAGTTTCGGCACTGGCAGGGGCGACCGGTGCTCCTGGAGGTCAACGCCAGGCCGGCGGCGGGCATCTATCAGACGCGCATGACCGGGGTGAATCTGGCGTGGGCCGCCGTGCGGATGCTGCTGTACGGAGACCCCGGCGACCTGCCGAAGCCGAGCCTCGGGGGCCGGCTCGCGGTGGTCGAGCACGCGATCGCGCTCTCCGAACCAGTACAAGCTCAGGTCGGCCACGACCGAGGGGACTGCCCCTGAGGCCGTAGTTTCGCTAGGCTCCGCGACCATGAACGTCCCCCTCGGCGTACAGGTCGGCGTGAGCCTCGCCTGGCTTCTCGCGTACCTGGTGCTCTCGATCCGCTACGACCGTGTCTGGGACGCGCGTATGCGGGCCGCCCTCTCCCGCCGCCTGGGTGTCGACGTGCAGTGGGGCTCGATCGACGGCGGTGGTGACCCGTTCAGCGACTCCGGCGGGCCGCCCACCCCGGCCTGGGTGGCCGACGGGCGGGGCACCCTTGTCCAGCAGCTCAAGCAGACCGTGGCGCTCCGGTCCGCGCAGGTCGCAGTGATGGTGCTGCTCGGCTGCGTACCCCCGGTGGGTTTGCTGGGCCTGCAGATCCTGCTGACGTTCCACGGCCTGGTGGTGGGGGCTACGGCATTCGCGGTGATCGCGATCTTCAGTCTTTACTGGGTCGGCACCTACCGTCGCCGCTGACGGACCCCGTACCGGCCGGTCGGTGAGAACCTGATGGAGGAACTGCTTCAGCCCGGCCACAGGGACCACTTCTCCAGCTGACGCGGAGCACGAGATGCCGACGAGGATCCTGCTCGAGGGGCGGCCCGGCGTGGGCAAGACGACCGCCGTCCGCCGGCTGGCCGCACTGCTACGCCCCCGCGCACTCGCCGGCTTCACCACCGAGGAGATCCGGCAGGGCGGAACGCGCGTCGGCTTCGCGCTCGAGACCCTGGCGGGCCAACGTGCCGTTCTCGCCCATCTCGACTTCCCCGGGCCGCCGCGGGTCGGGCGGTACGGCGTCGACCTGGGTGTCATGGAACGGCTGGCCGTGCCGTCGCTGAAGCAGGCGCCACCGGGGCCGGTTCCCCGGCAGCTCACGCTCATCGACGAGCTCGGGCGGATGGAACTGGCCTGCACCGCGTTCCGGGACACCGTCCGGTCCTTGTTCGAGGCGGACGTCGACATCGTCGCCACCGTCCACGCGCACCACGACCCGTTCACCGATGCCCTCAAGCAACGTGCCGACATCGAACTCATCCAGCTGACCCGGGCGAATCGGGATGCCCTCCCGGAGGAACTCGCGGCACGCCTGGACATCCCGTGAGAGCCACACCGCTCTGACACGGAGTCCGTGCGGCAAGGGGTCCACGGAGCACCAGCGCCATGCGCCCTCTGGCGCCTCGACACTCCTTGGATACCGTTGAGGTACGTACAACTGACGAGGTTTCGGCGGGGCTGCCGGGTGATTCATTCCCGGCGGCTCCCCTGACGACGGGGGACGTCTCGTGGCACTACATGCCGGAAGCAGCAGTGTGGGGGTCGGTCGGGGCGTCGAAGTCGCCCGGGTCGGTGGTGTGTGGCGGGTGACCAGGCCTTGGCATCCTGGGCTACGCCCGTTCATACGCAGCTACGCCGGCTATCGGGAGGCAGTGGCCTCGCCCTATCAGGTGCTGGTGGTCCCGACGGGCCGTGCCGTCGTGGTGATCAACCTGGCGGAACCGTTCACGCAGGTCCGCCGGTTGGGGGCACCGGGCTCGGGCAGCGGGAGGATCGGTTCGCTGGTCGTGGGTCTGGAGGACAGGCCCGCGCTGTGTGAGCATCCCGGTGGGCAGGAGGCGATCCGCCTGGAGTTCACACCGTTGGGCGCCTACCGCCTGTTCGCCGTGCCGATGCGCGAGTTGACCAATCATGTGGTCGAACTCCGCGACGTCCTGGGGCCCGAGGCCGGGGTGCTGGTGGAGCGGCTGGCAGCCGCCGGCGACTGGGCTGCCAGGTTCGATCTGCTGGACGCCGCGTTGCTGGCCCGGCTCGGGCGCGGCCCGGAGCCGGCGCCGGAGGTCGGCCACGCCTGGCGACTGCTCTCCAGCACGGCCGGGGCCATCCCGGTCGCCCGGATTGCCGCCGAAGTGGGATGGAGCCAGGGGCACTTGGTCCGCCGGTTCACCGAACAGGTCGGCCTGACGCCCAAGGCGTCCGCCCGCGTGCTGCGCTTCCACCGCGCCATGGGGATGCTCAGTCGCGGGGATGTGAATCTCGCCGAGATCTCTGCGGCCTGCGGCTTCTACGACCAGGCCCATCTCAGCCGCGAGTTCCGCGCCCTGGCCGACACCACACCCGGCCGGATGACGGCCGCCCGCCGGGTGGAGGGGGCCCTCGCCCTGTAGCGCGAGGTCAAATTTGTCCAAGCCATGCCCAACCCACGCCGATAACGTCTCGCTCGTGCGCCCGATCGCCACCCGAATCGGGACCAGCCTCACGCCCGCGTCAACCACCGCGGTGTCCTGAACATCTGCACGTCGAGGAGTCCGATGAAGTCCCTGCGCCTGACCACCGTCGGAGCGGCGATAGGCCTTGCCGCCCTGACCGCTGTGGGCCCGGCGAACGCAGCAGCCACGGCCCCGGCGGATATCCTGCAGGCCGGGGCCAAGCAGGGGGTCTCGGACGGGTACCCGGGCGTGGTCGGCCTGGTGCGCCAAGGCGACACCACCCGGTACGTGCACGCGGGAGTCGGCGACCTCGACTCCGGCAAAGCCGCAGTGAGCGCCTACTGCGCGCTCTAGCCTGCGCGCTTCAGAGGCGGTTTCTGGAACGTCGTTCCACCTGTGCGCTCGACTACACAACAGCTTTGGGGGAAGCATGGCACTGGAGCTACCACCGGGACTCGACACCGTACTCAACATCCTCGGGGTGGACTGGCCGCAGGCGAACGAGGACGAGGTCGTCAGGCTTGCGGACGAGCTCAGGAAGCTGGCCTCGACGATCGACTCCGTCCAGATGGCCGCCGACAAGGCTCTCACCACGCTGAGGGAGGCCTATCACGGCGATTCCGCCGACAAACTGGCCGAGTTGTGGGGCACCATCTCGAAGTACTCTCGCATGGTGGTCGATGCCTGCGGGGCCACCGCGACCGCGCTCAACGCGGCGGCGCTGGTCATCGAGGGCTGCAAGGGCGCCACGCTGACCCAACTGGTGCTGACTCAAGGCGAGTTGGCAGCCGCCTCGGCAACCGGCCCATGGAGCACCGCGGCCATCATCGCGGCCGGCAAACAGATCGTCTCCAGCATTCTGGAGGAGGCGGTGTCCGCGCTCGGGCAGGCGCTGGCCCAGCCGGTGGGCGATCTGGTGGAGACCGTGGTCAAGGACCTGACCGCCGGAGTGTCGGGGCCCTCGAACAGCCCCGGTTTCGGGGTGGACCTGGAGAAGTTGGCGTCCTGCGCTGTCGAACTCCGGCGTCACGCCGACGACATCGACTCCCACGGCAACTCGTTCCGGCAGATCGTCGAAGGCCTGGACGTGGGCCGACCCGGAGACATGTTCGGCAAGCTGGTGATCGCCGCCGCCGAACAGATCGCCACCAGCATCGGTATGGAGGTGCTCAAGCGGCTGCTCGGCTCGTTCCGGGGCACCGCCGACCGGATGGACCAGGTGGCCCGCAACCTCACCGAGAACGAGGACTCGCACACCAAGCAGCTGCACGGCATCCTGACCGAGAAGAAGTCCCTGTCCTCGCTCAGCCCGCTCAAGCTCGCGGGTGGGGTGAGCAACGTGACCGCAGGCAACCCGCGACACTCCTCCCCGGCCGCGGACGACGGACCCCGCCCCGGGTTCGACCGCGCCGGCATCGGCGCCGCGACGGGCGGCGCACACCTCCCCAACGCAGCCGGCTCCCCGGCCTCGCGCGGCGCGAGGACGAGCCGGGCCCCTGGTCTGCTCGCGCCGGACCAGCCCTCGGCAGAAGCCCGTCCCACCGGCACCTCGCCCCAGCAGCCACGGGCCCAGCAGGCGGGCCCACATCCCTTCTCCACTCACCACGGGAGCACCCAGCCCGCGCCGAGGAGCACTCCCGGATTCGTCGCCGGCCACCAGGGAACGGAACCGACCGGCCTCGGTCGGCCGGCGATGGCCCAGACGCCGGGAGGGCCCGATCCGGCCCCGTACGGCCAGGCCCCGTACGGCCAGGCGGCCGGTGACGGGCAGCAGGGTCAGGGAACCACCGGACAGTCTGCACAGCAGCGCAACACTCTCCGCCCCCGTGAGGAGGCCCCCTCCGAAGACCCCGTCGAGCTCCGTGCCGCACCCTCTCGCGACGACGTCACCCCGGACACCTGACCCGCGGGCGGACAGGTCGTTCCCGGCAAGGGTGCCCACCAGTACCGCCATGCCCAGGACCACGACGAGTTCGAGACCGAGCACCGTATACCTTCTGGACGGTAAGGCCTGACGGCCTGGTGGTGTTCCGCTTACCTCGTGCGGTATTCCTCGTCGGTGACGTGGTCGCCCCACTCGGACTCGGGGCCGCCTCCTTCGCCGGGGCCCTCCCACATGGCGAGGTGGGTCATGAAGTGGTCGGGTGCTGCACCGTGCCAGTGCCACTCGCCCGGCGGGGTGTGGACGGTGTCGCCCGGTCGCATCACGATCACCTCGCCACCGCGGGACTGGACCAGCCCGAAGCCCTCGGTGACCTGCAGGGTCTGCCCGACCGCGTGGCAGTGCCAGGCGGTGCGGGCACCGGGCGAGAAGCGCACCACGTTCACCCGTATCCGTCGGCGGTGGAGAGGAGAAGCCGAGCGAGGTCGAAGACCCCGGTGCCCGCCTCATCCCATGGGCATCGACCGACAACGGAGAGTTCCTCTACTGGTTGGCGCGGCCTGAACAGGACCCCGGCGGCTGGACCGTCATGATCAACGAAGCCCGCGGCGAACGGTGGGAACACCTCGACATGAGCTTCGGACAATTTCTGCTGTCCGGCCTCACCGGGGCCGTCCGCTCCGAGATCCTCTCCGACGAGTTCCCGACCTCGCCCCACGACTTCTGCCCCTTCGGCGAGTCCGTCCAGACCGGCCCCGTACGCAGACCTGGCACCGGCGCCCCTTCTCACCGGTTCGGCGCACGGGATAACGGATTTCGTACACCTGAAGCCTGTGGCACGATGCCGCAATGATCTCCAACTCGCCCATAGCTCCAGTCGTCCCCGCAGGCCGGATGGCCCGGAACCCACAGCCGGTGCTCGACCTTCCCGGCGGCCTGGAGCTGCGTCCCTGGCAGCTCAGCGACGCGGACGTCCTGGTGGCCGCCGGCCAGGATCCGGCAATTCGCCTATGGAACCTCCTGGTTGTGGAGTCACCGGAGGACGCTCGCGGGAGGATCGAGCGCATGCACGAGCGCTGGCAGGCCGAACAGAGCGCAATCTGGGCCATCGCACGACCGGGCGGCGGCGAGGCCATGGGTCTCATCGGGTGGGGCGACATCGACCTCAAGGACGGCAGCGCCGAGATCGTCTACTGGATCCTGCCCGCAGCACGCGGCGGTGGCGTCGTGGTCGAGGCCCTGAAGCGCGTCAGCCGGTGGGCCCTGGAGGATCTCGGCCTGCACCGCCTGCGGCTGTGCCACTCGGTGGCCAACCCGGCATCCTGCCGAGTAGCAGCCAAGGCCGGATACTCCCTCGAGGGCACCATGCGCAGCGCACTGCTGCACGCAGACGGATGGCACGACCAGCACCTGCACGCCCTCATCCAGGGCGATCTTTAGCGCGTCAGCGCGACAACCGGAAAGCCTCGCTGGGTTGGGCGGTCAGACTGTGCGATGACATGGTCTGCCGCCCCACCGGATGCCCCTCTCGCCATGCGATTGTGGCCGGCACGGCATCTGCCGAGGCGATGTACCCGTCGGGCGGCTCAGCGCCGCGGGTGGGGTTTCGGCAAGCGCAGGGTCAGCGGGTGGCGGTGGGACGGCAACCAGAAGCCCATCGGGATCGATTGCCGCCCCACCACCGCCTCACCCGCCAGGACGCAGGATCGGACCGTCCGCCGAGATCAGACCGCCGGGGCCGGGTAGGTCGGGTACTCCACGCCGGAGACGTGCTGGACGACGCGGATGACCTGGCAGGAGTAGCCGAACTCGTTGTCGTACCACAGGTAGAGGATCGCGTTGTCGCCCTCGACCTTGGTCGCACCGGCATCGACGATCGAGGCGTGGCGCGAGCCGATGAAGTCGCTCGAGACCGCGTCGGGAGCGCTGATGAAGTCGATCTGGCGCTTGAGCGGCGAGGTCAGCGACACGTTGCGGAGGTAGTCGAGGACCTCCTCGCGGGTGGTCTCACGCTCGAGCTGCAGGTTGAGGATCGCGATCGAGACATCCGGCACCGGGACGCGGATCGAGCTGCCGGTGATCTTCGCCTTGAGGTCGGGCAGCGCCTTGGCGACGGCCGAGGCGGCACCGGTCTCGGTGATGACCATGTTCAGCGCCGCCGAGCGGCCGCGACGGTCGGAGCTGTGGTAGTTGTCCAGCAGGTTCTGGTCGTTGGTGAACGAGTGGACGGTCTCCACGTGGCCGCGCAGGACGCCGTACTCGTCCGCCATCGCCTTCAGCGGCGGGACGATCGCGTTGGTGGTGCAGGACGCGCAGGACAGGATCTGCTCGTCCGGCTTGATCATGTCGTGGTTGACGCCGTGGACGATGTTGGGGACGTCGCCCTTGCCCGGCGCGGTCAGGACCACCTTGGCGATACCGGGGCGGAGGTGCTTCGACAGGCCCTCGCGGTCGCGCCACCTGCCGGTGTTGTCGATGAGGATGGCGTCGTTGATGCCGTACGCCGTGTAGTCCACCGACGTCGGGTCATCCGAGTAGATCACCTTGATCTCGCTGCCATTGGCGATGATCTTGTTGTTCGCCTCGTCGACGGTGATCGTGCCCTGGAACTGGCCGTGGATCGAGTCACGGCGCAGCAGCGAGGCGCGCCTGACGAGGTCCTCGCTGCCGCTGTTGCGGACGACGATGGCGCGCAGCCGCAGACCGTTGCCGGATCCCGCCTTCTCGATGAGCAGGCGGGCGATGAGGCGGCCGATGCGGCCGAACCCGTACAGGACGACATCGCGCGGCTCGCGGCGGTCCAGCTTGTTGGCGCCCGTGGCGCCGATGACCGCCTCCGCGGTGAATTCCTCCACCGAGAGGCCGCGGGCGTCGGTCTTGTACGTGGCCGCGAGCATGCCGATGTCGATCTGGGAAGGGCCGAGATCGAGCACGGTGAGAGCCTGCAGGAACGGCAGCGTCTCGGTGACCGACAGCTCCTCGCCGTCGATCTGGCGGGCGAACCGGTGCGTCTTGAGGATGCTGACCACCGACTTGTTGACCAAGGAGCGGCTGTGCAGCAGGACCGTGACGTCCCTCTCCCGATGCAGTCTCCCGATGATCGGGATCATCGACTCCGCGATCTCCTCGCGGGTCTTCCAGTTCGTGAACACGTCCTCGTTGACAGTCACAGGTCCATCTTTCGAGCTAGGCGATGTTCACATGTTAGCTTTCGGCCATTTTGGCCACTCACGCGGACCCGCCTGAGCGCCGAGGTTTCCCGCCGCATCGGCACACCCCGGTCAAGCAGGCGCTCGGCGCCCACCCGGCGGCCGGGGCGGGCATCGCTCCGGTCAAGGCCATGGGCACCGATGCGGTCGCGTCCGGCGAGTCAGGCTCCATGCCCCGTCGGCTGCGCTCTCCTGGCAGCCGAGAGGGGCCGACGACAGTGACGTCGTCGGCCCCTCCCCCAGGGGTCTGTCCGGTCTAGTTGAAGGTGAACCAGTTGAGGTTGACGAAGTCGGCCGGCTGTCCGCTGGTGAAGGTGAGGTAGACATCGTGGGTGCCGGTGACCTTGCTGATGTCCGCGGGGACGGTGCGCCAGTTCTGCCAGCCGCCCGTGGATGCGATGGCGAAGCTGCCGAGTGGCGTGGCCGTGGGGCTTCCGAGTCGGACCTCCACCAGGCCGCTGATCCCCGCGGCGGCGCCGGAGGCGACTCGTGCGCTGAAGCGGGTGGCTCCGGCGTTGCCGAAGGCGACCGCTGAGTACTTCAGCCAGTCCCCGTTGGCCAGCCATCCCACGTCCTGGCCGCCGCCGGTGTCGGAGCAGGACTCCACCGCGGTTCCCGACTGGGCGCTGAACGACTCGGCCTGGATGGTGGTGAAGGCGCTCCCTCCGCCCGTCGCCGTCGGGGTGGGTGTGGGGTTGCCGCCCCCGCCGCCCCCGCCACCGGCCGAGCCGCCGACGGTGATGGTGAACCGGCTGGGGGTTCCCGACTGCACCTTGCCCTCGAAGTCGACCCCCGCCGGGTGGACGTCGTCGTAGGGGAAGGCGTAGCCGAGGCCGTCGGGGGTGGTGGTGTGGAGGATGCGGGCGTAGTGGTTGGTGCGGGGAGCGGTGTAGAAGGCGGCAGGGTTCTCGCCGTCGGGCTGGTTCGGGTTGTCCAGCAAGGTGGTGCGGTTGAGGGCGGCGGCCAGCCGGGCGCTGAGGTTGCCCATCTCGTCGTTGCCGGTGGTGAACGGCGCGTCGCTGCAGGAGAAGACCGCGAGGGTGGACGGCTTGGCGAAGCTGCCCACGCCGGGGAAGTACAGCTGGTCGCCGGAGACCCGGCCGGTGGCGGTGCCCCAGGTGAACTGGGTGTCGATGCGCAGGTCGGTGGAGCGGTACTTGTCCCAGACCTTGTTGACGTAGTCGTCGAAGTAGCCGGCGAAGAGGGAACTGTTGCCGCGGATGGCCAGATTGGGACTGACCACCCGCAGGTCGGAGCCACCGCTGCTGACGATCAGCCGGTTCCAGTCGCTGCCGTCCGCCGCCGACTGGGCGCGCAGCGCAGCGGCGACCCGGTTCAGGCCGTCGGAGGGCAGGCCGCGAACGGTCTGGGTGCCCTGTGAGGTCTCCAGCCGGAAGGAGATGGGCAGGCACACCATGTCGACGAAGGTGATGTTGGCGTAGAGCTGGTCGCTGTTGTAGGTGAATTCGCAGAAGTCGTGGCGGACGTTGATGTTGGGGTCGGAGGGGTTGCTCACCGACGGCAGGGCCAGGCCGCCGCCGCGGTTGATCAGGAAGGTGAGCTTGGCACCGACCGAGAAGTAGATCCGGCCGCTGTCCAGATGCGGCATGGTGACCGTACGGGCACCCGCGCCGGAGGCGTTGAGGGCGATGGCGCAGTCCACGCCCAGCGGGGTCTGGTCGTTCGCGGGGGACGGCGGGTGGTACAGGGTGGAGCCGTCGCCCTGGATGAAGGCCCAGTTGCCGCCCGCCGCCGGATCGCGGCCCAGCACATAGGCGTACACGGTGTCGCTGCCGGTGGTGTTGACCAGGTCCAGGGGGAGCGTTGCCGAGGTGGAGGCGTTGGCACTGGACTGCAGCCACCAGGCCGCCGCCGGCACGGCGAAGGCCACACCCGCGGAGGCGGCGAGAAGCTTGCGGCGGGTGATGGGGCGCTGATGACGCGGCGTCATGAGGTGTGCTCCTTCTTCCGAAAGGGGTCGCGGTCACAGGGAGCGGGCGCGGGCCGCAGGCACGGGAGATCGGGCCGGGTCAGCCGAGGGTCCACTTCTGGTTGGCGCCGCCGCTGCAGGTCCAGGTCTGCAGCCGGGTGCCGTCCGCGGAGGAGTTGCCCGTGGCGTCCAGGCACTTGTTCGCACCGGTGTTGGTCAGGTCGTGGGCAGCTGTGTACGTCCACTGCTGGGCCTTGGTGCCGTTGCAGGTGTACAGCTGCACCGCTGCCCCGTCGGCGGTCGAACCGCCCGCAACGTCCAGGCACTTGCCAAGCGCGCGCACCGTGCCGTCACCGCCGAGCGTCCACTGCTGGGCGGGGTTGCCGGTGCAGTTGTGCAGCTGGACCGGGGTCCGGTCGGCGTTGGAGCCGCCGGCCACATCCACGCACATCCCGCCGATCCCCTTGATCGCGCCGGTCGTGCCCGTTCCCGGGCCGGGGGCGTCGTTCCAGGCCGAGGCGCGCACGTAGTCCACGGTCATGCTCTGCGGGAAGGAGGTGGAGCCGTCCGGGGTGCCGGGCCAGTCGCCGCCGACCGCCAGGTTGAGGATGAGGAAGAAGGGGTGGTCGAAGACCCACTTGTTGCCGCCCGCATCCGCCGGGGTGCGGGTCTCGTACGCCGTACCGTCCACGGACCAGGCGATCGAGTTCGGGCTCCAGTCGACGGCGAAGACGTGGAAGGCGTCCGCGAAGGCCGCACCGCCGGGCAGGGTGTATCCGGCGCCGAGGCCGCCGGCGCCGGAGTACCCGGGGCCGTGGATCGTGCCGTGGATGGTCCCCGGCTCCTTGCCGATGTTCTCCATGACGTCGATCTCGCCGCTGTTCGGCCAGCCCACACTGCCGATGTCCGAGCCGAGCATCCAGAACGCCGGCCAGACGCCCTGACCGCGCGGAATCTTGATCCGGGCCTCGAAGTGGCCGTAGGCCTGGGTGAAGGACCGGGCCGTGTTCAACCGCGCCGAGGTGTAACGGCACGGTCCGTACCAGCAGTTCAGGCCCGGGTCGGTGTTCTTTCGCGCGGTGACCACCAGATGCCCCTGGCCGTCCAGCGCGGCATTGGCGGTGCTGTCGGTGTAGTACTCCAACTCGTGGTTGCCGTACCCGGAACCGCCGGTCTCCAGCGTCCACCTCCCGCGATCCGGCCCGGACCCGGCCGCGCCGTCGAACTCGTCCGACCAGGTCTGCGCGCCGACCGCGGCACTGGCGCGCGAGACACCGGAGCCGCTCGCCGACACCACAATCGCGGTGGCCAGAGCGGCCGAGAGCAGAAGGACGAGTCCGCCGAGAGACCATCGACGGGCACGATGAGCAGCCATGGCATGCACCTTGTTTCGTGGGGGACTTCGGGCGGGGCGCGTCTGAGAGGCAGCGCCAGAGAGCGCTCTCAGACCAACGGTGAGCGCGAGCATACGGAAACACCGGCAGCCCGGCAATGACGACCGGAAGCAGGAAAAGCGGTGCTGAGCTGGGATTATGTTCCGCAGACTCATTACCTAAGGAACTCTTAAGGCTCAGCTAACCCAACGAGCCCTGTGCGCTGCTGGAAAGTCGCGGCCGGCCGAGCGGCGTACCGATGTCCGGATGGCGCGCGGGAGGGGCCCGCCGCAGCCGCCGTGCCTGCACGCCGACGCGCCGCCCCGGGCACCTCAGGGTGCTCGGGACGGCGCGGGAGACGGGTGGCCGAGGGGTCAGTAGGTGAGGATGCCCGGGTCGGAGACGCCCGGGGCGCCGGTCTCGACGTGGCCTGCGAGGCGGCGGACGAAGTCGGCCGAGGTGCTGGAGGTGACCGTCACGTCGTACCAGTTGCGACAGGCGCTCAGGTCGACCGAGTACGTGACCGTCGCGCCCTTGCGGACCGTGAGGGTCCGCGGGGTGCCGCCGTAGGCGTTGGTGACGGTGAGGAGGGCGTCGGCGGTGGCCGCGTTGGTGAACGTCAGGTCGAGGTTGCCGGTGGCCGCGTTGTGGTGCGCGGTGACCTCGGGCCCCGCGGTCTTCCCGGGATTGCGGAAGCGGCGCAGGAACCCGTTCGGGCCGAAGACGGACAGGTCCGTGACGCCCTTCGAGTACTTCGTGTTCCAGCCGTCCGTGATCGTCCTGCCCGCCTCGGCGGTGTACGTCCATGGGCCGTCCGTGCGGTTGGCCGAGGTCACCAGGAACTGGGCGCCGGCCGACGGCCCTCCGCTGAAGGTGAGGCTGAACCTGCCCGCGCTGGTGTCGGCCGCGCCGTCCACCAGCGGCGCGTACTTCAGCGGGCGGGTCGGCTTGGCACCCGGCTCCTGCTGGGGCATGGTGCCGGTGGCGGGCACGGTCGGCACATAGTCCGGGTGCCGGTTGTGGTCCGGCGGCAGGTAGGCGGCCGTCGAAGGCAGCGCCGCCGGCGTCGAGTTCGACGTGGTGAAGTCGAAGGCCGAGGTCAGGTCACCGCAGATGGCGCGCCGCCAGGGCGAGATGTTGGGCTCCTGCACGCCGAAGCGGCGCTCCATGAACCGGATGATCGAGGTGTGGTCGAAGGTCTCGGAGCAGGTGTAGCCGCCGGTGCTCCACGGCGAGACGACCAGCATCGGCACCCGCTGGCCGAGGCCGTAGGGACCGGCCTGGTAGCCGGAGTTGCCGGTGAAGTAGTCGGCCGTCGTCGACACGGTCGACAGGCCCTGCGAGGCGGAGGACGGCACGAACGGCGGCACGATGTGGTCGAAGAACCCGTCGTTCTCGTCGTACGTGATGAACAGCGCCGTCTTCGCCCACACGTCGGGGTTGGCGGTCAGCGCGTCCAGCACCTGCGAGACGTACCAGGCACCGTAGTTCGCCGGCCAGTTGGGGTGCTCCGTGAAGGCCTCGGGCGCTGCTATCCAGGATATCTGCGGCAGCGTGCCGGCCTGGACGTCACGCTTGAGGACGTCGAAGAGCCCGTCACCGTTCTTGGCGTCGGTGCCGGTACGCGCCTTCTCGTACAGCGGGTCGCCGGGGTTGGCGTTGCGGTAACTGTTGAAGTACAGGAGCGAGTTGTCGCCGTAGTTACCCCGGTACGCGTCGCTGATCCACCCCCATGAACCGGCCGCGTCGAGCCCGTCGCCGATGTCCTGGTACATCTTCCAGGAGATCCCGGCCTTCTCGAGCCGCTCGGGGTACGTCGTCCAGCTGTAGCCTGCCTCCTGGTTACCGAGGACCGGGCCGCCGCCTGTGCCGCCGTTGCCGGTGTACCCGGTCCACATGTAGTAGCGGTTCGGGTCGGTGGAGCCGATGAACGAGCAGTGGTAGGCGTCGCAGATGGTGAAGGCGTCGGCGAGCGCGTAGTGGAACGGGATGTCGTCGCGGGTCAGGTACGCCATCGTGGTGGCCGTCTTGGCGGGGATCCACTGGTCGTACTTACCGTTGTTGAATGCCTTGTGGCCGCCGGCCCAGTCATGGTTGAGGTCCTGGAGGAACTGCAGGCCCAGGTCGCTGACCTGGGGACGGAACGGCAGCACTTCCTTCCTGCCGCTGTCCGTCTGGTGCCACACCGACTTGCCGCTCGGCAGCGTCACGGGACGCGGGTCGCCGAAGCCTCGTACACCCTTCATCGACCCGAAGTAGTGGTCGAAGGAACGGTTCTCCTGCATCAGCACGACAATGTGCTCGACGTCCTGGATCGTGCCGGTGCTGCCCTGGGGGGCGATCGACGCGGCTCGCGCGATGCTCTGCGACAGCGCGGAGAACGCGGCTGTCGCGCCGGCCAGTTGCAGGAAGCGGCGGCGGTTGAGTTCTGCCATCGGTGGGTGACCTCCACATGTCGCGGGGTGGCGGGCGGTTCCCCCAAGGACAGCGCTTTCGGGACATCGCCCGGCGGACGACTCATGACTGCCCGCTGTACGGCAGGCGAACGCCCCTCACCGGCGTTCGTGCCGCCCGACCGGGCGGCGTCAGCCCTGACCTGGCATGCTTCCGGGGTGCACCCCGTCAAGCCCCATCAGCTGCTCGAGCGGGTCGGCCGGATCGGGCCGTACTTCTCCGTCCGCACCAGCGCCCAGGACGCGCCGCCGCCGGTCGGCTTCCGGCCGCTCCGCGAGCTGTACGCGACCGGCCCGGACGCGCCGCTCGCGCAGAAGATCGCCTCCGCCGCCGGGCAGTTGAACACGCCGGAGGCGCGGGTCGCGGCCTCGGTCGTCCACCTCGGCCTCGCCGCCCGGCTGTGGTCGGTGGCGCTCGCCACCTCCGCACTCGGCGCGACCGTGCCCGACCTGGATCCCGACCGGGCCCACTTCCTTCTCCCCGTCGGCGGACCACTGGACCTGTGGCTGCCCCACCCCGCCGTCGCCCACTCCGACGCACCGCTCCTGGACCGTCTCCACCACACGGTCGTCACCTCCAACCTCGGCCCGCTCGCCACCGCCGTACGCACCGTCGCCCCGGTCGCACCGCGCCTCCTGGACGGCAACGCCGCCTCGGCCCTCGCCGGCACGGTGCGAGTCCTGAGCGCGGATCCGGAACTCCGGCGCACCGGGGCGGCCCAGGCTGCCGCATCACTCGCCCGCGCCCTGCTCGACCGTCCGCCGCTCTTCGGGACCGGGGCCTTCACCTCCGCCGGCCCGCTCCGGTTCCGACGGAACTCCTGCTGCCTGTACTACCGCGTGCCCGGCGGAGGTGTCTGCGGCGACTGCGTCTTCGACCACCCGCCCCGCGCCCGCCGTTGACCGGTCGCGCTCTCCGCCCGGGCGAAACCCCACCGGAGACCTGCGCGGCTACGCGACGCCCGTCGGAACTCCTCACCACGATGGTCACCCTGCTGGTCATCCAGCCGATCCTGGCCAGGCTGGAAGAGGACCGGGTCCGCGAACACCTCCGCCTGGACTACCCCTCCTTCTGCGAGAAGGTGGCTCAGGCCGGCGACATCGTGTGCGTGCTCGACACCTTCTCCTACCTGTTCTCCGGGCACACCGCCGAGCGCTTTGCCGACGCGGCCCGGAGCGCGATCGGCCGCGGGGCCACCCTCCGCATCATGCTGCTCGATCCGGACTCACTGGCGGCTCAGCAGCGCTCCCACGAACTCAGCGCCGACGTGCGCCGCGAGATCATGCGGAACCTGCGCGACCTGAGGCGCCTGGAGGCGCAACTGCCGCGCGAGCGCAGGCAGCAGCTGGAGGTCCGTGTCTATGCGGCGGCGCCGTCCATCCAGCTGTACCGCTGTGGCGAACGCATGATGGTGAGTTTCTTCCCCGTGGACCGCCTCTCCGGCGAGGGACAGCAGCTGGAGGTGCGCATCACCACACCGCTGGGTTCCTTCGTCTCCGAACGCTTCGCGGAGCTGTGGAGCAGCGGACGCTCCATCAACGAGCTGCTGACGACGCACGTGCAACTCCTCGAGGAGGAGAGCGGAGAGAACGCCGGGGCGCCCATGCGGTTGGAGTACGTCCGGTACGACGGCAGCATGTACGTCTGCGACCAGCGGGTGGTGGTGGAGCTCGCCAGACGGCGCGACCGCCCTCTGCGGGTCCGACTGGACGGCCGAGCGGACCAGGTGTTCGAACTGGAGATGATCGGCGCTGCCGAGGAACGCCTGCTCCAGCGGATCTCGACGGCATACTCGGAGAAGTACGGCACCGACGCCAACGCGTTCGTCCGTCTCAGGCCTTTACGCCATGGCATCATTGACACGGCGTCAAGCGACCTGCCGCTGCCCCGTGGCGGCGCGGAGGTCGGTGAGGGCAGAGGACAGTGAGTGACAGCGGAGAACGGTGATCGACGGCCGGTCTTCCGCGCCCTCACCCTGCCCCACCTCGATGCGCTGCTGTCGCGCGCCGGCCTCGACAGGCACGACCGCCTGCGGGCACGGGCGGTCGCCGAGGTCCTGCCCTTCCGGACCAACTCCTACGTCGTCGATGAACTGATCGACTGGGACAGGGCACCTGACGACCCGATCTACCGGCTGGTCTTTCCGCAGCCCGACATGCTGCCGAAGGCCGATGTCGACCGGATCGCCGCGCTGCTGGCGCAGGGCGCCCCGCCCGCGCGCCTGCTCGAGGAGGCGCGTGAGGTCCGGATGCGGCTGAACCCCCACCCCGGCGGGCAACGGGTTTTCAACACGCCCCTGATGGACGGCCTGCCCATCGAGGGCATGCAGCACAAGTACCCGGAGACCGTGCTGTTCTTCCCGCGTCAGGGGCAGACCTGCCACGCATACTGCACCTACTGCTTCCGGTGGCCGCAGTTCGTCGGCGAGCCGGACCTCCGGATGGCCAGCGGGGACGCAACGGCGCTGCGCGAGTACGTGTTGGCGCATCCCGAGGTCACCAGCGTGCTCATCACCGGTGGGGATCCGCTGATCATGAGCAGCACGGTGTTGGCCCGGTACGTCGAGCCACTGCTCGACGTACCGCACCTGGAATCGGTGCGGATCGGCACCAAGGCACTGTCCTACTGGCCGCACCGGGTGCTCACCGACCCGGACAGCGACGACCTGCTGCGCCTGTTCGAGCGCGTGGTGCGCAGCGGACGCAACCTCGCACTGATGGGCCACTACTCGCATCCGCGGGAGCTGGGTACCGGGGCAGCGGAACGCGCGCTGCGGCGCGTACGGGAGACCGGAGCGGTCGTGCGCTGCCAGGCGCCGCTGATCCGGGGTGTCAACGACCGGGCGGAGGACTGGGCCGACCTCTGGCGGAAGCTGGTCGCCCTCGGTGCCGTCCCGTACTACATGTTCGTCGAACGGGACACCGGACCCCAGGACTACTTCGCGGTGCCACTGGCACGCGCGTACGAGATCTTCCGCGAGGCGTACGCGCAGGTCTCCGGCCTGGCCCGGACAGTGCGCGGGCCGATCATGTCGGCCACCCCCGGCAAGGTCCAGGTGGACGGGGTGACCGAGGTCAACGGCCAGCGCGCGTTCGTCCTGCACTACGTCCAGGCGCGCGACCCGGAGTTGGTCGGCCGACCGTTCTTCGCGGCGTACGATCCCGACGCGCGCTGGCTGACCGACCTCAAGCCGCTGGCAGGGGACGGCGCGCTGCCGGGCGTCGACTGAGGGTCGGCGCGCCGTCCTCACGGCCGTCACCGCATGATCGGAACCATCACTCTCCGGGCTCGTGGTGAACGTTGAGGCACAGTGCCCAGACATCGGAGTAGCTGTTCGGCGAGGGCGTTCCGCCGGTGTGCGTTGCGGCCGTCCAGTACGCCGGCCTGGCGGTCCCGTCAGCAACCGGGTTGCCGGCGGAGTCGCTGGGGAAGCTCCCGTTGAGGTGGGGGCCGCCGGAGACCGTCTTCGTGAAATCGGTCGTCGTCACATTGCCGCCGCTGATGGCCGCACCCCCGCTGACCAGCTTCCCGTCCCTGCTGGGGCTGGGGCATCCGACCGTCACGGTCCCACCCGTGGACGCCGTGCTCGGGCCGCTCACCTCGCGGAAGTGGACCTTCGTTGTGACGCCGCTGACGTCGATGTTGTCCCCGCTGCAGATCGCGTACGCGTAGGTCATGTTGTCGTCGCCGCGTCCGCCGCCGATCCCCCCGACGGCCGTCCAGGAGTCGGACGTGGCACGGCGGTTGTTCGAAAGCCGCTCCGCCCACGAGATGAACCGATTTCGACCATGCCGACACGACGTTCAAGGCGCCGAGCGCTGCCACTCCGGGCCCTTTCGGGTGACCGAGGTGGGACGGAGTGATCCGCGGGCGGGCCGTGCCCGGTGCCGTGCCCGTCCGCGGATCCGGTATCCCGCTGCCTCAGACGCCGTGCGCGGACACAGTGGGCGGTCCCAACACGCCCGCGCACGGCCGCCCGAGAGTCTCGCGGATACGTCGGTTCACGCGACAGAAGGCCTCTCACATGCGTGCCGCAGGAGCCCCGATGCGGTGCTCGGCGATGGCCCGCCAGACCTTGTCCCGGAGGAACGGGGCCTCGGTGAAGCGGATGCCGGTGGCGTCGCGGAGGGCGTTGGCGAAGGCGGGTGCGACGGGGTTGAAGGGGCTCTCGCTCATGGACTTGGCTCCGAGTGGTCCGATGGCGTCGGAGGTCTCCATGAAGTGGACCTCGGTGCGCGGCACGTCGGCATAGGCCGGCAGGCGGTAGCGGCGGAACGCTGCGGTGGTGACCTGGCCGGCGTCGTCGATGAGGACCTGTTCGAAGAGGGTGGCGCCGAGTGCCTGGGCGACGCCGCCCTCGACCTGGCCGCGGCACTGCACGGGGTTCATGACCTTGCCCGCGTCGGCCCCGTGGACGCTGCGCAGAATCCTGATCTCCCCGGTGTCGGGGTCGACGGCGAGGCGGAACCACTGGGAGTTGAAGGCCACCGAGCGGGGAGAGCCGCCCCAGTGGCCGACGCCCTCGAGCTCGACCCCCTTTGCGCGAGCGGCCTCGAAGAGTTCCTTGAGCGACATCAGCCGTCCGTCGCACTCCACCGAGTCCTCCGTCAGCCGGAGCAGGCTCCTGGGTGTCCTGGCGTACTCCGCGGCGAAGGACAGGATCTTCTCGGCGAGCGCGTTGGCGGCCTTCATCACGGCCTTGCCCGCCACCACCGTGCCCGCCGAGCCGAAGGCGCCGGTGTCGTGCTTGACGACGTCGGTGTCGGACTGCCGGATGGCGATGCGGTCCACCGTGGTGCCCAGAGCGCCCGCGGTGATCTGCTTGTGCACGGTGGTGGTGCCGTTGCCGAACTCGGCGGTGCCGACCGCGATGTCGTACGTGCCGTCCTCCAGCAACTTCACCGTGGCGTCGGCGAAGTGGCCGCCGGGCGGGCCGGTGGCGATCATCGACATGGCGAAGCCCTGCCCGACCAGCCAGCCCTCCGGCGCGTCCTCGGCGCTGCGGTCCTCCGCGAGGGCCTTGCGGACCACCTGGAGGCACTGGTCGAGGCCGTAGCTGGCGATGTGCAGGTCCTCCTCCTCACCACCCGGGCTGATCATGTGCTCGCCGGGACCGATGATGTTCTTCTCCCGGAACCCCAGCGGATCGATGCCGAGGCGCCGGGCCATCTCGTCCATCGCCGACTCCACGGCGAAGGTCACCTGCCCCAGCCCGTAGCCGCGGAACGCCCCGGCCGGAACGCAGTTGGTGTAGACGGAGTACGCGTCCACCTTCTTGTTCGGCACCCGGTACACGCCCATCGACTCGCCCACACTGTGGAACATCACCGCCGGGCCGTGGTTCCCGTACGCCCCGGTGTTGGACACCACCCGGAACTGAAGTGCCGTCAGCGTGCCGTCCCGCTTGGACCCCGCCTTGACGGTGATCTTGAACGGGTGCCTGGTGGTGGCGCCGTAGAACTGCTCGGGCCGGGTGAACTCCAGCTTCACCGGCCGGTGCAGCTTCATCGCCGCGAGGACGGCGATGTCCTCGGTGAGCATCTCCTGCTTACCGCCGAACCCGCCGCCGACCCGGCCCGCGACCACCCGGACATAGTCGTGCGGCAGGTCGTACAGCGCGCACAGGGCGCGCCGGGTGAGGAACGGGACCTGGGTGCTGGAGCGGACCACGATCCGTTCCTCGCCGGTATCCTCGTTCACCTCGAAGTAGGCGACGCAACCGTGCGTCTCCAGGCTTGCGTGCTGCACGCGCTGGGTCTGGAAGGTCTCCTCGTAGACCAGGTCCGCCTCGGCGAAGCCCTGCTCGACGCTGCCGATCTCGCCGTGCACCTCGCCACAGACGTTGTTGTCCGGCCGGGCGATCCGAGACTCCGGGCCCTTGGGGTGGATCACCGGCGCGCCGGGCACCATCGCCAGCTCCGGGTCGATGACGAACGGCAGCACCTCGTACTCCACGACGATCCGGCGGCAGCCCTCCTCCGCCGCCGCCTCGCTGTCGGCGACCACCGCCGCCACCCGCTGCCCGGCGAAGCGGACCACGTCGTCCATTACCCGGGTGTCGTCCGGGTCCTCGGTGGGGTGCTCGTGCCGGGCCGAGGAGAACAGCCGCTCGGGGGCGTCGTGGTGGGTCAGTACGAGGTGCACGCCGGGCACGCGCAGAGCGGCCGAGGTGTCGATGGAGACGATCCGGGCGTGCGGGTGCGGGGAGCGCAGCAGCTTCATGTGCAGCAGCCCTTCGACCTCGATGTCGAAGGTGTAGCGGGCGGTGCCGGTGACCACCTGCGGCCCGGCCGGCGCGCCCGGGCTGCGGCCGACCGCCTTTCCGGCGCAAGGCTCTTCGGTGTGCTTGACCCCACGGATCGCGTCCTCGATCGCCCGGTAGCCGGTGCAGCGGCACAGGTTGCCCTTCAACGACCGGGGCAGATCGGTCAGTTGCTCCTCGTTCAGGGCTGAGGTGGTCATCAGGAAGCCGGCGGTGCAGAAGCCGCACTGGAAGCCCTGCGCGTCCAGGAACTTCTGTTGCATCGGGTGGAGTTGACCGTCCTTGGCCAGCCCTTCCACGGTGGTGACCGAACGGCCCTCGGCCCGGACGGCCGGGTAGAGACAGCTGTGCACGGGCTCGCCGTCGACCTGGACGGTGCAGGCACCGCAGTCCCCGGCGTCGCAGCCCTTCTTCACCCCGAACCAACCACGGTCGCGCAGGTAGGTGCGCAGACACTGCCCGGGGCGGGGCTCGGCGTCGAAGTCCTCGTTGTTGACGCGGATCGCGAAGCTCATCGTCCGGCCTCCTCGGTCAGTTCGCGGCGGATCTCCTCGGCGAAGCGAAACGTCATGTGCCGTCGCCAGGCCGGGAGTCCGTGGATGTCGTCGAAGTACTCCCCCGGCTCGACCGCGTACTCGACCGCCTCGCGCAAGGCTTCCGCGTTCGGCGGCAACGCGAACCGCAGCTGGATCGGCCGCACGGTCGAGGCCGTGATGGTGAGGGTCAACTCCCCGTCGATCGGATCAACCGCACCGATCACCAGCGCGCCCGACCGGCCCAGCCCGTACAGCGACGCCTGCCGGAACGCCGTACGGCCGGCCAGCGCCCGGGCGGGCAGAGTGACCGAACGGAGCAGCTCACCCTCGTGCAGGACCTTGCGTCCGGCGCCGATGACGAAGTCGGCGACCGGGACCTCGCGCACGGAGCCGGTCCGGGACAGCAGCCGGCAGACGCCATCGAGGGCGGCGGTCAGGGAGATCATCGGCCCGGCGGGCAGCGCGTTGCACAGGTTTCCGCCGACGGTGGCCATGTTCCAGATCTTCCAGGAGGCCAGGAAGGCCCGGCAGCACTGTTCGAAGAGCGGAGCCGCCGCCCACTCCGCGGGCTTGGGGAAGCGGGAGAGCTGGGCGATCGTGCAGGTGGCGGCGATCTCCAGGTCTCCTTCGGCGGTCAGCTGAAGTGGTTCCCAGCCGGTCCGACTGAGGTCGATCAGGCGGCGGATGTGGGGCTGCGGCTCGGAGAACAGGTACGTGCCGCCGCCCAGCCAGGCGTCGCCCGGCCGCCACGTGTCGCGACGACGGGCGTCGCGCACCTCCGTCACCGTGTTCAGATCCACGTTCTTCCACCGTCCTCGACAGCTCGATACGGCGATTGAAGCAACGTACGAACGGTGTGGACGAGTGGTGCCGCACACCAGTGATCCGCTGTCGGACTGGACGATCAACCAGCAGAACGGACGCTGCATGTCTTGCATTTGCAAGTGAATGCTGATCAACCCGGACGCGGACAGCCCGGTCGTACGATTCCTTCCGGCCTACGGGGGCGGTGCAGAGCTCGGTCGCGGCCGGTGGTCTGAAGCTGGTGCCGTGGTCCTGCCTGCTGCTGGGCGCCGGCTGGGCTGTGGGCATGGCGGCGCTGGGCATGACCGCCTTCGCGGTCCGTACCCGCACCCACCACCCGCGCATGGCGAAGACAGCCCCGGAGGGGTCAGGCATCGAGCAGACCGCGCCGGTGCCGTGACTGTCCCTGTCCGGGCATCGTTTCAAGGATGAACGCCGTGCACTGCGGCAGGACGAGCAGGTGAGGGCGGGGGCTTTCAGGATGTCGGATCAGAACGCCGCAGCTTCGACTGCTCCACAGGTCGTATCAGCCCCTGCCCGCCTTCCGCGCTCAGCCGCGGGGGACGCGGTGCCTCGGGGGGAGGCGCGCTGGGCGTGGCTGATCAGCGACGGCTTCGAGCCCAGGAACTGGATGCTGCTCCTGGCTCCGCTGCTCGGCTGGCACGCCGATGCATGGCCGGGCGCCGGCTGGGGTCTGCTCGCGGCGGCGTTCACCGCCGTGCTGCCCACGCTGATCCTGGGAGTCGGTGAGCGCCGCCGGTACTGGGGTGACCGGCATGTGCGGCGGCGGCAGGACCGCCTCGTGGCCGCTCCCGGCGTCATGGCCTCGGTCATCACCGGCACGGCGCTGCTGTACGGGCTCGACGCGCCGATCGAGGTGACGGCCCTGGTGGCGGCGATGCTCGCCGTCCTGCTCGTCCTGCTCGTGATCACCTTCTTCTGGAAGGTGTCGGTCCACTCCGCGGTCGCCGCCGGCGCCCTCGCCATTCTCGCCTCGGTGTTCGGGACCTGGCTCCTCGTGCTCAGCCCGCTGGTGGCGCTGATCGGCTGGTCCCGCATCCGGTTGCGCTGCCACACCATCGGCCAGGTAGCCGTCGGGGCGCTCGTCGGTGCAGGAGTCGGCGCACCTCTCTTCGACCTTCTCGGGTGACAGATTTGACCCGGTTTCCGGACCCCGGTCCCGCCGACCTCGTCATGCTCGAGGCCGAAATGCTCGCGCAGCACCCGGATGCCAACGCGACCGTCGGGGTCGTGCTGCACCTGACCGGTACCGTGCCCGATCTGACCGGCCTTCGAGCACACGTCGCCACCCGCCTTGCCGGCCTCCCTTGCCTCACGCACCTCCTGACCGTCGATGGACCGACGGCACGGTGGTCGCCTGCCAGACCGGATATGACCCAGCACATTCGCGCTCAGCGCGTCGGTGGCCAGCCTGCGGCTCTGGACACCGCGGTACGGGCTTTCCTGCACGAACCCTGGCCGGACACCGCTCCGGCCTGGCGCATGGTCCTGCTGCACGGTCACGTCCCCGACGGGTTCGCCCTGCTGTACCTCACCCAACACACGGTCCAGGACGGCGCCAACGTCGTCACGGTTCTCGAAGCCCTGTTCGGGCCGCCGCTGTTGCCGGGGCAGTCCTCGTTGCTGGCTCGGGGCCTCACCCCCACCGCCAGGCCCCCTCTACGCCAGGTCCTGCGGAGCACCGCGACGTTGCTACGCCACATGCGCCGGCACCACCTGTGGCAATCTCCCGCCCATCCGCCGACCGACCAGCGCCACACGGTGTGGACTCAGGCTCCCACGGCGTGGCTGCGCGCAGCGGCCCGAGCCGGCGGCGCCAGCACCAACGACGTCTTCCTCACAGCCCTGGCCGACGCCATCGCCGAGTGGGCCGGCACGGCCTGGCCCGGCGCCGCCGGCGTGGCGATCCCCGTCATGGTCCCCGTCAGCCTGCGCACGCCCGAGGAGGTGGGAGTTCCGGGAAACCGGCTGTTCCTGACCCGGATCGACCTGCCCGGCGGCACCATGCCTCCGGGTGAACGGCTGGAGCGCACGCGGGTTGTCACCGCCGCCCTGAAGTCCTCCGACCACAAGGCAGTACTCCGCGCGGCCCTCACCCGCCTCCCCCGGAGCCTGTTCCAGCGACTCGTGGCCCTCAGCACCGCACCAGGCCGGCTCACCGTCTGCGCGTCATATCTCGTAGTGCGTCACCGTCTGCACTACGGCGACGCGGCGGTACACCGCATCGACCCCATCATCTGCTGCCCGCCCGGCGTCCCCATGGCCGTCGCCGTGATGAGCTACGAGGACGTTGCCAGCGCGTGCTTCCGCATCGACAAGGCCCTCCCCCACGCCGAAACCCTCCCCGCACGCTGGCACCAGGCGCTCGCGGACCTGAGGGCCACAACTCCCCCGGCCACAGACGTGGGACCCGCACGCACCGAACCCGCCACGGCCGCAGACGCCACCAGCCTCGTACGCACACTGGTCACATCGCTCGTTCAACGCTCCACAACGGCAGCCGCTCGAAGAAAATGACCGCCTCATCACGCCATCGTGGCCGCCAGCCGGCGGCCACCAGGCAGGCCTGTTCCGCATAGCGCCGCATGTCCGCCCGCATCCTGTCCGCCACACCGCGGCGTTCGCCGATCTCGCGGACCGCGGCGATGGTCTCCGGTGTGCAGGCCGGGTCACCGAGCGCGGCTTCCACCACGGCACGCTCGGCGTCACCGACGGCGGACAGCAGGGCGCTGACGGTGTAACTCTGCTTCCCGTCGCGGATGTCGGTGCCGGTCGGCTTGCCCATGGTGGCCGCGTCCCCGAACAGGTCCAGGTAGTCATCTCGCATCTGTCCGCAGATCCCGACCAGCCGCGCGTAACGGCGCAGTTCCTGGTCGAAGAGTGCCGGCTGCCCACCTGCGGCCAGGAGGCCCAGCTGCAGGGGCGCGACAAGCGAGTAGCGGGCGGATTTGTAGTCGGCCACGCAGTGCAGGAGCTCCTCGTCCGGAGCGGTGGGGGTGAAGTCGCGTTCCAGGTCGATGATCTGGCCCACGAATGTGTCGGCTGCTGCGCGTGTCTGGACCTCGACCATGGCCTGACGCAGCACGCCAGGAACCTTCGCATCCAGGAGCACCTGCAGGGACAGGGCCAGGGCGAGATCACCGGCGAGCACGGTGAGACCGAGCGCCGCCTGCGGGTGGTGGGGGAACTGCTTGCGGTAGGCGTAGTAGGTGGAAGGGCCGCCCCGGCGGGTGGGGCTGTCGTCGATGAGGTCGTCGTGCACCAGGCCGTGGGTCTGCAGCAGTTCGATGCTCAGCGCCGCGGCGTCCAGCCCGTCGACCGGCTCGGCAGTCACCAGCCGAGCCGCCTCGTGAAGCAGGACGACCCGCATCCGCTTGCCGCCGCGCAAGGACAGCTGCCGCAGCAACTCCAGGCAGTCCGGGGTGAAACGGCTGAACGACGGCACATCGAGCCTGGTGCTCAGTGTGTCGAAGTACTCCTCGAAGAGCGCGTTGAACCGGCGCTCGTATCCGGCAGCACGGTCCAGTACCTGCTCATCGAGGCCGACGGCTTCGGTCATGACAAGGTCCTCCTGGTCAGGAATGGATGACACGCTAGTGGACGCCGAGCGCGGTGGTGGCCGGTGCCACGGGCAGCGTGCGCGCGGTGGTGTCAGGAGGTGTACTGCGTGGCGGTGATCGCAAGATCGCGCAGGGCAACGTCCGCGGCTTGCGGGAAGGCGGCGTCGTCCAGAACGCGCAACACCTGCTCGTAGCGGGAGGTGATCAGCCGCTCGGTGTCCTCTCGGGCCCCGCTCGTCTCCAGGATGTCCCTCACCTCTGCCGCCTCGCGCTCCCGCAGATCGGCCCGGCCCACCAGGTGGCGAAGCCGCTCCCGCTGGACCTGGTCGGCCCGCTGCAGACCCAGAGCCAGGAGAACGGTCCGCTTGCCTTCTCGTAGATCGCTCAGGCCCGGCCGACATGCGCCGTCCGGGCTGCCGAAAACGTCGAGGAGATCGTCCCTGATCTGGAACGCCTCCCCCAGTGGCAGGCCCAGCTGCGTAAAGACGTCCATGGTGGTCGCACCGGCCCCGGCGACGGCAGCTCCCAACTGCAGCGGCCGCTCGATGGTCGCGGAGGCGGTCTTGAAGCGGATGATCTGCAGTGCCGCCTCGAGGTCGTCAGGACCCCGGTCGGTGCCCATCACATCCAGGTACTGGCCGTACATCACCTCCTCCAGCATCGCGTCGTACAACCCATGAACCACCGGGTACCGCCCGGCGTCCAGCCGGGCGGTGTGCAGCAGTTCCTGAGCCCACATCAAGGCGAGGTTCCCCACCAGCAAGGCGCCGCCCGCACCAAGGCGTTCGGCCCGCTCGTCCCCGCCGAGCTGGGCGCGCATGGCGCGGTGGACGGCAGGGCGGCCACGGCGGCTGGCCGAGTCGTCCATGATGTCGTCGTGGATGAGGGCGAATGCGACGAACAACTCCAAAGAGGCCGCCACTCGCAGAACCGACGTCACGTCACCGTGTCCGCCCGCGGCATGCCAGCCCACCACGCACACCATGGCCCGGATCCGTTTGCCGCCGGCTGCCAGGAAGTCCCGCACCGTCCGCACCACCTCCGGCGGGTGCCCACGCCCGGCCGCCGCCCGGGCCTTACCGGCCAGGAAGTCCTCCAGCACCGCATCGACCTGCCCCCGCACCGCACTCAGATCGATCCCGTACGCAGCAACCACACCCGAAGTCATCGGTTCACCGCCCCCGAACCGGGCAAGGCCGAGCCCTGCCGGACCCGAGAACTGTGATCTCTGCGGCGACTCGGCCCTGCTTGAGGTGGTCGGCCGCACAGCGTGCGGCCGACCACCTCGTCGCCCATTTGGTCTGCATGCCTCATCAACGACCGAGACCACCGCAGAGCACGCACCGACCAGTCCGGTCAGACGCCCGGAGACCTCGCCAGGCTGGCGAGGGCGCCGAGCTGCCGAACCGACGGACCAACCGCGCAGTGCCCGCAGGATCTACACCTGGCGCTCGGTCGGCCCGGTCCCCCGCGCGGCCCTCAAGATGTGTCGGCGCCAGAGCCCGTAGACCACGGGACGCGAACCGCTCCGCCCTCGGCCTGGCCATCGCCCGACCACACCGCCCAGACCCACAACCGGACGACGGTCAGCACGGTGCTGCCGATCATGCGCCCCGGGGACAAGGGTTGCTCGTGTGGGTGGGATCCACCTCGACCCGCGGTGGACATCCGCCCTTCCTGGCACCCTACTTCGCGGCCAAAGCCGCGATGGATGCTCTCGCCGAGAGCTACGCCGCTGAGCTGATCAAGTTCGGCATCGAGACCACCCTCGTCGTCCCCGGCGCCCATCCGAGCGGCACCAACCACTTCGCTCACGCCGGCGCACCGGCTGACAGCGCCCGTGCCGCAGAGTACGACGAGCCCTACGAGCGGCTGAGGGACACGATGACCGAGGCCCTGAGCCGCATCTTCCCGCCGGCACGTGAGGCCCGGGAAGTGGCCGACGAAATCGTCCGTGTCGTCGGACTGCCCCATGGGGAACGACCGGTCCGCACCCATGTCGATCCCAGCCGCGACGGCAGCGAAGTGGTCTCCACGATGGACGACCGGATTCGCGCGGAGTTCTTCCACCGCGTCGGCATCGGCGAATTGCTCACTCCCCGCGCCAGCCTCTGACCACGCCGACACCAGCCGAGGGACGGTCATCGGCCATCCACCCTCGGACAGAGACTTCCGATCCCACGAAAGAATTCCACTCGAAGGAGAAAGATCCATGCCTTTCGCCAACTTCAAGGTTCCCGCGGGCACCATCACCGCCGAGGACAAGAAGAAGATCGTCGAGCGCACCACCGACCTGTACGCGGAGATCTACGGTGAGCGGGCCCGTCCCACCACTGTCGTGCTCATCGACGAGGTCGTCGACGGCGGCTGGGGCGTCGCCGGCAACGTCCTGACCGCCGCCATGCTCAACGGCGACTCCTGACGCCGACCACCTGCGTGGGGCCCGGCCCAGCGCGCCGGGCCCCACGCGGCCTGCACCAGGCCCTCGCCCGCGTCGAGGACGGAGCCGGCCTCTCCACCGCCCTCCGAGTCCTGGAGCGTGCTTCGCTGATGATCCGTTCGAACTCGACCGGCGGCAGGCCGCCGGCCGCAGAGTGCCTGCGGCGTGTGTTGTAGAAGCCGGTGATCCAGGTGGCGATCTTCAGGCGGGCGTCGGCACGGGTGGCGAACCGGTGCCGGTGGATGGGAGCCTCTCGGTGGTCGACGGCGCGTCGACGTCGTGCGCTGACGTTCAGGTCACCAAGGCACCTCGCCTGCGTCGTCGAAGAAGTTGCCGGTCGGGCCGTCGTCGGGCAGGGTCGCGAGCCGGATCGCGATCGCCGCGCCCTGTTCCGGGGTGCGGACGCCGCGGAAGCCGTTGAGGTCGGTCGCGCAGTAGCCGGGGCAGGCAGCGTTGATCAGGATGTTCGTGTCGCGCAGCTCCTTGGCGTACTGAACGGTGACGGCGTTGAGGAACGTCTTCGACGGCGTATAGGCGACGGCAATCGGGCCTATTTCGACGCCGGGAGTGGTCTGCAGGGTGAGGGAGCCGACGCTGCTGGACATGTTCACGATGCGCGGCGACGCCGAGCGGCGCAGCAACGGCAGCATCGCGTTGGTGACGCGGATGACACCGATCACATTGGTCTCCACGGCCGCCAGCACCGTCGCGGGGTCGACCGTGGTGGGCATCTGTGGCGCGCTGCCAGTGATCCCGGCATTGTTGACGAGCACGTCGAGGCGTCCGGCGCGGTCCTCGATCAGCCCGGCGGCGGCAGCCACGCTCGCGTCGTCGGTCACGTCGAGTTGTACGCCGAACGCGTCGACGCCCGCCGCCCGCAGCTTCTCCACGGCGGCCTCGCGCCGCTCCTCGTCCCGGGCACCGACCCCGACCCTCCAGCCGAGGGCACCCAGACCAGCCGCGATCTCGTACCCGATCCCCTTGTTCGCGCCGGTCACCAGCGCGGTCGTCTGTTCGTTCATACGGCTGATCCTCTCCGGTCTCAGTGGGATGCGGCCAACACCGATTGGGTGGGCAGCGATACCGCACGGGTATCGATCCCGGTTCGGGCTTGGGTAGCATTGCGCCGTGGAGACACGGGAGTTGCGGTACTTCGTCGCCGTCGCCGAGGAGCTGCATTTCGGCAGGGCCGCGCAGCGGCTCGGGATCGCGCAGCCCCCGCTGTCCCGAGCGATCCACCAGCTCGAACGCCGCCTCGGGGCGGGGCTGCTGGAACGCACCAGCCGCACGGTCACCCTGACTGAGGCCGGGTCGGTGCTCCTGCGGGAAGCCCGGGCGGCACTGGACGCGGTCGAGGCCGCCGAGCGTCGCACTCGCCGCGCCGCCCTCGCCACGACCGGCCACGCCGGCGTGGTCCTTGCCACGAAGGCCGGCGCGTCCAGCGAACTTCTGGCCAGACTGCTCGACGCCTACGCCGCCGAACCCAATGCGGTCACCGTGGATCTGGTCCTGTGCGGAATCGGCGAGCAGGAACGAATGCTGCGCGACGGCCGGGCCGACGTGGCACTGCTGCACCTGCCGTTCGACACCACGGCCGGCTTCGACACGGAGGAGCTCTGCACGGAGAGACAGGTCGTGGTTCTGCCGGCAGGTCATCCCCTCACCGGGCGGGCCCATGTGCGGATGGCCGAAGTCACCGAGCTGCCGTCCCTACCGATGCCGCGCTGGCCCGGCCGCGACGGTACGTACCCGGACGGCCCAGGTCCGCAGGCTCGGGACCATACGCAGTTACTCCAGCTGATCGCGCTCGGCCGCGCTTGCTGGATCGCGCCGGAGTCGTGCCGAGCCCAGCTGCGCGACGATCTCGCCGCCGTGCCGGTTCTGGACGCGCCGACGGTCACAACGGTCATCGCATGGCCGCCGCACAGCCGGTCCCGAGCCGTCGCCGGCCTCGTCCAGACCGCGAAGCGTCTCTGAGAGCCCGTAACCATCACGGGTGAGGTCGCCCATCTCGCGCTGTGCGGGAAGGAAGATCGACGGGCGCCCCGACGGGAATCGGACCGCGGCCTCCGTGACGATTACCCCCTACGACCTCCGCCCCCTCCGCCCGCGCTTCCGACCACCATGGTCCGGGAGTACGTCGGCGCCAGCCAGGCCGGCCGCATGACACGCGTCCTCGCCGTGCGGCAGGCAGAGCCCGGGCTTGAACAGGTAGTCGAGGATCCGGCTGCGGTACGGCTCCGGGTAGTCGATCAGCAGTCGGCTGTTGCCGCCGCTGCTGATCGCGCCGACACCATCGAAGGTACGCCCGCGGCGGCTACCCCACCGCCGAAGCAGCCCGCGTGGATTTGCGCCGGATGATCGAGGGCCAGGCCGCCGGCTTCAGCGCCGACCCCAACCAGACCCTCACCGACTACCTCACGACCTGGGTCACGGGCAAGCAGCTCGTCCTCAAGCCCACCACCTACGTCCGCTACCGCGACTACGTAACCCGTGACCTCATCCCCGCCCTCGGCACGATCAGGCTCGATGACCTGGGTCACTCGCACATCGCCGCCTTCACCCACACGCAACTCGCCGCCAGACGCGGCAAGGTCACCGTCCACCGCTGCCTCGCTACGCTCTCCAGCGCCCTCGGCGATGCGGTCCGCCACCACCGGCTCCCCTACAACCCGGCCCGCCCCACGGTCATCCCGCGACCCGCGGCGGCAGAACGGCAGATCTGGACCGTGCAGGACGCGATCCGGTTCCTGCACTCCTGCCGAGCCACCGACCCGGCGTTCGCCGACCTCATCGAGATCCTCATCGGCACCGGCATCCGCAAAGGCGAAGCCCTCACCCTGTACTGGGACGACGTCCACCTCCCCGAACGCGTCCTCTACATCCGCTACACGCTCTCCGCCATCGACAACAACACCAGGCCGAAGGCCGCCGTCAGCCACGGACCCCTGCCAGACGCTGCGGATCGGGTTCCTCACTCCTCGCGCGTGGGGAGGCGCCCGGCGGCCGCCAGCCGGGACAGCCGGCGGTGCTCCCGGTCGGCCCACCGCCGCACGCGGTCGGGGTCCAGCGGGGTGCCGTGGCCGACGTGCAGCGTGGTGGGGTTGAGGGCGAGCATCTCGCGCAGGCTGGCGAGGTTCTGCCGGGGGTCGTCGTGAAAGGGCGGGTTGGCGGGCCTGCCGGGGATGAGACCCATGAAGGAGTTGGCGATCAGGTCCCCGGCGACCAGATCGCCTTCGTCGGTGAGGACGGACACCGATCCGGCAGTGTGCCCGGGGGTGGGCATGATGCGCGCCGCGATCCCGAAGTCGTCGAGGCTCGTCTCCCCTCGGATCAGCACGGCCGGCTCGAACGGATCGGCCCGGCCGTGAAGCTTCTCGTTGCGGTTCATGAGCCTGCCCATCGGGCCGGTGGGCAGGTACGGTTCGCGGACCCGGCCGGAGCGGAACGGCCCGAGGTCGGCGACGTGGCCGGCGACGGGCGCACCGGTGAGCCGGTGCAGCTCGGCGGCAGACCCGAAGTGGTCGATGTGGCCATGGGTGATGACGATCAGCGAGACGTCGGTGGGGTCCACGCCGTGCTCGGCGATCTGCTCGTAGATCCTCCGGCCGCTTCCGGGTGTTCCGGCGTCGACGACGACGGGCCGTCGGCCGAGCAGCAGATAGGCGTTGACGGTGTGCCGTCCCATGACCGGGATCGGAACAACTTTCGTACGGGACACGGACTTCCTCCAGAGGGGTGATCGTGGCCGCCCTGTGTGCGGGCACTGCGAAGCTCCGCCGAGGGCGGTTGCGGTGGGTGGCGGAGCGAGGGGTTACGCCGGTCAGAAGCGGCGGCGGTACTCGGCCGGCGTGGTGCCCAGCCGTCGTCGGAAGGTCCGGTGCAGCGTCTCCACGGAGCCCAGGCCGCTGGCGGCGGCGACGTCCGGCAGGCTCCGGTCGCTGTCCTCCAGCAGCCGCCGGGCGGCCTCCAGTCTCGTTGCCTCCACGTAGGCAGCAGGTGTCGTGGAGGTGCGCCGGCGGAACAGCCGGGAGAAGTGGCGCACGCTCAGGTGCAGCCGGGCCGCGAGGGCTTCGAGCGACAGGTCCTCGGTGAGGTGTTCGGCGATCCACAGGCGCAGCTCGTCGATCCGGTCGTCCGAGGGGCTCTGTATGGACAGCGGCACGCTGAACTGGCTCTGCCCCCCGGACCGTTTGACGTACATCACCATCATCCGGGCGGTCGTGAGCGCAAGCTCCTGGCCTCGGTCCTCGGCGACCATGGCGAGCGCCATGTCCATCCCCGAGGTGACGCCGGCGCAGGTCCACACCTGCCCGGACCGGATGAAGATCGGATCGGGGTCGACCCGGACCCGGGGGTGCTCGGCGGCCAGCCGAGCTGCGGTGAGCCAGTGGGTCGTGGCGGGCCGGCCGTCCAGCAGCCCGGCAGCGGCCAGCAGGTGCGCTCCCGCGCAGATTGATCCGATCCGGCGGGCCCGGGGCGCCGCACGGCGCAGCCAGTCGGTGACCTCGCGGTCGATCACCGGCTCAACGCCGTCCTCGACCAGCTCGATCGCCCCCGACACGAGCAGGGTGTCCACCGGGCCGTTCACGTCGTCGAGGGCCAGGTCGGCCATCAGCCTCACACCGCTGGAGGTGACCGCCGGGCGGCCATCGGCCGTCGCGATCTGTACGCGATAGCCGGGCCGGTCGGCTCCGGCGACCCGGGAGGCGACGGAGAACACCTCGGCCGGGCCAGTGACGTCCAGCAGCTCAATGCCTGGGAAGGCGACGATCACGACGCGGTGCGGCTCGGGCATGCCCCGATCATTCCGCCCGGCCGGCGATGGCCGCAACGACGAGGTTCTGTCAGATCAGGCCATCGCCACGGCAGGAGGACCGGGCGACGGGATCCCGGTGAGCCGGGGCCAGTCCTGACGGCGCCCGAGCGCGGCAAAACACAGGCTCGCCACCGACCGCCGACGGCTCGGGCGCCTCTCCGTGCCGGCGAAGGCCGGGCCGGCCCCTGCCCGAAGAGCCGGCCACCGGATCGCGCAGCCCCGGCAGCGGCCAGTTTGGTCAGGTCCGCGTCCTACCGGATCAGCGCATCGACGGCCGCCGCGACCGTGGCGTGCGTCCGGCCCTCGAACTCTCCCCCGCGCAAAAGGGGTAGGGGCCCGTCGGCCTACCGGGGCCCGTGCCCTCTACGTCCGGGTGGAGGAGTGTCGAAGGCAGGAGGCCGAAACGACGGTTCCGGGGGCCGGTCGGCCGCGAGCCGCCGAGGGGTGACCGCGATGACGTACCGGCACAACGGCGGTATCGGCGGCTGGGGCTGGTTCGGGATGAGCCTCGGGATGCTGCTGTTCACCGCACTGCTCGTCGCCGGCGGCGTCCTGCTCTTCCGGGCGCTGGACCGCCCGCAGCGCCCCGCCGGCTTCGCCGACCGCTCCCGGCCGATCGACGTGCGTGAGCGGACTCTGAGCGACGAAGCCGGGCAGACCCGGGCCCGGATCGGGGAACTGACCGCGCACCTGCACGAACTCGACGAAGAGACCGACAAGATGCGGATCACCCGCAATACCCTCCTTGGGTTGCCGACGGACCGCCCATCACCGAAGCAGCCCCGCATCCCGTCACACCGGACCATCCGGTCTGCCATCAGATCCTGGCCGTCTTCTCCGATACCGGCCGGTCAATGCGGGCCCGGGGCCTGTGCGAGGCGGTGAACCGCCGATGCGCGGCCCGCATGTCCGGTGGTGTGCGATGAGGCCCGGATGGCCCGGCCCTCCGACCCGATTGCGTCGGTGGTGCGGGCCGCTACTTCAGCTCGAACAGCAGCGCGCGGACCTCGGTGCTTCCGGTGTTGTGCGTGGAGTGGTCCACGGCCGGGAACCACATCGTCTCGCCGGCCACGAGCGATACCTCGATGGTTTCACCGGACTCGTCGGTGAAGGTCACCGCCCCATCCGTGAGGTTGTAGACGAGGTTGTCGCGATGGTGGTGCATGGCTGTCGCGGCACCAGGCCGAAGCCGGGCCTCGATCAGCCGTACCCGCTCGTTCTCGAAGAGGATCTTGTATACATCGGGTGCCACCTGCACAGCGTCAGCTGCCATGGGAACCTCCTGAGTTGACAGGGGAAGCGTCGTTGACCTGCTGTCGACGGTAGCTCCGGGCACGCGACCGTGCACCGCGGGACAGCCAGGCCAGTGACCCCTCCAGTGCCCGGCGCGAAGCTGCCCCACCGTGAGCGACCGGGACAGCGGCACGGGCACGGCTGACGGGGGTTCGCGAATCCCCCGGACCGCTCTCGGTTTCCGCACTTGGTTGGGTGCGCATCGAACACCGGAGTCGCCCGTATCTGGACGGTTCGGTTCGGCGAATCGGCCACCATTCTTCTGCGCCCTCAGCAGGGTGCGACGACCCGCCAGAGGAACCCGACAAGCGCACCAGTCGAGCGAGGCAAGCTGTCGCTATCCAGGACAGCGGTAGTGAAGGACTCGCCGGCGAGAGTGGGGGTGGCGCCAACCACAAGGACTGCCGGTCCGAGAGGGCCCGACGGTAGTCCCCGGGTCGCGATGGAGGGATGGCCGGAGCCGGGCCGCCAGCCGAGCAGCACGGGTTCCGCAGCACCCTCGTCCAGGTCGTCCGCGCACGCCATAGGGCCTCCGGACCCGTACACCGGCAGGCGCCCGGTCGGCGGATATGGGTCTCAGGCGTTCGGTCGAGCAGCGCGCGACGGGCTACAGCCCGTTGCTTGACGTGACTTCCAGTCACGTTGTGCACATCCGCATGAGGGAGAACCAGGAATGAGATGGTCGATCGGCCGCGCGCTGGTGGCGCCGGCTCTGATGTGCGCGTCGACGCTCGGCTTCGCGCAGGCGGCTGAGGCATCGTCAGGGTGTGACCGTTCGAGGTGCGACGGCGCCGTCTACGGCTGGCACGTCGGGGACGACTTCCTGAACCAGTTCGGGGCACCCGAGGGCGACCAGGCGATGGCGTCGAACGGCGACGTGGTGACCGTCGAGGGCACCGGCGCGTTCAGCCTGCACCCGCGAGCGGCCAGCGGCGGGGGAACGTTCAAGCACAAGATGGCCGCGACCGGTGAATCGCGACCGGGACCTTCCAGGTCCGCGAGGTGAAGAGCTTCGAGTCCTACGGGAACGGCACGCCGCAGGGCGCGCCGGAGAACTTCTTCGGCGGGTGGCTGAAGCTGCTGGTCGACCTCACCCCGGCCGCCTCCCGCCCGCCCGCTCCAACGCCGGACAGATCGAGCTGGCGGACGCGCCGTCGGTCAGCCAGCGCATCCCGTCGCCCCCTCGGCCCGCACGACGCCCATGTCCAGCTCGCCCCGTCTTGCGTCGGAGCGACGGGGGAACCGTTCAGACCTGCCGAGGCGTCGGATAATTTGACGTCAAGCGAACGTATGTCCACTGACGGCTGAGGGGGAGCCTGTGGCGATCGAACTGCCTGGCGAGGTGGTGTCGCTGCTGTCGTTCATCGGCATCAACTGGCCGACGGTGAACGAGGACAAGGTCCGCGAGTTCGCCTCGCACGTCCGGGAGTTCGCCGAGAACGTGGAGTCCGCACATCAGGATTCGACAGCGACGGTCCAGCGGCTCGGCGAGGCGTACGAGGGGGCCTCGTACGAGGCGCTGCTCGCCAAGTGGGCCGCCCTGTCGGACAGTCACATGAACGAGCTGGTGCAAGCGTGTCATGTGGTAGCGACGGCGCTGGACATCGCGGCGGACGTGATCGTGGCGATGAAGGTCGAGACGATCGCCGAGCTGGTGGTGCTGGCAGCGGCCTTCGTGGCCGACCAGGCGGCGGCAGTCGCGACGTTCGGGTTGGCAGAGGCCGCGGTCATCGCGATCGAAGAGGCAGCGAAACGCCTCATCAACTACCTCGAGCAGCAGCTTGAGCAGTACATCATCGGCCAGGTGATCGAGGCCGCGATCGACCCGCTGATCGAGGTGGTCGCGGGGGCGGTGGCCGGGTTGGTCTTCGAGGCGGCGGAGTCGGCGCTCGGGGTGTCCGGCGGCGGGGGCGGAGGCACCGGCTTCCGGATCGACCCGGATGCGCTGGAAGCCCACGCGCGGACGATGCACGACCACGCCGAGACCGTCGCCGGCCACGCGCAGGCGTTCCAGTCAAAGATCGCGGGGGTGAGCTTCGAATGAGCAACCAGATCGTCAAAGCCCTGGAACACGGCGCCCAGAAGCTCGGCAAGACCCTCGCCGACGACGCCGGCAAGGCCCTCAAGAACTTCTACCGCAAGGCCGGCGACAACCTGAAGAAGGTCGCCCACAACACCCGCGAAGCCGACGCCAAACACGCGGCCGACCTCAAGAAGATCCTAGGGGGCGGCAAGGACGGTGCGCGTTCGCCACACGCGGGCGGCGGCGGTGACAGGGGCGGCAAGCCGCGGAGCGGACACCACGGTGGTAGTGAACCGCGGTCGCCGCGGCTGCGGGACGGGGCGTCGGATCCGCGCAAGACGGGTGTGCGGTTGAACTCGCGGAACACCTGCAGCGACCCGGTGGATGTCGCCTCGGGTGAAGTGGTCCTCGCCGAGACGGACGCGAGCCTGCTCGCCACGCTTCCCCTGGTGATCCAGCGCACCCATGTCTCTTCCTACCGGGCCGGGCGGTGGTTCGGCCCGTCCTGGGCGTCCACCCTCGACCAGCGCCTGGAGATCGACGACGAAGGCGTGGTCTTCGCCACCGAGGACGGGATGCTGCTCGTCTACCCGGTACCGGAGGCCGGGGCTGCTGTCCTTCCGGTGGAGGGCCCGCGCTGGCCGCTCACGTGGGACGGCAGTGCCGGTGGAACGATGACGGTCACCGACCCGTACCTCGGCCAGGCCTGGCACTTCTCGCCGCTGCCGGACGGGCTGTCAGCAGTGTCCGGCACGATGCAGCTCTGCCTGCAGGCGATCACTGACCGCAATGGCAACCGCATCGACTTCCTGTACGGGGCTTCCGGCCCGATGGAGGTCCGTCACTCCTGCGGCTACCGGATCGGCATCCGTACCCAGGGGTCGCGGATCACCGGCCTGGATCTGCTGTCGGGCGGCGTGGGGTCCGGAGAGGGATCGGAGGCCGCGCAGGCCCTGGCGCTAGTCGGCTTCGGCTATGACGGGAACGGCAACCTCGCCCAGGTCCTCAACTCATCAGGAATCCCGCAGGAGTTCACCTACGACAACCAGGGCCGGATCACGACGTGGACGGACCGCAACCGTCGACGCTACCGGTACCTGTACGACCGGGCCGGGCTCTGTGTCCAGACCCGTGGTGACGGCGGGTTCCTGGACGCGGTCTTCGCCTACGACACCGAACAGCGCACCACGGCCGTGACCAACGCGGTCGGCAGCACCACCCTGTACCACCTCAACGAACGCGGCCAGACCGTCGAGGAGGTCGACCCGCTGGGGGCCCGGAGCACGTTCAGCTGGGACCGCTACGACCGTCTGCTGGCCAGCACCGACCCGCTCGGCCGGACCACCGAACTGTTCTACGACGCCGACGGCAACCTCTCCCACACCCGGCGGCCGGACGGATCGACCAGCACAGCCGCGTACAACGACTTCCACCAGGTCGTCGAAGCGCAGCTCCCCGACGGCACGACGTGGGGCTACCGGTACGACGAGCGGGGCAACCTGACCGAGCTCATCGACCCCGACGGCATCACCCTGCACTATGCGCGCAACGCCCTCGGCCACGTCATCGCCACCACCGACAGCTCCGGCCAGACCTCCCGCATCGAGCCGGACGCGGCAGGCCTGCCGGCCGCCATCACCGACCCCACCGGCGCCACCACCCACTGCACACGGGACGGCTTCGGCAGGCCCCTCACCATCACCGACAGCCTCGGCCGGACCACCACCTACACATGGACCGTCGAAGGGCAGACCACCGCCCGCACCGGCCCCGACGGCAGCGTCGAACGCTGGCGCCACGACGCCGAGGGGAACATCCTCGAACACACCGACGCCCTCGGCGCCACGACGCGCTTCGAGTACACCTACTTCGACCTCGTCAGCGCCCGCACCGACCCAGGCGGCGCACGGTATGAGTTCACCTACAACGCCGAGCTGCAGCTCGCCCGGGTCCTCAACCCGCAGGGCCTGGCGTGGACCTATGACTTCGACGCGGCCGGCCGCCTGCGGACGGAGAGCGACTTCAACGGACGCACCCTGACCTACGGCTACGACGCAGCCGGCCAGCTCACAACGCGGACCAACGGCGCCGGCCAGCAGCTGACCTACACCTACGACCTGCTGGGCCGACCCATCGAGCAGGAAGTGGACGGCGCGACCACCACGTTCGCCTACGACCCCGCCGGACGGCTGCTCACCGCCGCCAACCCCACATCACGCCTGCAGCTCGCCTACGACCGCACCGGGCGGCTCCTGACCGAGACGTGCAACGGACGCACCCTCAGCAACACCTACGATCAGCTCGGACGCCGCGTCAGCCGCCGCACCCCCAGCGGTGCGAGCACCACCTGGACCTACAACCCGCTCGGCGACCCGACCTCCCTGCAAACTGCCGGACGATCCCTGCACTTCACCTACGACCATGCCGGGCGCGAGATCCACCGCGATCTGGGCGCCCTGCGAATATCCCACGGCTGGGACGCCGCCGACCGCGTCATCTCGCAGACCCTGACCCGCCGCACAGCAACAGTCGGCGCTCCCAACACGACGACCGCCGAGCCCCTCCAACACAAGGCGTACACCCTCCGGCCGGACGGGACACCGACCGCCGTCACCGGCTCCGGCCAGGGCGACCGGTCGATGACCCTGGACACGACCGGGCGGATCACCGCCCTCACCGGCCGCACCTGGAGCGAGTCCTACGCGTACGACCCCGCCGGAAACCTCCTGGGCGCCAGCTGGGGCGCACCTGACGGGCACCCGGGAGCCGAGGCACAGGGCGAACGCGAGTCGGTCGGAACACTGCTGCGCCGGGCCGGACGCACCTTCTATGACTACGACGGCCAAGGTCGCGTCACCCGCCAGACCCGCAGGCTCCTGTCCGGCAAGGCCCTGTCCTGGCACTACACCTGGGACGCCGAGGACCGCCTCACCCACCTCACGACACCGGACGGCGCCAGATGGCGCTACCTCTACGACCCGCTGGGACGGCGCATCGCCAAACAGCGGCTGTCCGAGGACCTCACTACGGTCCTGGAGGAGACCACGTTCACGTGGGACGGCGCCGCCCTGGCGGAACAGACCCACACCACGGCCACCTCGAAGACCGCGCACACCACCACCTGGGAATGGGACCCGGAAACCTTCCGCCCGCTGACCCAGAGCGAACGTGTCACACAGCTGCGCGACGCGCCCCAGGACGACATCGACGCGCGCTTCTACGCGATCGTCACCGACCTCGTCGGCACACCCACCGAACTCGTGGACGAGTCCGGGACCATCGCCTGGCAGCCCCGCACCACCCTGTGGGGAGTCCCGCTCCCCTCCCCCGCCGACCAGGCTGACTGCCCCCTCGCCTTCCCCGGCCAGTACCGAGACCAAGAGTCCGGACTGCACTACAACCTGTTCCGCTACTACGAGCCGCTGACCGGCCGCTATCTCAGCCCCGACCCGCTCGGGCTGGACCCTGCCCCGGACCCGTACGCCTATGTCCACAATCCCCAGACCTGGGCGGATCCCCTCGGCCTGGCGCCCTGCATGCAGGGACTGGAGAACATAGCCAGCGAGATCGCGAAGATGCTGCCCTCGCGCGCCCAGGAGGGACAGACCGTCGCCGCCATCCACGTCCACACCCCCCACGGCCCGAAGATCTTCATCGCCGGTACGAGCAAGAGCAAGCTCACGCCGGCCCAGCGCAAGCGCGCGGAGGAGCTGGGCGCCATCCCGCTGCCCAACGACCAGTACATCAAGGTGAAACCGGGCGAGAAGGGCGGCCACGCAGAACAGAACCTCCTGCTCTTCTTCAACCGCATGCAGGTCAGCAACAAGGGCACCAGCTGGAACCCGACCCACGGAGGCGCGTCCCGCAGCGTGTGCGCCGAATTCTGCGCGCCCTTCATCCGGCAGGCCGGTGGACGGATCCACGGACCCGTCCACCAGAAGGAAGGAGGTACGAAGCAGCGCCAGTTCTACTGGCCGGGCATGATCTGAGGCCACCTCATGCCCCACGCCGTCTCGACTAGCATTCACTGGTGACCACGGCAGGAGGCCCGGGTGTACATCCGGGACAGCTCGAGTAGGGAAACATGGCGACCGTGAAGCGCACAGCACGACTCATCTCCCAGACCGCGTGTGAAGGCATCGAGGAAGCGCTCGGCTGGACCGACGCCTGGCAGGTGCGCCACGGCGCCAACTGGCTCGTCACCCGGGACGGGGACAACATCGCTGTCCTGCGCCTCGGCGACGCCGGCACCCCCCAAGGCAGTGCTCCCGTGCTGTTCCCGGACCCCACCGGAGACCTGCGCGGCTACGCGACGCCCGCACTCGACGCCGACTATGTCGTCGTCTGCGGCGACCGCGACCTCGCCGCCATCGACGCCGACGGCACTCGCCGCTGGACTTACAGCCACGAACCCTGGTCCGCGGACGATGGCTCCGGCCGCGGCGCGTGCGCCTTCACCGCCGACGGAAAGCACGTCATCGCCGTCGTCCCCGGCCCCCTCGACGAGTCCGGCTCCTATGCCGGCGACCTGTGCGTCGCCCTCGACAGCTCAACCGGCTCCACAGTCGCCCAGCAGGCTCTGACCGCCAGCTCGGCCATCTACGAGATCCGGCAGCCGCTCAGCGGCCCCGACGTCCTCCTGCTCTCCGCGGGCCAGGGCCAGGACGACGCGATGTCCTACGCCGTCTCACTCTCCAACGCCATCCTGCAGATCCTGCCCGCCGGCGCGGAGGACGAACCGGTCACCGGCGTGGACGCCTCCGGGCGCAGCGTCCTCAAGACGGAGAGGGGAGGAGCCTGGACCACTCTGTACAGCGTCACCGAGTCCCTCGAATTCTCAGCCCGGGGCCGCGTTCACGTCCAGGAGCTCGCGGGCGAGGACAGCGAGGAGCGCATCGTCGGCAGGCCCGGCTTCATCGATGATCAGACCGTCATCGTCGCCGTCGCCGAGGAGGAATGGGCGGAGGAGGCACGCCACTTCGTGGTCGATGCCCGCTCCCTGCAGATCTCGGCTGAACTCGAGTACCCCTTCCCGGTGGGCTCCGACCCCATCGCCCTCGGCGACGGCACCTGGATCACCGCCTCGGGCGACGAAGTCCGCCGATGGTCCATCGACACCCCGAACCGCTGACCGTCCCCGGCGACAAGGCCAATCCGAAGGACGACGTCGGGCGCGGCACGCCTATCGCGGCAACCACGTTGCTTCCCGCTCGGCGTCCAAGCCCGGCGCACCTCACCCTGCAACTCGGAGAGGAGCTCGATCATGTCCTGAGGCAGGACGGCGCCGGACGAGTCGAGCCGCAGGTCGCCCAGCGCGACTCGATGCTTGTTCAACTGATCCAGCGCACACGGAGGGTGTGTGCTTCAGGCAGGTGATTCCGGATCAGGCGATGGGGTGCGGGCATGCCCGAGGAAATCATGTGGGAGCGGACGCTGCACCAGCGGATCTCCCCTCGCACGTTGGCCGTGGCCGACGATTGCATCGTCACCCATGCGCGCCGGAGCCGCCTCGTCTGCCTCGGCCGGTGGGACGGCGCGGTCCGCTGGGATGTCCCGTTCGGCCTCTGGCCCCGATCGGTCGTCGTAGCAGGTGACCGCTGCCTCGGCATCGCGCAGAACATCGACATGCTCATCTGCTGGGACCTTCGCACGGGAGCCGTGCTCTGGAACGCCGACCTCCCTCGCTTCACCGGGCACATCGTGGCCACCGGTGACACGGTGCTCGCCGGCGGCTGGCGCGGCTACACGGCACTGATGGCCTTCGACCTTGCCACAGGACAGCCTCGCTGGAACACCGACGGAGCCCAGAACACCGTCCTCCCCCAGCCTGGCGGCGACACCGTACTGATCGGCGAGAATCAGGGCAGGGACGTCAGCCTGGCCAGCCTGCACGACGGGAAGGAACTGGCCTGCTGGAAGCTCCCGGAGCCGCTGACCACGACCGACTGCGGAGCGATCTTCGCCCAGGCGGACGCCGACCGCCTCTTCGTACGCTGCGGCCGGCGCACCGTTGCCGAGATCCGTCTCGACACCGGGAACATCCGCGTCCTCCGGCACCATGACACCGACCTGGCGCCCACCGCAGCCCAGTACAGCGGCGGACTGCTGTGGCTACGGGAAGCAAGGGGATACGCTGCAGTCGACCCCACCGACGGGTCGCTGCGGTGGCGAGTCGACATCCGACAGCGACTGGCCGAAAACGTCGTCTCGACGAGATCGGGATTCCTGATCGGCGGTGACCAGGGCACACTGCTCGCAATGAGGATCCAAGCCGGTAGGACCAGCGAGGGGTATGCCGCATGACCTTGGACCGCAGGCCACCGCTCGACGCTCTCGACACCGTCCCCTGGGCGGAGTTGAAGCACAACTACGGCTCGGCAGCAGACGTTCCCGCCCTGCTCAGGACGATCGCCGGCCCCAACGCCGGGGAGGCGCTGGAGGCATGCGACGACCTGGGCAACCTGCTCCACCACCAGGGTGGTTGGGTCTGCTCGGCGGCGACCGCCGCGCTGCCGTTCCTCCTCGCCCTAGCCGCAGACCCCACCGTGTCCCAGCGCGTAGGCCTCGTGGAACTGGCGACCTGGCTGGCTGAGACAGCGACGACCGCTCAACCGCGCTTCGTGGACGACGGCTGGCCCGCAGCGTGGGAGCAGCGCCGTCCCGTCGTGCTGTCACTGCTCGCGGACAGCGACCCGGCGATGCGCCGGGCGGCGATCGATCTCCTCGCGCGCGGCGGTGGCCCCATCCGCGCGAACCTGTCCTGCCTGCTGGAGCGCTGGCAACACGAAGAGGACCGCCCCACGCGCCTGGAACTGCTTCTCGCCCTAGGCGCCGTGGCCGGACAATCCAAGCCCGACGCCCAGGACGTGCAGACTCTCCTGGACGACCTGCTCACCGACGCGCAGCCATCATTTCGGCCGGCAGCGGTCCACGCCTGGGGCAGCCTCGATCCGACGGCGCCCGCTCGGAATCTCGACCTGATGCTGGACGTCCTCACCAGCCCCAGCGCCCCGGCCGAGCTGGAGTCGGCCTGGGCCGGCCACAACGTCGGGCAGGTCATCGCCCGCACGTACAAGCTGCTCGCGCACGATCCGGCGTCGGCAACCGAGTTCGTGTCCCGGCTGGCAGCTCCCCCAGCCGATGCGGACGTGCGTCGCGCTGCCCTGGCGCAGGCCGGATCGCTGCTGTCGCAGTGGCGTTCACCGACACCCTCGCTGCTGCCCCTGCTCGCCCAGAGCTTGGAGGACCCGCATCCGGAGGTCCGCCTGGAAGCCGCGCATCTTCTCGCGGCCCTCGGCCGTGACGCCGCGCCGAATGCCGACGAGCTCGCCGCGCGCCTCAACGACACCGGCACGGGCACCCGGCGCAGCGGGACCACGGTCGGCGACAACGCCCTGTGGGGGCTCACCCGACTCCACGACCCCCGCTGCCTTCCGGGACTGGTCGAGCGCCTGTACGCGACCCAGAAGGTCTTCGCCACCCATGGCTCCGGCTATCCGCGTGACTCGTTCTACTACCCGACCCTGCCCGGCATCCACGAGGTGCTGATCCCGCTGCGCGAATACGCCGACGTCCTGCTCCCGAGCATCCGTGAGCTGATGAAGCACGCCGTCGCGGTGGACGACTGGGAGGCGAACCGTGCGTTCGCCCAGGTTCTGGAGGCGTGGGGAGAGGCCGCGCTGCCGGCGCTGCCCGACCTCATCCCCTTGCTCGCTGACCAACGGATCTGGCAGGCGGCAGCGACCGCCCTCGCGGCCATCGGCCCCGGCGCCGCTGATGCGACCTCAGCCCTCCAACGCTGCACCGAACATGCGACGCCCAATGAGCAGCAGACCGTAGCCTGGGCCGCCTGGCGCATCGGCGGAGACCCCCAGCCCGCACTGGAACTACTCGGCGGCGCCATGACCGACGATACGGTCTTCCACGACACGATCCGCCGCCTCGGCGAGCTCGGTCCGCTCGCCGCCCCCTACGCCGACCGCCTCCGCCACCTGGTAGCGAACTCCTCGTCCTGGACACAGGCCGAGGCAGCTATCGCACTGTGGTCCGTCACCGGCGACACGGAGACGACCGTGCCCGCGCTCGAGGGGATCCTTCGACCGCTGGCTGACGGCCGCTACCTCACGGTCATGCTCCGCGCGGTTCGCCACCTGACCCGCATCGGCAAGCTCACCACGACAGCTGAGGCTGCTCTTCGCCAAGCACTCGTATTCGACGGTCGGTTGGCTTCCTCAGGAAGCTGGCGCACCTTCGCCGAGGACAAGGACATCCGCGAAGCCATCCGCGAGCTGCTGGCTACCGCGCGGACGAATACAGCTCGCCCGTGAAGGAGCAGGCCCGCCGTCGTCGCGGAATCGCCCGGCTGCTGCCCGTGCATGACGACTGGGCCGTTCCCGCCCGCACTTCTGCTCCGCATCCGGTCATGATGCTCAGCAGTGCGCCGGTGTGGTCCACAACCTCGCTGTCGGCATCAGGCTCGGCGACGGTCGCCCCGGAGCGCTACAAGCCCTCGACCATGTCCCGCTACGAGCCCATCACCCGGGTTTACATCACTCCGGCGCTTGGCAAGAAGCCGCTCAACCGGCTGACGCCGGCCGACATCCGGCGCTTCCTCGCAGACTTCCGAGCGGGCTGCCTGTGCTGCCTGCGCCGTGTCGACCACAACCGGCTGCAGGAGAAGCGCGAGTGCTGCGCAGTCGGGAAGTGCTGCGCGCGTCGGCCGTCCGCCCGGACCGTCCAGTACGCGCATGCCGTGCTCCGGTCCTCGTTGCAGAACGCGGTGCGCGAGGAGCTGTTGGCCCGCAACGTGGCACGCCTGGTCGAGCGCCCGACTGTGCCCCACAAGCAGGTTCAGCCCATGACCGCCAGACGAGGTCCGTACGCTGCTGCGCGCCGCGCAGGGACACCGCCTCTACCCCCTGTGGCTGCTGCTCTCTCAACCGCCCTCCGCAGGGGCGAGGTGCTCGGGTTGACGTGGGCCGACATCGACCTGGCCGCCAGGCAGCTCCGTGTGCGCCGGAACCTCCAACGCGTGAAGGGCCACCTCGTCTTCGGTACGCCGAAGACCGCCCGCTCGCTGCGGACGATCGCCCTGCCCGCTTCCTGTGTCGCCCGGCTGCGAGAGCGCCAGGAACAGCAGGTGCAGGAGCGGGCGGAAGCGGGCATGGACTGGCAGCCGCTCGACATCCAGCCTGACGGCCTCGTCTTCACCACGCTGACCGGGACTGCGCTCGACCCCCGCAACCTGAACCGCAGCCTCGCGGCGCTGCGCGCGAAGGCAAAGCTCCGCCCGGTGCGGGTGCACGACCTGCGACACACCTGCGCGTCGCTGATGCTCGCCGAGGGTGTGGCTGTCCGAACCATCATGGAGACGCTCGGGCACAGCACGATCAGCATGACCCTGGACACCTACGCGCACGTCATGCAGACGACGCTACGGGAGGCCGCAGACCGGATGGACGACGCGTTGGGCATGGCCGAGAACGAGACAAAGGACGGCGGGGACGACGACGGTCCGGCCGCTGCGGGGGTTCTCGCCAAGCGCTGAACAAGCGCGTTGATGTCAGCCGTGGATGTCAAAAGGGCCGGAGACTAATGTCTCCGGCCCTCCGACCACTGTCGGGACGACAGGATTTGAACCTGCGACCCCTTGACCCCCAGTCGCGTGTCAATCCGTCAGAAGTCTCCACTATCAAGGTATCTCAAAGCCATCTTCGTGTATAGAGGCTCCATACAGGGACTTTGAGAGACGTACAGCGACTCCCACCGGCCCCCTCGCCACAGCCGCACGATCCGCGCACTTGGCCCGTCCTCGAACGCCGTTGGGCACCCCAGGGCGCCGGACAGCGGCCGCTGCACTCGATGCGCAGTTTCGGCGTAACGCCGACCCAACCCGCGCTCGGCACGATCGGACTCTTACGGCGAGATCCACGCACCGCCCCACCCCCTCGGTCGACCCTCGGGAGCGCGCCAGGCCCCCATGTCCAAATCGCCCCACTTTACTCAGATTGGCGACTGTGGGAACCGTTCGGGCCTACCAGGCTGTCGGATAAATTGACGTCCAGCGAACATATGTCCATGAACGGCTGAGGGGGACCCTGTGGCGATCGAGCTGCCTGGCGAGGTGGTGTCGTTCCTACAGTTCATCGGCATCAACTGGCCGAGTGTGAACGAGGACAAGGTTCGTGAGTTCGCATCGCACGTGCGGGAGTTCGCGCAGAACGTGGAGTCCGCTCACCAGGACTCCACCAACACGATCCAGCGCCTCGGCCAGGCCTATGAGGGCGCGTCGTACGAGGCGTTGCTCGCCAAGTGGGCGTCGGTGTCCGACCAGCACTTCAACGAGCTGGTCCAGGCCTGCCATGTCGTGGCGGACGCCCTGGACATCGCAGCGGATGTGATCGTCGGCATGAAGGTCGAGACCATCGGCGAACTGATCGCGCTGGCGGCCGCGTTCGTCGCCGACCAGGCCGCCGCCGTCGCCACCTTCGGCGCGGCCGAGGCCGCGGTCATCCTTATCGAGGAGGCCGCCAAGCGCCTGATCAACTACCTCGAGCAGCAGCTGGAGCAGTACATCATCGGCCAGGTGATCGAGGCGGCGATCGGCCCGCTGATCGATACCGTCGCCAACGCCGTCTCCGGGATGGTGTTCCAGGCCGCCGAGTCCGCCCTCGGCGTCTCCGGCGGCGGCGGAGGTGGCTCCGGCTTCCGCATCGAGCCCGACGCACTCGATGAGCACGCACGGATGATGCACGACCACGCCGAGACTGTCGCGGGTCACGCGCAGCTGTTCCAGTCCAAGATCGCGGGGGTGAGCTTCGAATGAGCAACCAGATCGTCAAGGCCCTTGAGCACGGGGCCGAGAAGCTCGGCAAGACCCTCGCCGAGGACGCTTCCAAAGCGGTGAGGAACTTCTACCACAAGGCCGGCGACAACCTGAAGCAGGTCGCGAAGAACACCCGCGAGATCGAGGCCAAGCACGCCAAGGACCTGGAGAAGCTCCTCCACTCGGGCAAGAACGACATGCCGCGCAGCCCGCACGGCAGCGGCGGGCACGGCCGTGGCAGCGGCCCCCACAACGGCGGTCAGGGCCGCCGGCACGTCGAGGACCCGCACGGGCCGGGCCGGCCGCCGGAGTCGCGCTGCCAGGGCGGCGAGCCGGTCGACATGGCCACCGGCCTGATGTTCATCGAGCAGCAGGACCTCTCGCTGCCGGGCGCCCTGCCGCTGCTGTTCAAGCGGTCCTTCGAGTCGAACTACCAGGCCGGCTGGTGGATGGGCCCGAAGTGGGCCTGCACCTTCGACGAGCGGCTGGAGATCGACGCCGAGGGCGTGGTCCACCTCACCGCCGACCGGATTGCCCAGGCCTACCCGCATCCGACCCCCGACGAACCGTCTCAGGCGAGCGCCGGTGCGCGGCTGGACCTCGCGGTCGACGCCGCCGGCGACTACACGCTGACCGACCACGCCAGCGGCCTGGTCCGGGAGTTCACGCTGCGGCCGGCGGGCGACGTCGCCCTGCTGACGGCGATCCGGGACCGGATCGGCCACCGCGTCGACTTCGACTACGACGCCGACGGTGTCCCGCTGAGTATGACCCACTCCGGTGGCTACCGGGTGCTGGTCACCGTCGACAGCGGCCGGATCACCGCGCTTCGCCTGGCGGGTGCGGGCGAGGAGGGCCGCGACCAGCTGCTGACCCGGTACGGCTACACCGACGGCCACCTGACCTCGGTCTACAACACCTCTGGCAAGCCGCTGCGTTTCGCCAACGACTCCCAGGGCCGCATCGTGGCCTGGACCGACCGCAACGGCACCCAGTACCGCTACACCTACGACCCCCGCGACCGGGTCGTCGACGAGGGCGCCGCCGACGGCACCCTCCGGTTCCACTTCGAATACGGCGACCCCGACCCGGTCACCGGCATCCGGGTGAACTCCGAGACCAACGCCCTCGGCCACACCACCCGCTACCACGTCAACGAGCGCCTCCAGATCGTCGCCCAGGTCGACCCGCTCGGAAACACCACACTGTTCGAGCGCGACGAGTACGACCGCCTGCTGTCGCGGACGGATCCGCTCGGCCGGGTCACCCGCTTCGCGTACGACGGCGTCGGCGACGTGGTCGCCGTCACCCGCCCGGACGGCGAGCAGTCCACCGCGGCGTACTTCGGCGACACCAGCCTGCCGACCGCGATCACGCGGCCGGGCGGTCTGACCTGGCTGCAGACCTACGACGAGTCCGGCCTGCGGACCTCGGTCACCGAGCCGACCGGCGGCACCACGCACTACCGGTACGACGAGGCCGGGCACCTGACCGCCGTCACCGACCCGCTCGGCCACTCCACCCTGGTCCGCTGCAACGCGGCCGGCCTCCCGGTCGAGGTCATCGACCGGAACGGCGCCACCAGCCGGTACGAGCGGGACGCCTTCGGCCGGGTCACCGCCGTCACCGACCAGCTGGGCGGCGTCACCCGGCTCGCCTGGACCGCCGAGGGCAAGCTGAGCTCGTACGCGGCAGCCGACGGGGCCACCGAGACCTGGGCGTACGACGACGAGGGCAACCTCCTCACCCACACCGACCGGCTCGGCCAGGTCACCTCGTACGAGTACACCCCGTTCGAGACGATCGCCGCCCGGACGGACCCCGACGGGACCCGGCTGGTCTTCGGCTACGACGCCGACATGAACCTGGTGTCCGTCACCAACCCGCTGGGTCAGAGCTGGACCTACCGGTACGACGCCGCCGGCCGATTGGTCGGCGAGAGCGACTTCCACGGACGGACCGTCAGCTACCGGCTGGATGCCGCCGGACAACTGCTCTCCCGCACCAGCCCGACGGGCGGAGAGGTCCACTACTCGTACGACGCCCTGGGCCGGCTCCTCACCAAGGACGTCGACGACGCGACCACCACATACGCCTACGACCCGGCCGGCCATCTGCTCAGGGCCACCAGCCCGGACGCGGACGTGCTGCGCACCGTCGACGCGCTCGGCAACCTGCTCTCCGAGACGGTCAACGGACGTACCCTCAGCCACACCCGCGACCTGCTCGGCCGCAGTGTCCACCGCACCACCCCGACCGGCCACTCCAGCGCCTGGTCCTACGACCCGGAGGGCCGTCGGACATCGCTGGCCACGCCCGACGGTGCGCTGGAGTTCTCCTACGACGCGGCGGGCCGTGAGCACGAGCGCACCATCGGCGAGCGGCTGACCCTGGCCAGCAGCTGGGACTCCGAGCACCGCCTGACCAGCCAGATCCTCCGCTCCGAGCAGGACGTCCTCCAGCGCCGCGACTACACGTACCGCGCCGACGGTGTGCTGACCGGCGTCGACGACCAGCTCAACGGGCTGCGGGTGTTCGAGCACGACGCCACCGGTCGGGTCACCGCGGTGCGGGCCGGCGACTGGACCGAAACGTACGCCTACGACGCGGTCGGCAACCTCACCGACGCGAACTGGCCCGCGACCGGTGCCACCAAGGCCGCCGTCGGCGCCCGTTCCTACAGCGGCACCCAGCTCACCACGGCGGGCCGGGTCCGCTACGAGTACGACGCCGCCGGACGGACGGTCCTCCGCCAGGTCACCCGGCTGTCCAAGAAGCCCGACACTTGGCGCTACACCTGGGACACCGAGGACCGCCTCACCGAGGTGGTCACCCCGGACGGCACCCGCTGGCGCTACCTCTACGATCCGTTCGGCCGCCGCATCGCCAAGCACCGGCTGTCCCTGGACGGCGCCGGCGTCGAGGAGCGCACCGAGTTCACCTGGGACGGCTCCGTCCTCGCGGAGCAGACCACCGAGGCCCCCTACCTCCCGGGCCCGCACACCCTCAGCTGGGACCACAAGGGCCTGCAGCCGCTCGCCCAGACCGAGACCCTCGCCGACCAGGACCAGGTCAACAGCCGGTTCTTCGCCATCGTCACCGACCTGGTCGGCACCCCCACCGAACTGGTCGACCCCGCCACCGAGGCGATCGCCTGGCGGGCCACCCCGACGGTGTGGGGCCACACCACCTGGCCCAGCGACAGCACCACCTACACCCCGCTGCGCTTCCCCGGCCAGTACTTCGACCCCGAGACCCGGCTCCACTACAACCTCAACCGCTACTACGACCCCGAGACGGCCCGTTACACCAGCCCCGACCCGCTCGGCCTCAGCCCCGCGCCCAACCCCGACGGCTACGTCCACAACCCGCACACCTGGTGCGACCCGCTCGGTCTGACGCCGGAGGAGATCCCCGACGTCAAGAAGCACCTGATGGACCTGGGCAAGCAGCGCGTCAAGGACGTGGCAGCGGGCCTCGGCGAGGACGAGAAGCCCCCGGGCGCCTACACGGTCGGTCGCGACCGCACCACCGGTAAGATCTACTACGGCGACAGCGGCCCGGAGACCGGCCACCACAAGAAGGTGAACGAGGCGTTGCCTTCCGAGTCGCAGCGGGAGGACAAACGGCCGCCTGGTGTGTGCGGCGAGCCGCGGATGTTCACCAACGCGATCAAGGACGGCGCGGACCCGAAGAACGTCGATCTGGTGACAGTCAACCCCAAGGGTAAGAAGTTCAAGATGTGCGAGAACTGCGGAAGCTGGGTTCCCGGCTTCGGAGGCGAGGTCCTGACAGGATGACCGACACCCACGAGCGCGAGGGCGTCCCGGCCCTCCGGGCGGCTCTTGCCGGCGCGGCACGGATCGAGGTCCACCCGCTCGACGTGGAGGACGCCTGCCGGCAGTACGCCGAGGACGACTACGAGGTCACCGACCGGCTCCGGGAGTTCCTCGCGGCCTGGGGCGAGCTCACCGTGACCTGGCAATTCCGGGAGCGCGACGTGGTCCTCACCACCGCGGTCGAGCCGACCCTGGAGTCCGCCCACGCGACGCCGAGGAACCTGGGCATCTTCGCCAGGCGCCTGGGCCAGGAGGTCGCAATCGTCGGCACCGCCTTCGTCACCGAGGAAGCCGTCCTCCTGGCGGAGAACGGCGACATCCTGCTCGTCGGCGACGTCGGGTTCCAGCGCGTCGCCAACGGCTTCGACGAGGCGATCCGGCGCCTCGTTGCCGCCGACTACGACAGGACATTCTTCTGGCCAGACCCGCCGAAGGCCCCCGACAGGCCCTCGACTGCCGACGGCCCGGGTGACACCCCACGCCAAGAGTGAGGCCGCTCCTGCCCGTACGGCGGGTACACCCGCATCAGCCTTCTTCTGACCCGACACGCAGAAGGCCGCCGGCAGGCTTCGACTGCCGGCGGCCCGGTAACTCCCCTGCCAAGGGTGGTCTCAGCCGCGCGTGGCCATCGCGCGGAGGAAGAAGGTCCGGTGGGCCAGGAGATCGGCGAGGCGGCGCATGAAGTAGCCGTACCGCTCCTGCCCGTACCTGTAGTCGAACGCGGCGGTGTCGCCATGGGCGGACGCGGTGATCCACCTGCTGGTCGCCCTCGAACTGCGCCAGGAGGCCGACCTCTCCCATAGGGCGTCTCCTATGGCGATCATCTGAGCCGAGGACCGCGAGGTGTCGCGGTTCACAAGCCGTTGCCGCCCACTGTCGCCGGCGCCCGGCGCACTTGTGGCCTCGACAAGGGGTCCTCGCAGGTCAGGACGCTGAATCACCGCTGGTGGTCGCACAGTGAGCGCAGACTTAAGAGCGCCACCAAGGCCAACCACCACTTCGGGATGCGATTACCATGCGCTCCTCCGCCCGAACCGGCAGCGTCTACCGCCGATGCGGCTGCCGCGACCAGCAGCACAAGCAGTTCGGCGCCCACTGCCCCCGCCTCGCCACCGACCCCGACCACGGCACCTGGACCTTCGCCGTCGACCTCCCCTCCCCCGGCCGGCGCCGCACCCTGCGCCGCGGAGGCTTCGCCACCGCGGACGCCGCCCGTGCGGCCCTCCGCCGGGTCCTCGATGCCCAGGACGGAGGTTACAGCGCCGACCCCAACCAGACCGTCGCCGACTACCTCACCGCCTGGCTCCAGACCAAAGCCCTCACCCTCAAGCCCACCACCCTCGTCCGCTACCGCGACTACGTCACAGGCGACCTCATCCCAAGCCTCGGCCGCCTCAAGCTCGACGACCTCACCCGCCGGCACATCGCCGACTTCGCCCGCGCCCAGCTCGCCCGCAGCCGCGGCCTGTTCACCCTGCACCGCTGCCTCGCCACCCTCTCCAGCGCCCTCGGCGACGCCGTCCGCCATGACCGACTCGCCCATAACCCCGCCCGCCCCAGCGTCCTACAGCGCCCCGCCTCCCCCGAACGCCGGATCTGGACCGCCGACGAGGCCGCCAAGTTCCTCCGCTACTGCCACCGAGCCGACCCGTTCCTGGCCGACCTGTTCGAGGTCCTCATCGGCACCGGCATGCGAAGAGGCGAAGCCCTCGCACTGCACTGGGCGGACGTCCACCTCGACCAGCAGGTCCTCTACGTCCGCTACACGCTCTCTTCGATCAACAACGCCCGCACCGTCCTGACCGCGCCCAAGACCCGCAGCAGCAAGAACTGGATCGCCATCTCACCCCGCGTCGCCACCGCACTCCGGCACCGCGCTGCCACCCAGGGCCCCGTCCAGCCCGACGGCCTGGTGTTCTGCAAGCCGGACGGCCAACCGCTCCGCCCGCAGCGCGTCCTGGACCGCCTCCACCAGCTCTCGGCCGAGGCTCACGTCCCCCGCGTTGGCGTCCACGACCTGCGGCACCTCGCCGCCACCCTGCCGATCGCGGCCGGCGTACCGCTGGTCACGGTCTCCAAGACGCTTCGGCACTCGACGCTCTCGACCACCGCGAACATCTACGACCACCTCACCCGGCAAGCCGCCGCCGATGCGGTCGACACCATCGCCGCCATCCTGGCTCAGGCCGATCGAGAGGCCGCCCGCTTGCGGTGGCCCCGCTGGCTGCGACCACACCGCGACCACACAAGCGGAAACCAGGAGCACCCGGGGAGGCCCAACCTCCCTGTGTTCGCCGCTGCTTGAATCTCGGCCCACGCTGTCCAGGGAGTGAACGCGGCCATGTGCGACCACAATGCGACCACGAGCCGACGGGACGTCAAAAAGGCCGTCCCCGCATCACTGCGGAAACGGCCTACGACCTGCGAAAACGCCGGTCGGGACGACAGGATTTGAACCTGCGACCCCTTGACCCCCAGCGCCGGCAAGGTGGCCGGAGGAACAGTGACGCTGAGATATCGGAAGCCGACGGCCATGACACGCGTGGCCTCAGCAGGCTCGGTTGCTACCTCGGATGGCGGCAGATCTGGGGGAGTCGCGCTGACTTCAGAAGTCTTTCGAGCGACGGGACCACGTCATCGTAGAGGGCAGGCCCTGATGCGCCTGGCATGAGTCGGCGCAGGGCACGGGTTGCGATGTCGGCGAGTGTAGCTCCGATGTCGCCGCCTATATCGATAGGCAACGTGCTGATGAGGTTAACCTTGCAATCGCCCAACTCATCGATGTGTTCCGTGAGGAAGTCCACTACCACGGACTGCCGACGGGCAAGAAGTAGCAGCTCGCAGGCGTGCACAGCATCGCGGAGATCGAAGCGGAATCGGGCTGTGATTCGCGAGGATCCGGGCCCGGGCTCCTGGCAGGTGATGACAAGCTCGTCAGCGTCGTGGCTCTTGACCGTGATGCTCAGCTGCATGCTGCCATGGACGAGCAGCTCCTGCGCTGCCAATCGTTCGTGTTCGTCGTGAAGGGCGATCGACCACCAAGGAAGAGGTCCCCAAGTGCCGTGTGTTGTTATGTGATCAGGGAAGAGGGAGAAGATCTGGTACTGCTTCAGGAGATGCTGCTCGAACGTGGCGAGGCAGCCATCTTGAAAGTGTTCGTCCCGGCTGCGCTCGCGTAGCAGCTCGTACTCGATGGCGCTCATGCCCTCCACAGCCAGGCCGATGTGTTCCAACTGCTCCTGGATGATCTTTTCGGCCCGTTCGAGAACCCCGCGGAACTCATCGCCAGGAGGAGCCTGATCGAGGAGACGGCTGAGGGCGCTCCGCGCGGCCTGGCAGCGGACGAGATCTCCACCGAGGCTAACCAAGTGGCGAGCCTTGAGAGTGCTCCAGGGGCGGGTGGACATCCACCGCTCCCAGGCACGGTCGCCGCCACCACGCTTGGTGAGCACCAAGGCGCCGACGTTGCCGACACGGAAGTCCGGCTCGCCCTTCAGCATCTCCCACAGGTCGGGGTACGCCTCCAGTGGGAAGGCTGGCAGCGAGGAGTGCGCTGCGAGGACACGCGAGTCCGCAGTGTCCCACAGCTCGTGAAGTTCACGTTCCACACGTGTACGAGGCACCGTACGACCTCGCTGGGCAGCCCAGTATTCGACCAGCAGCATGTACGTGCTCTCCGGACTCCAGGGGAGCAGTCCCAGGCCGTCAAGGACCCCAACCGCACTGGCCAGCCCGTCGCGCTCGAACCTGAACTGGACTGCGGCGATGAGCTCGGTGAGCTCATCAATATCGGGGCCGGGCGCGGTGAAAACTGGGCTGGAGACGAGCATGTCCCGGATGTTGGCCGTGCTCTCGCCCTGGGCGAGCTGGACAGCGATCCGCGCGATCAGCAGGGAGCCGATGAGCCCGAGCTCGCCAAAGTCGTTGCGGAGTCGGCCCTTGCCAAGCGCCGGGACATCCCTTACGTGCCAAAGCAGCTCTACTTGGATCTCGTGGAACCACTCTTCACGCAGTGCTGCGAGCGTCGGATTCTGGCTACGCGGCTTCCACTTGTTACGGAACAGCGCGATGGCGTGCCCCTGATCACCGGCCCGTTGCTGGGGTACCGGCATGCCCCGTGATTCCAGCCGGCGGCGGATGTACCGGTAGAGGGAGTTCATGTCGAGTGGGTCGGGCGCCTCTGGAACGCCATCGGTAATGGCTGTCACGAGCTCACCGGTGAACGCGGTGAGGTGCGCACCCACAGGAGCCCTAGCGGCCTGCGTCGCGGCTGAGGCAGTCATGACGTAGGTGCCCTCGATGGCGGTCTGGTCCGCGAACTCGTCCAGAGCGCCCATGTTCCCCTCCAGCGCGGCGCCACTGTAGCAACAGTCGAGGATCACGACCTTTCTGGGCGCCACGCTTTCTAGGACTTCGGTGCGGAGGTAGTTGAACGCCACCGACTCGTATAGCTTCCGGCCTTGCTCGGAATGCCCCAATGCGAGATAGAGAGAGCCATCGGGCGACCGCATACCGTGGCCGGCGAAGTACACCACAAGCGTGTCCGTCGCCTCACTCGCTGCCTGATGGACGGCGTCGAGCACTTCCTTGACGTCGGCAGGATTACGTACCGTCACGCAATGTTCGGCAGGTAGACCCCCGATATGCGGGGATCTGAAGAGCTCTGCAAGCCTGCCGATGTTGTGGTACACCGCTGGTAAGTCCGGGAAGTTCCGATATTCGTCCGCGCCGATCAACACCACACGGGTTCCGCCGGGGCCAGCCAGCCCCATCACCGATTTCCTGACACCGACGGCGTCGACGACTGCCCCACGCCAGTGGCCCCTGGGGCTCCGCCGTGGGGCTCGGAAGCCAACAGCTCTGCGACTCGGCACAGGGTTTCATCCAACCCGTCGTGCACGGTTACTGTCATACCGTCACGTTCGAAGGTCACGACCCCAGGCGGAGAAGGACGAGCTGCTCGCCAGGCGACCACGATGTTCACCAACAAGCTCGCGGCGGCAATACCATTGCTGACGAACATGTTGATGATCTCGCCCGCATTCATGCGGTCAGAAACGTCAGGGGCTTGTGCCAATTCGACCTCCGCGTAACGCCGGAGTTCGCGATCCTGCCGGAGCCAGTAGTACAGATCGTGTGCCGCTGCGTCGTCGCCCTGCGCATCGACCGTGATCTGCATCTCCACGATGTCTCCCCCTAGCACCTCTGCCGCCCAGCGCTCGTAGCAAGGAGCGGATACGAGCGCGTCCCTCCCGTCACAGCCCTCAACCTAGACAGAAGAATACGCCCCAACTCGCCAGCAGTGGGCCACGTTGGCCCGTACTCCACTCTCGCCAACGGGTGAAGATTCAGCCGTTGCCGACACGACGAGCACGGTGCGCCAGGGCATGCAGCGCACCGCGGTTGGGCGGCGACGGACCCGGCGTTGCAGGTGGGGCGCGCGGAGCGTGTCTGCTCGTGGTCTTGCCCCTGCCGCGCCGCCGACCGGTCGCCTGCGGAGGGATAGGCTCTGTGCCATGTCGTACCCGGGAGCCGGTCGCCTCCTGGCGGCCGAGGAGCAGGTGGCCGGGAGGCTTCTTCAGCGCGGGCTCCAGGGGAACCTGCCCGCGCTGGGCCGGGCCGTCGCTGCCTGGGCGAAGCTCGCTGCAGAGCTGCAGCCCGGAAATCCACGGCGCGCGGCGGCGGTGATCAGCTACTGCTGCGCTTTGGTGCGTTCCTTCGAGGTCCGGGGCGGTGAGGAGTCGCTCGATGAGGCGATCTCGCTGCTGCGTGCAGAGCTGCGGGTGCTCGAGCCTGAGCGACGTCGGGAGAAGGCGCGACTGCTGGGAACGCTCGGCTGGGCCCTGTTGCGTAAGGCCGAGCACCGCGGCGATCGGGCACTGGCCGATGAAGGGGTGGCAGCCCGCCGTGGCGCATGCTCGTGCACGGACCGACGGGATGCCGAGTACGCGCAGCATCTGACCGATCTCGGGGGTGCTCTGGCTTCCCGGGCCACGCTGACGGGGAGCGTCGCGGACTTGCGGGAAGCAGTCGACGTACACGAGGGCGCCGTGCGGCGCTCGGGGGATGCTGACGAGGAGTGGGCGACACGCTGGGCCGGATTGGGAACCGCGAGCGTGAGCCTGTACGAGTGGACTGGGGAAGCGGCAGCACTGGAAGCCGGAGTGGCCTACCACCGCAAGGCCTTGGCCGAGGCGCGCTCCAGTGAGCCGCTGTCCGTCTTCCGTTCGAACTTGGGCGTCTCCCTGGGCGTCTGCTACGACCGCACCGGAGACGTCACCGTCCTCGAGGAGGCCATCGCCTGCCACCGCGCGGCGTTGGAAGCAGCTCCGCCGGGGCATTTCGACCGTCCGCGTTGCCTGATGAGCCTGGCCACGGCCCTGCAGACGCGTTTCGAGGCGACCGGAGAGCTGGCGTGGTTGAACGAGGCCATCGACGTCTTCCGGCAGGCTATCGCGACCGTCGACGGCGCGGCGGACCATCCCCAATATGCGCGGAGCCTGTGCGGGCTGGCAGGGGCATTGGTGCTGCGGTACCAGCGCATCGGGGACTCCGACAGCCTGCACGAGGCGCTGTGGAGGTTCAACGAAGGCCTCGCCGCCACCCCGGTCGGGCACCCTAACCGGCCGACCAGGCTCTCCTCCCAATCCGTCGCCCGTCACCATGCCTTCCAGGACAAGCCGTCCATGTACGGGCAGATCACCGCCCCGGTACGCGAAGCGATTGCACTGGTCCCCGCCACCCACGCCCAGCGCGGCTTCTACCTGTCGAACCTCGGGGCCTACCTCAATACCCACTACGAGCGCAGCGGCGACGACACCGCACTGACCGAAGCGCTCATGCTGCACGAGGAAGCCGTCGCAATCACCCCCGCTGGTCATGTAGAGCGCGGCAAGCGGATCGCCAACTGGGCGCTCAGCCTCACTCTCCGGGCCCACCAGAGCAAGGACGTGGGCGACGCCGATCGCGCGGTCACCGTGTGTACCGAGGCTCTGGAAGCCATGCCCTCCCCGAATCCCCAGCGAGCCCAGTGCCTTCAAGTCCTCTCCGAGGCATTGACCCTGCGCGCAGATCTCACCGGCAACCCAGGTGACCGTGCAAGGGCCCTGGCCGCCTACCAGGATGCAGCCGACGACGACCAAGCCCCCACACTGATGCGCATCCGGGCCGCGGAGCAACTCGGCCGCACCACAGCTGAGTCTGGGGACACCACCGCTGCGCTGAGAGCCTTCTCCCAGGCGGTCTCGCTCATCGGCCAGGCAGCGTGGAGCGGGCTGGACCACGAAGCCCAAGCCGAGATCCTCCAGCGCCTGGCTCACCTCCCACAGGACGCGGCTGCGCTGGCGATCGAGTCCGGCGACCTGGAGCGCGCGGTGGAACTCCTTGAAGAAGGCCGAGGAATCCTGCTCGCCCAGACCCTCGACGACGACAGCTCCTACCAGCGCATCCACGCCCGCGCGCCCGAGCACGCCGAACGTCTGAAGGAGATCAGCACCGCACTCGGCCACCTGCCCCAGCCGGTCTCAAGCCAGCCCGACGAACGGGACTACGCGCTGCCGCGCCACCAGTCGCCCATGGATACCCGCACCACCCTTGCCGCGCAGCGCGACGCGCTGGTCGCCCAGCTCAGGCAGATCCCCGGCCTGGAGGACGCCTTCCGCCCTCCACGTTTCGCCGACCTGCAGGACGCAGGCGCACTCGGCCCAGTGGTCATCGTCAACATCAGCTCCTACCGGTGCGACGCGATCGCCATCACCCCACGCGGCGTCGATCTGATCCCCCTGCCCGGACTAACCCGCGACGACGTCGACGGATACGCCAAGACCCTTCAGGAAGCCGTTAGAACCGCGCAAGCCGCAGCCCAGGCACGCGGCCCGGCGCACGCCACCATCACCAAGACCTTCACCCGGATCTGGGAGACCGTCACTGCCCCGATCCTCCGGGCCCTCGCGATCACGGCGCTGGCCGACCCCAAAGCTAGCGCTCCGCGCTTGTGGTGGTGCCCGACCGGCTCCGCGGCAGCCCTCCCCCTCCATGCAGCCGGCCATCCGCCGAACGCGGACCACCACGACGGCGCCCTCGACCGCGTCACCTCCTCCTACACCCCGACCCTGCGGGCGCTGCAACACCAGCGCAGCCGCCCCGGAATCGGCGTACTGCCCGATCCGCGCCCGCTGATCGTCGCGATGCCCAGTACCCCCGACCAGCGAGACCTGCCGGGCGCCCAAGCGGAGACCGACGACCTCACCCGCCGATGCCTCGAGCACCACCTGCTCGCCGAACAGGCCGCCACTATCGACGCCGTCACCGCCGCTATGCAAGACCATGCCTGGACCCACTTCTCCTGCCACGGCGAACGCGCACCGCACACCCACGACGGGGGGCGCCTCCTACTCCACGACGGCCCGTTGACCGCCCGCCAGATCGCCTCTGCGGACGTCCCAGACGGCGCACTCGCGTTCGTTTCCGCCTGCGCCACCTACAGCTCCACGGGCGACGGCTTCGACGAGTGCCTCAGCGTCGGATCCGCCCTGCAACTCGCCGGCTACCGGCACGTCATCGCCACGCTGTGGCCCGTGTACGACACCAGCACCGTCGACCTGACCCGCGCTGTCTATGACGATCTGCTCGACACCCAGGGCCCCGGCGGCCTCCGGCTGAAGGACTCGGCCGCAGCCTTGCGCAGCGCTGCACTCGAGGCGCGTCGCAGAACCCCTGACGATCCGACCCGCTGGGCTCCGTACCTTCATCTGGGCCCAGAGTAGGAACAACCGCCGTGGCCTCGCAGCAGCCCCTCAGCGGTTAATGCTCACCAGCGCCCCGACCGGTGACGATAGCATTTGCGGTCATCAGCACCGCCACCCTCCACGACCAGGCCAAACGCCTGACCCTGGATTTTCGCCACCCCAGGCACCTGACGCCGCGCCAGGAGCGGCCGCACATCGTGTCGCGAGACGACGTCAGCTGCGGCCGCCTCATCATCGCCCGACTTATCCGGCACTTAGGCAGCCTCTGGACCTATCGGCGCGCACTTGATCGATGACGGAAGCGTCAAGTGCGAACCCCTCAGCCAAAATATGCGATCACGGCGAGCAACCATCGAACCCATAGCAGTGATCGATAGATCGGACATACAGGCAGGAACGGAGCAAATAGTCACCATCCCCCGGCGCCAAGTAGCCTCCACCCGTGGAGTCGAACCGTAAAACCGTGAGACGGATGTGAGAGGCAGCCCTAGCGCACGCCAAAGGCCGCTTCCTCGCGAACGAGAAAACGGCCTCTGACCTGCGACAATGGGGCGAACCCCAGTCGGGACGACAGGATTTGAACCTGCGACCCCTTGACCCCCAGCCGCGTGTCAATCCGTCAGAAGAATCCACTATCAAGGTAGCTCAAAGCCCTCCTCGTGCATAGACGTTCCATAGAGGGATTTTGAGAGACGTACAGCGACTCCTCCCTCCTCCAGCGCAGTAGCCGCGTTGTCGGCGCGCGTGGTCCACCGTCGAACGCTGCTGGACGCCCCAGGGCGCCCGAACGGATCCCGGTACCCGATAAGAAGTTTCGGCAAAGCGCCGACCGACAGCCCTGTCCGGTATCCAGGCTCGGAGGACGACCGACGCCGGCTCCTGCCCACCGCCGCGGGGAGGCGAGGCTGAGGGGGGACTGCTCAACGAGCATCACGCGCCACCGTTCAGATCACTCATGAGCCGTGGGAAACGTCCAGTTCAGCAGTCCGATTGGAATCTTGGTGTCACAGGCCACAATCGCTTCGGCGCGGCTGCGCCGAGAAGCATCGGCGTCCGGGTCGAAGTCCAGGCTCGCTGGCGCGTCCGGCTCCTGAGGTCGCGTCAGCCTAGGGCGCCGGCGCGTCCGTGCAGGTCCGCTCGGTCAGCCGCCTCGGTGCCGTGGGCCCAGCCCTCACGGTCGCGCGCGTGCACCGAACTGTGCCGGTACGACAGCTCCCCGAACAGCTCGTCCACTCGCTCCTCCACTGACTCCGCCCAGGAGGCCAGCACAGGCAGCAGTGAGGTCCCGCGGCCCCCTTCGCTCGCCGCCTCGGTAGCCTGCTCGGTGACCCGTTTGAGCCGCTCGTCGATTCGGGTCGCGTAGGCGACCAGGAACGACTGCCGGAAGGAGCGCGTGCGTGACACCCCGTCGCCGCGTGTCCGCGCCCCGGCCGCCTGCAGCGCCGACTGCGCCTGCACCATCAGGGACGTGTACAAGAGCTCCACCGCCTCGACATCGGAGGCGAAGCCGACCACGGTGGAGAAGCCCATCTGTTTCGACCACACCACGCGGCATCGGTTCGCTTCCGCCACCGCCTGCAGCAGGATCGCCTTGGGCTCCTGGTAGGGGGCATCCACTGTGATCCGCACCCTGCCGGGCACCTCCCGGTCCCCCCGCCCGGCGGCCAACAGCGCCACGTCGATGCTGTGCTGGGCCATCAGCTGCTGCGCCTTGCCCGTGAGCGCCCGCCACCGTCCGACGGGCGCTGCGTGCAGCCGGTCTCGGCCCCGCACCGCGCCGCCAGCCAGCGCGCGGCGAGTGGGCGGCCTTCCTCAAAGCCCAGACCAGCGGCCTTCTCGCCACCGACCTGTTCCACATCGACACCGTGACACTGCAACGGCTCTACGCGCTGTTCGTCATGGAGGTACGCACCCGCACCGTGCACATCCTGGGCGTCACCGCCCACCCCACCGCCGCCTGGGCCACCCAGCAGGCCCGGCAGCTCCTATGGCAACTCGGCGACCGCACTGCTGAGTTCACCCGCCTCATCCGCGATCGGGACGCGAAGTTCACCGCCGCCTTCGACGCCGTGTTCGCCAGCCAGGGCATCACCGTGTTCAAGATCCCTCCGCGCAGCCCCAACTGCAACCCCCACGCGGAACGATTCATACGCTCAGCACGACAGGAGCGCACCGACCGGATCCTGCTGTTCGACCGCGGCCACGCCGAGAAGATCCTCCAGGATTACGCCGACCACTTCAACAGTCACCGTCCCCATCAAGGACGCAACCAGCTCGCGCCCCACGACGACGCGAACGTCATCCCCCTGCCCGCAGCCCGAACCGAAGCCGACAAGCCGTCGCCGGCCTCATCAATGAGTACCATCGAGCCAGCTGACCATCGGACGAAGTCCCAGCTCACAGCCGGTGAAGCCATTTTGAAGCGCTACGGGACATCCTCGCGGCGCACTCCGGTCAACGCGCCCCAGCGCAACCCCATACGCCACGATGATGAACCGATCCCGGGCGTTCGGGCACGCCGGCAGCAGCCCCAGGATCTCCTCCGGCGAAGCCGCGTCCACGAGCGACTCGGCCTCACGCAGCCGGCGTGACGGGCCCGAGACCGCCACCGGGCCTGCCCCTCCCCGCGCAACTCCAGCGGCAGGTCCCAGTCCGCGACCACGTCGTAGAGCGGCTCCAAAGCCACCGGGTCCGCCAGCCCCGTCGAGACCGCGAACCGGATGAACTCCCGTACCGCGGACAGGACACAGTTCACCCGCCGGGCACCGCGCACCGAACGGTCCAGCACCACCATTCTCGCCACCGCCCACATCGTGCTGCAACCAGTGCACGAACCGGCCCAGCCGAACCGTCGCCTGCGGCCAGCCCACCCCGATCCGCGCGCACCACCGCAGGTACAGCGCGATCGACGTCGCATACGCACGCGTCGTGGACTCCGCCAGATCCCGACCCAACCGAGCATTGATCAGAACTCGTCAGCCGCAGCCACCGGCCGCAGCCCCGCATCAAGCACCGTCCAATAGCCGACCCCCGACGGCAGCCTCACCAAGAACGACCTGAACTCCTCCATCACGCCTCCCAGCCGGCACTACCAACCCCAGGGAGACGCCATGAAAGACATACCCGACAAACCTACAGAAGCAGTTGCACACACGGACGAAGCATGCTCCGTGCGACAGTGCACGCCCCCAGACCCACACCGAGGAAAGCTCTTCAAGCTGACCGGGATCGGCGCGCACCTGCTGCGCCATCACCGGGACGCGGAGCTGCTGCGCGACGTCCTCGCCTACCTGGTCCGGCTGACCGACCCACTGCCGAACGGTCTTCCCGGCTGGTGGACCCATCTCGCCCCGGCCGGGTACCGCTCACCGGAGTACCTGGGAGGGCACGGGAACCTCGGGCTGGCCCACGGCATCAGCGGCCCCCTGGCCCTGCTGTCGCTCGCCACCCGCCAGGGCGTCACCGTGCTCGGCCAGCCAGTGGCCATACGCCGGGCCCTGGCGTGGCTCGACGCCTGGCGCCAGGACGGACCCAACGGGCCGTGGTGGCCAGAGGTCGTCACCCGACCCGATGAAGCTTCCCGCCGCACCCGCCAACGCGAACCGCTGCGCCCGTCATGGTGCTACGGCACCCTCGGGCTCGCCAGGGCGCAGCAGCTGGCCGCCCTCGTGCTCGCCGACACCGCCCGCAAGCAGCTGGCCGAGGCGGCGGTGCTCGGTTGCCTCTCCGATCCGGTCCAGCTCGGCCGGGTCACCGACGGCGGGCTGTGCCACGGCACGGCCGGGCTCTACCAGAGCATGTGGCGCATCGCCCAGGACAGCACCGGCCCGGCCTTCGCCGGGCACCGGAGCCGTTGGCGGCGCAGCTGCCGGCGCCGGGCGAGGAGCTGGTGGGCCTGCTCGACGGGACCACCGGCACCAGCTTGGCCCGCAACACCGCCAGCACCGACGCGGCGCTGTCCGGCTGGGACTCCTGCCTGCTCCTCAACTGACCGAAGGGGAAAGTGCCGTGACGACAACTTCCAGAACGGGCTCAAGCACCTGCCGATCCGCTGGCGCCGGGACGGCTGAGTCCACACGCGGTAGGGTGGCCGGCAGTTCGGTGGTCACGTCGGGAGGGGACAACAGTGGCCGGGGCGGTGACGGTCGAGACGATCGACCTGGGGGACGGAACCAGCGTGCGGGCCGAGGTCATCGGTGAGGTGAGCTTCCAACCCGCGGGGGACGAGGACGAGTTCGGCGATGTCGGGGTGCGGGACCGCGCCGCCCGGCTCGGGTCAGCGGTGGCGCTGACGCTGGATCAGGTCAGGGACACGGTCCAGGGCATCGGCCGCTGGGCGGCCGAGTCGATCGCGCAGGGCGCGGCGGCCGGTTCGCCGGACTCCTTCGAGGTCGAGTTCGGGCTCAAACTGGCGGTCAAGTCCGGCCAGTTGATGGGGATCATCGCGGAGGCCGGCAGTGAGGCGGGGCTGACCGTCAAGCTGTCCTGGGACCTCGCGGCGCGCCGCGAGCGGGCCGGGGCCGGGGCTGCGGCAGGTGTCGAGGGTAGGGTGCCCGCCTCCGTCGCTGCCGCGGAGTGACCGGCTCGCTCCTGGGCCGCGCCCGATCCGACGCCCTGCACCGCTGCGCGGTCCGGATCGAGGTGGCGGGCGCCTTCCGGGGCAGCGGCTTCCTGATCGCCCCCGGCCTGGCCGTCACCTGCGCCCACGTGGTCCTCGACGCCGAACGGGACGCGGTGACGGATGCGGTGAGCATCCGGCACGAGTCCGGCACGTACCCGGTCGCGCCGGAGGGCGTCCGGGCGGAGCCCGCCGCCGCCGGTGGCGCCCGCTTCCACCCGTACCCCGACCTCGCGCTGCTGACCGTCCCGGCGTGGGCCGGCCACCCGGTCGCCCCGCTTGCGGACGCCGAGGCCGAGCCCGGGGCGCGGCTGACCGCGCTCGGCTTCTCCACCTTCACCCCCTCGGGCGGGGTGGCGCCCGACACGCTCACGCTCGAGGTGGCTGGCCGCTCGGGGGACTTCCTCCGAGTCCGCGGAGCCGTGCAGGAGGGCTTCAGCGGCAGCATGCTGGTGGGCCCCGACGGGCTGGTCCACGGCGTGCTCAAGGGCAGCCGCTCGTACAAGCAGGACCTCGGCGGCTGGTACGTCCCGCTGGCGGCCGTGACCGCGCTGCTCGGGCCCGCCGTACCGGCGGCGCCGCCCGCGGCGCCCGTACCGCCGCCGAGTGACGCCGAGTTGGTCGAGGCCCTGATGGCCTTCCCGGTCACCGCACGCGCCGACGGCCGGTTCGACCTGCTGGACCGGATGGGGGAGCATCTCGGCCTGCCGCACTCCTTCGAGGCCGAGGAGCGCGCGGAGCGGCGCGACCACCTCGCCCGCATCGTGCGCCGCAGCCGGCACCACCGCGACGCACCCGCCGTACTGCGGGCCGTGTACACGGCGATGGAGGAACTCGCCCCGTACGACGCCGCGCTGGAGAACCTCAGGTCCGTCGTCGGGCGGGCGACCGGCGGATGGGGAGAACACACCGGACGATGAACGCAAGGGGGTACGACGAGGAGTGGTCCGCCGAGGAGCGGCGGGGGCGCCCGGGGGGCTGGCCGGAGGAGGCCGACCGGCTGCTGTGCGAGATCCTGCTCGACTTCGAGAACATGCCCCGGCTGCACTTCCGGCTGGAAGTCCTGGCGGAGATGGGCCGATCTCCGCACTCCCTCCGCATCAACCAGTACGTCGACGAACTCACCGAACCCCGCGCCCACGTCCGGAAGATACTGCGGGCCATCGGGAGCTGGCGCGACCCGCTGGCCGCGCTCGGCTCGCTCTGCGCGGCGCTCGACATCGAGGCGGGGTACGACGGCGCAATGCCGTGGCTGGAGCTGACCGAACGAGCCCTGAGCGTCGACACCGGACTGCCCGCCGGCATCCTGCTGCGCGTCATCCGGCTGCTGCGGGAGCTGACCCCGCCGCCCGGCCCCGAACAGCTCCGACGCCACCTGCCCGACGGCGTCAGCGGCCTCGCCCTCCTCCCGCCCCGGGCCTCGCTGCCGGAGATCCTGCGGCGGCTGCTGGACCGGCGCGGGCCCGCCGACCCCGCCCCGGTGCTGCACTTCCTGCACGGGCTGAGCACCGATCCCGCGCTCGCCGAGCAGCCGGTGGTCCCCGCCCTCCAGGCCCTGTTGGGGAGGGTCGGCGCCGGCCGGGCCACCGCGGGCGAGGCGCTGGCCAGCCGGCTGATCGTGCAGATCCGGCTGGACCCGGAGACACCCGAACACCTCGACCGGACCCGCTACCTGCTGCGCGCCTCCTACTACCGGCAGCCCCTGACCGGAGGACCGTTCCGGCGCGTCGACACGCTCGCCGACACCGAGCCGCTCGCCAAGGACGAGCTCGTCACGGAGGGCAGCGCCCGACTCGCGGGCTGGACCGGGCTGGCCCGCGCGATGCAGGCCGGCGGGGGTGGGCCGGTACGGATCGAGTTCCTGCTGCCGACCTCGCTGCTCGGCCACCGCGCCGAGCTGTGGGCCCCGAGCCGGTACGGGCAGCGCCTCGGCCACCACCACCCCGTGGTGGTCCGCTCGCTGGAACGGTACGCCGATCCGTGGGTCAACCGTGAACCGTGGCGCGAGCGGTGGCGGCACATGCTCGCCGAGTCCATGGAGTGCGACGCCGTCGACCGGATCGAATGGCCCCCGCTGACCCCGGAGCAGGCCGCCGGACTGTCCGGCTGGCTCGCCGGCCGGCCGACCCTGGCCTGTATGGCGCTCGACCGGCCGTACGACGAACTCGCTCCCCGGGTACGCGCCGCCGTGTTCGACGCGATCATGTTCGGCGGGATCCCCGCCATCCTCTGGCGCCGGGGCGCCGGCGACCCGGCGGAGCTGGTCAAGGCCCTGCGCGAGCACAGCCCGAGCTCACTCGTCCACCTGCCCGAGGCCGTCCACCAGCACCGCAGGCTCAACCGGGCCGAGGAGGAGCGGGACGGCATCGCCCTGCTCTGGGACGACCCGGACTGCGTGGACCCCGACCAGGACGCCCCCTTCGCGGGGATGGCGTGAAGACTCTTCCGATCGACGACGAGGCGGTAAGCATGCCCGAGAACTGGTGGATCTACCGGGGCACCGGCGTGCCCCACCCAGGCATCGCCGCCCTGCCGCCGGCCCCGGCCTGGCGCACCTTCGGCGACTGGGTCGAGGACGCGGAGCGACTCCCGCTGCCGCCTGCCGAGCACACCACCGGAGCGACCGCCCGCCGCCTCGGACGCGTCCGGCAGGCGACCGCCTACCAGGCCGACGAACGCGAGATCCACCTCGTCAACCTGGCCCTCCACCTGCGCCGGCCGCTGCTGATCACCGGCAAGCCCGGGGTCGGCAAGTCCACCCTCGCGTACGCCGTCGCGCACGAGTTGGGGCTCGGACCGGTCCTGCGCTGGCCGATCAGCAGCCGCGCCACCCTGCACGACGGCCTCTACACGTACGACGCCATCGGCCGGCTCCACGAGGCCGGGATCCGGGCCCCGCGCGACCACGAGCAGGACGACCGCCGGCCCCCGGCGATCGGCCAGTTCCTGCGGCTGGGGCCGCTCGGCACCGCGCTGCTGCCCTGGCGCACGCCCCGGGTCGTCCTCATCGACGAGATAGACAAGAGCGACATCGACCTGCCGAACGACCTGCTCAACGTCTTCGAGGAGGGCGAGTTCGAGATCCCCGAACTGCAGCGCCTCGGTCCCGGTGCCCAGCAGGTGTCCACCGCCGACCCGGGCGGCACGACGACCGTCCACGACGGCCAGGTGCGGTGCGCCCAGTTCCCGCTGGTCGTCCTCACCAGCAACGGCGAACGGGAGTTCCCCACCGCCCTGTTGCGCCGCTGCGTCCGCCTGGAGATCCAGCCGCCCACCGAGGAACGCCTCGCCGCGATGGTCGCCGCCCACCTCGGCGAGGACGACCCCGTTACCGGCGGCCGGCGGACCGAACTCATCGCCGAGTTCCTGCGCCGCCAGCGCGAGGACGGCGCCGAACTGGCCAACGACCAACTGCTGAACGCCCTGCTCATGGCCGAGCGCGGGCTGTGGGACGCCGACCCCGGGCGCGGAGTCATCCACGACGTCCTGCTGCGCCCGCTCAACGAGGCCTGAGGCGACGGCCGGTGACCGAGCACGATCCGTCGAGGACCGACCGGGCAGTGGGGCAGGCCGCGCTCCGGGCAGCCCTGGCGACCCTGCTCGCTTCCGCCGGCGGCGACCCGCGCCCGGAGGACCTGGCGGACGTCCTGTGGATCTCCCGGCTTACCGGCGTAACACCGCTGCCCGGCTCCGAACCGGCCACCACGCCGACGGCCCCGCCCGCCGCTCCGCCCCCGCCCGGCCGGACCCCGGAGCCGCCCGCGGCAGGCCGGCCACCGGCCGAGGGCGAACCGCCCGGGCGCCCCGCACCGGAGGCCGCTCCGGAAGCTGCAGCGGAGGCCGAACCGAAGGTCGAACTGCACTCCCACCACACCCCGGAGCCGGTCGGGCCCGCCGCCGCCCGCAGCGGCCAGGTGGTCCAGGTCACCCGCCCCACCGCGCTCCCCGGAGCCCTGGACCTCGCCCGGGCGCTGCGCCCGCTGCGCCGTCCGCTGAACAACGCCGTGGGCGGCCCCGACCTGGCCGGCCTCGACGAGGAGGCCACGGCCGAGACGACCGCCGAAGTCGGGGTGCTGGTGCCGGTCTGGCACCAGGAGCGGCAGCCCCGGTTCTCCGTCGACCTGCTGGTGGACACCGGCGCCACCATGGCGGTCTGGACCGGGCTGGCCGGCGAGCTCGCCACCCTGCTGGAGCGGCACGGCGCCTTCGCGGACGTCCGCAGCTGGGCGCTGGACACCGACGGGCCGGTCCCGCGGCTGGCGGCCTTCCGGCGCCGCCGCCACGCCGCGCGGGCCGGCGCCCGGCCCACTGTCGAGCACCCGCACTGGACCGGTCCGCTCGCCGACCCGCTCGGCCGCCGCATCCTGCTGGTCCTCACCGACGGCGTCGGCCCGGCCTGGTACGGCGAGGAGCTGCCGGCGTTCCTCGCCCGGGCCGTCACCGGCCGCCCGGTGGCCGCCCTCCAGGTGCTGCCCCGACGGCTCTGGCACCGCACCGCGCTGCGGCCCGCCCCGGTCGAGGGCCGGGCCGCCACCGACGGACGGACCGCCCCCGTGTTCCGCCCGGGCGCGGCGTTCCCCGGCGTGCCGCTCGGCGCCGCCGGGTCCGACGCCCGGGCCGCTATGCGGTGGCTCCCCATCCTGGAGATCGACGCCGACTGGCTCACCCCGTGGGCCGGACTCGCCGCCGGCCGCACCACCGGCTGGACCCCGATGCTCGCCGCACCGCTGAGGGGAGTGCCACGTCCGAGCCGCCCCGCACGCGATACCGACACACGGCCACCCGCCGCCGACCGGGTCGCCGCCTTCCGGGCCGGCAGCTCCCCGAACGCGTACCGGCTGGCCTGCCACCTGGCCGCGGCGCCGCTCAGCCTGCCGGTGATGCGGCTGGTCCAGCGGGCCACCGTGCCCGACTCCGGACAGACGGATCTCGCCGAACTCTTCCTCTCCGGGCTGCTGGAGATCCGCACGGAGGCCGCCGACCCCGACGAGGTGGTGTACGACTTCGGCGACGGCGTACGGGAGGAACTGCTCGCCGAGCTGACCAGGAGCGAGTCCGTCCGCGTGCTGGAGCACGTCCTCGCCAAGGTCTCGGGCCGGGTCGCCGCGACCTTCGGCGGCACGCTCGACTTCCGCGCCCTCGCGGCCTCCGCCGAGGCCGACGGGCGGCCACTGCCGGCCAAGAGCCGGCCGTTCGCCGAGGTCGCGGTCGCCGTCCTGGCCGGCGCGGGCGGGCAACACGCCACGGTCTCACGGAGGTTGAGAGCAGCGGTCGACGGGGCGGCCGGCGCCGGCAGTCGTGTGGACGGTCCCGGGCCCACCCTTTCGGGGATTCGCCGGGAACTGCTCAACCCGGTGCCACCGATTGTCAGCCCGCCGGACCCGCCGCGGATGATCGGGCGCAGGGACGAACTCGGCATCCTCACCCGGGCATGCGTCGCCGAACCGACCATCACCTACGCCGGCTTCCGCAGGCCCGCGATGGTGGTCGTCAGGGCCGCCAACGGCCTGGGCAGGCGGCGGCTGGTCCAGGAGTACGTCCAGCGCCACGGCGCCCGCCACTCCGTCGTCCACTGGATCGACGGGCGCGGGCCCTCCGCCCTGCGGGCCGGCCTGGAACAGCTGCGGTCGGCCCTGACACCGGCCGCCGGGGGCCCGGAGAGCCCGGTGCCCCTGGCGGAGCTGGTCGCCGACCATCCGGGCTGGCTGATCGTCATCGACCACTTCCGGCCGCCTGTCGACCCGGGCCGCTCCGGCGTCGACCCGCGTGACTTCTTCGGCCTGGCCGACGGGGGACCTGGCTGCCTGCTCCTCACCACCGCCGCGCCCGTGACCGGGGAGTTCCCGGACAACGCCGAGGTCATCAACCTCGGCCCGCTCAGTGACGGCGACCTGCTCGAGGAGATCCGTCTTCGGAGCGGCGCCGCCTATCCGCGCATCGAACGGACGGCGCAGCTCGGGTCGTTGCTGGCCCGGATGCCGAGACACCCGGAGGCACTTGGAGGGTGGGACCTCGATGCGGAGCTCGCCGCGCTGATCGCCCGCGTCGACAGCGCCGAGCCCAGCGAGGAGCCGAGCGGCGCCCTGTCGGCCGTCCGGAGTTTCCCGCTCCCCTCGCCCGCCGTGGCGGTGGCTGCGATTCCGGGCTCGTTCGGCAAGGGCCGGATCGCCGTGTGCGGCGCGGACGGCCTGGTCCGCTTCCTGGACGCCGCGGATGGGCGGCAGGCCGCCGATCCGATCGCGCTCGACACGGCCGACGTCGCGGCCATGGCCGCCATCGAGGACAGCGAGGGCCGGGGCTTCGTTGCCACCGCCTCTTCCGGCGGGCAGATCAACTTCTGGAACGCGGCGAACGGGGCTCTCTATCTCATCAACGGTCGTGACCCGGGCCTCGCCGCGATGGCGGGATACACCGACGTGAACGGGCGGAGGTACCTGTGGACGTCGGACCGCACCGGCCGCATGCGTCTTTGGGACCCGGACAATGGAGAATCAGTCGCGAGCCTGGGAGGCACCGCCGCCCACCGGGCGACCGTGGTGCCCCACTCCGCCGGAGCCTCGGCGGTACTCGACCTCGGCCCGGACGGGCAGGTCCGCCACTGGCGGCCCGGCAGACCCGACGGGCTCGACCTCCGCACGATCGGGACCATCGACCCTGTAAGGGCCCGGCAGATCGCGGGTATTGCGAGTGACGAGGACCGCTGCGTCATCGCGTCGATCGGTGACTTGGACGACCGTGTGCACATCTGGGAGTTGTACGGCAGCGCGTACGTGCCCGATGCCGAGACGGAGGAGCCGGATGAGGACACCACCCGCGTGGTCGGAGGCCGGTACCGCCTGCTCCAGCCGATCGCCCAGGGCGGCGAGGGAGAGCTGTGGCACGCGGAGGCGCTGCCCGATCGCTCGCGCGTCGTCGTCAAGCTGATCCCACGGCGTGACGGCGGGGTGGATCAGACGACGGACTTCGGTCGCCGGGCCACCGCGCTCGCGCGGCTGCGCCACCCCGGCATCGTCGCCCTGCACGACGCGGGAATTCTGCCCGATGCGTACTACCTGGTGATGGAACACGTCGAGGGCGGGGACCTGCGAAGCCTGCTGGACGCCGGCCCGGTGGGCGTCGCGCACATTCTGGCGATCGGTCGCCAAGTGGCGGACGCCCTGGAGTACTTGCACGGCCACGGAATCGTCCACTACGACGTCAAGCCCGCCAACATCCTGGTCCGCACCGGTGGTGAGGCCGTGCTCTGCGACTTCGGGTTCGGCTGGCTGGCCGCGGAGGACCAGCCCGGCGACGTCGTCACGAGCCGGGCCTCGGGGAGGGGGCGGGTGCCCATGACGCCTCGCTACATGGCTCCGGAGCAGGCGAGCGGGGGGTGGCCGGGGCCGCGTACCGACCTCTACTCGTTGGGCTGCGTGCTCTACGAACTGGCCACCGGACAGCCGCCGTTCACTGAGACGTCGACGTCCGCGCTGATGCAGCACCACACGCACACGGTGCCCGAGCCCCCGGACCGGAGCCGCCCGGACCTGCCGGGCGACCTGACCGAGCTCATCCAGGAGCTGCTGGAGAAGGACCCCGAACAGCGACCGGTCGACGCGGCCGAGGTCAGCCGGCGGCTCGGCCTCCTGGAGTCCGTGCGGCCCCAGGCCCCGGGCTCCGACCTGAGACTGACCTACTCGGTGCTGGGCGGGCTACAGGTGCTCCGCGGACGCAATCGCGTCCGGCTGGGCTCTGCCGAGCAGTCCGCGCTGCTGGCGACACTGATCGGCTACCACGGCGCCCCGCTCACCCTGCGGGACCTGGTGGATTCGCTGTGGGACCGTGCGGACGCACCTCGGCTCGCCCTGGACACGGTTCAAGAACAGCTTCGGATTCTCGGCGAACTCCTGAACCGGCCGTCGCCCCGGAACGTGCTGGTCCGGAGCGCCGACGGCAGCTACGCCCTGGAGTTCGACGCCGCGGACGTCGACGCTGAGCGCTTCGAGGACAGGATCGCACTGGCCGAGGCCGCCCTCACGGGTGGCGATCTGCGCAAGGTCCTCGAGTACACGTCCGCCGCGCTCGCCATGTGGCAGGGGACGCCGCTGGCGGACGTGCAGGGGCCGTACGCCCTGCGGGAGCGAGCCCGCCTGCAGGGGCTGTACGAACGCGCGCGGGGGCTCCGCTTCGAGGCCGAGGTGGGCCTCGGCAACGCGGCAGCCGTCCTGCCCGAGCTGAGGCAGTTCGCCGTCGACAACCCGCCGAACACGCAGGCCCAGCGCGCCCTGATGCTGGCCCTCCATCGCACCGGCCGGACCGACGAAGCGCTGGCCCACTACGGGTCCGTCCGCCGCTACTACGAGCAGGAACTCGGCAGTCGGCCGGAGCCGAGACTGACCGAGCTGCGCGACCGAATCATCCGCGAGGACCCTGAGCTCCTGCTGCTGCCGACCCCGCCCGAGGACGTCGAGCGGACGACCCACTCCGGCGCCGAGGAGCTGAACCTGCGCTTCACGCTGCTTGGCCCGCTGCGGGCCTGGCGCGACGGCAGGCAGCTGCGCCTCGGCCCACCCCAGCAGCAGGCGGTGCTGGCCGCCCTGCTGCTGAACGCCGGTCAGCCGATGTCGATGCAGACCCTGGTCGACGCCGTCTGGGGTGACCAGCCGCCGGGCCAGCCGGAAAGGGCGGTAAGCACGTACGTGTCCCACCTTCGGTCGGTCATCGAGGACGGCGCGGTGTCTCAGCGCCAGTCACGCGTCGTGCAGACGGTGGACGGCGGCTACCTGGCGCGGATCCCCGCCGGGTCGGACGACCTCTCCGTCTTCAACTCGAACCTCGCCAAAGCGGCGTCGATGCGGGCCACCGGCGAGCCCCACGGTGCCCACCTCGTCCTGCACACCGCGCTGCTGCTCTGGCAGGGCGAGCCGCTGGCCGGCATCCCCGGCCCGTACGCCGCGCAGCAGCGCGCCCTGCTGGCGGGGCGTCGGCTCGACGCGTCCGAGGAGATGTACGCCGTCGCGCTCGAGGTCGGGCAGCATGAGGAGGTCGTGACGAAGCTCGGCGCGCTCGCCGCCGAGGAGCCCGAGCGCTGGCGGCTGCACGCCCTCCTCATGCTCGCGCTGACCCGGTGCGGGCGCAGGTGGGAAGCCATCGCGGCCTTCGAGAGTGTCCGGGAGCGGTTGACCAAGGAGTTCGGCCGCGCGCCGAGCTCCGCCCTGACGGCGCTGCACGAGCGGATCCTGGCCGCCGACCCCGAGCTCATGGCACCGGGCAACGTGGACGAACTCCTCGACCGGATCGCCGGGCAGTCGTGAGAACCGAGCGGCTCCGGCAGGCGGGGGTGTCGTCTGCCGGAGCCTGTGGGTGCCGACAACTCTGTCACCTACGCTGAGCTCCAGCTTCAGGGTCACGATGTGATCACGTCGAGAGTGTGCGCGAGTCCGGCACCGCACGCTTGGGGATCGTGACGTTCCGTCTGGTCTACCGATTCGGCTGTCTCCTGCTCGGCTGGCTGCATCTGCTGGCGCGGCCCTCCGCAGCCAAGGACGTCGAGATACTGGTGCTCCGACACCAGCTGGCCATCCTGCAGCGCAGCAGCCCCAAGCCCGTGTTCACCCGCGGAGACCGCGCTGTGATCGCCGCTCTACTCCGGCTCCTGAGCAAGCGTCACCGCAGCGGCTTGAAGCTGATCACTCCGCGAACCGTGCTGCGCTGGCACGCGAAGCTGGTCGCACGGAAGTGGACCTACCCGCCCGCCGTCCGGGCCGCCCGGCCAAGCCCGAGGCACTTCGCGCCCTGGTGCTGCGCCTGGCCCGCGAGAACGACGGATGGGGGTATCGCCGGATCCATGGCGAACTGCGCACCCTGGGCTGGAAGGTCGCCGCCTCTACCGTCTGGGAGATCTTGAAGCAGGACGGGGTCGACCCGGCGCCCCAGCGCGCCGACCGCTCCTGGGCGAAGTTCCTCGCCGCCCAGGCCCAAGGGATCATCGCCGTTGACGTCCTCCACGTGAACACCGTGTTCCTGAGACGCGTGTTCGTCCTGTTCTTCATCGAGCACGGCACCCGGCGGGTGCACATCGCCAGCGTCACCCGTAACGTCACCGCCGAGTGGGTAACCCAGCAGGCCCGCAACGTCCTGATGAGCCTGGACGACGCGCGCACCGCCGGCATCCGGTACCTGATCCGCGACAACGCCGGCTACTCCACCGAGGGCTTCGACACGGTCTTCACCGCCCTCGGCGCCCGCGTGGTGCCCATCCTGCCCGGCGCGCCCCGCATGAACGCAATCGCCGAGCGCTGGGTCGGATCCTGCAGACGCGAAGCCACCGACCGCGTCCTGATCACCGGAGAGCGCCACCTGCGCCTCGTCATCGACGAGTACGCCGACCACCACAACCAACACCGGCCGCACCGATCACTCGGACAACGCTGCCCTGACGGTGTAAGCACGCCCGAACCGCACGCCGCCGCTGACCAATCGCACGTCATCCGGCGCGATCGCCTCGGCGGCCTCATCCACGAATGCGCGCAGGTCGCATAGGTGACAGGGCTTTCGGCACGCACACGCTTCGTCAGCGGCCTACTGCGCCGTGAGGGTGGCCGCCCGGTGCTCGACCCGCTCGCCGTCCCGGCGGACGGGCTGGTCATCCCCGACCTGGCGGCGGGCGACGCCGCGAGCGCCCCTGCGCCCACCGCACCGCGCACCACGGATCCGATTACCCTCGCCCTCGAATCGAGCCTCTCCGCCCTTGCCGACCTCGCCCACACCGGCCTGCGCGGCCTCGGCCGCTCCGAGCACGACCGCCTCGCCGGAGCAGCCTCGGACCTTCGCCGCACCGGGTTGGACGCGGGTGCGGCGCTGGTGCAGGCGGTCGCCACGACCCTGGCCAACGAGAGCGCGGACGCGTCGGTGGCGCCATGGGCGGACGCGGCGATCCATCTACTGGTCGCCCTCGAACTGCACCAGGAGGCCGACCTCTCCCATGGGGCGTCTCCTGTGGCGATCACCTGAGCCGTTGATAGGACCGTGCGGCGTAGCGGTTCACAAGCCATTGCCGCCACAGCCGCGCCGGCGCCCGGCGCCGCGCACTTGTGGCCTTGACAAGGGGTCCTCGCAGGCCAGGGCGCTGAGGCAGCACTTGCGGTCGCACGGTGAGCGCAGACTGCAGTGATCGACAGAACCGATCAGCCCCGGAAGTGATCACCATGCCTTCCTCCGCTCGAAGCGGACGCGTCTACCGCCGATGCGGCTGCCGCGACCAGCACAACAAGCAGCTCGGCGCCCGCTGCCCCCGCCTCACCGCCGACCCCGACCACGGCACCTGGACCTTCGCCGTCGACCTCCCCTCCCCCGGCCGGCGCCGCACCCTGCGCCGCGGAGGCTTCGCCACCGCGGACGCCGCCCGTGCGGCCCTCCGCCGGGTTCTCGACGCCCAGGGCGGCGGTTACAACGCCGACCCCAACCAGACCGTGGCTGACTACCTCACCACCTGGCTGCAGACCAAGGCCCTCACTCTCAAGCCCACCACGCTGGTCCGCTACCGCGACTACGTCACAGGCGACCTGATCCCTAACCTCGGGCGGCTCAAGCTCGACGAGCTCAGCCGTCGGCACATCGCCGACTTCGCGCGGGACCAGATCGCCCGCGGCCGCGGGCTGTTCACTTTGCACCGCTGCCTCGCCACCCTCTCCAGCGCCCTCGGCGACGCCGTCCGCCATGACCGGCTTTCCCGGAACCCCGCGCACCCCAGCGTCCTACAGCGCCCGGCGTCCCCCGAGCGCCGGATCTGGACCGCCGACGAGGCCGCCAAGTTCCTCCGCTACTGCCACCGGGCCGATCCGTTCCTGGCCGATCTGTTCGAGGTCCTGGTCGGCACCGGCATGCGTAGAGGCGAAGCCCTCGCACTCCACTGGAGGGACATCCACCTCGACCAGCACGTCCTCTACGTCCGCTACACGCTCTCCGCGATCAACAACGCCCGCACCGTCCTCACCGCACCAAAGACCCGCAGCAGCAAGAACTGGATCGCCATCTCACCCCGAGTCGCCTCCGCCTTCCGCCACCGCGCCGCGACCCAGGGCCCCGTCCTGCCCGACGGCCTGGTGTTCTGCAAGCCGGACGGGCAACCACTCCGCCCGCAGCGCGTCCTGGACCGCCTCCACCAGCTCTCGGCCGAGGCTGACGTTCCCCGCGTTGGCGTCCACGACCTGCGGCACCTCGCCGCCACCCTGCCGATCGCAGCCGGTGTACCGCTGGTCACGGTCTCCAAGACACTCCGGCACTCGACGCTCTCGACCACCGCGAACATCTACGACCACCTCACCCGGCAAGCCGCCGCCGATGCGGTCGACACCATCGCCGCCATCCTGACCCGGGCCGATCGAGAGGCCGCCCGCTTGCGGTGGCCCCGCTGGCTACGACCACACCGCGACCACACAAGCGGAAACCAGGAGCACCTGGGGACGCCCAACCTCCGTGCGTTCGCCTCGGCTTGAACCTCGGCCCGGGCTGTCCAAGAAGTGAACGCGACCATGTGCGACCACAATGCGACCACGAGCCGACGGAACGTCAAAAAGGCCGTCCCCGCATCACTGCGGAAACGGCCTACGACCTGCGAAAACGCCGGTCGGGACGACAGGATTTGAACCTGCGACCCCTTGACCCCCAGTCAAGTGCGCTACCAAGCTGCGCCACGTCCCGTGGTCTTGTGACCTCCGGTCAGCTTCCTTCGGTTGCTGATCTTCGGCTTCTCGACCCGCCCCCGGTCTCCCGGCGACGTGGAAAACAATACAGCACTTCGGGGGGTGCTCGCTGCCAGGTTTCCGGTGGCGCGGCGGCGGCGTTCGGGGCGGGCCTGTGCAGGTCAGCCGGGCGGGCGGGGGCGGGGCGAGGTTGTGGGTCAGGGGGTGGGGTGGCGGGCGTCGTAGCGGAGGAAGGCGGGGCGGCGTGCGGCGAGGAGGACGATGGCCGCTACGCAGGCGAGGCCGCCGGTGACCACGGAGACGGCGGGTGAGGTGAGGGCGGCGACCGTGCCGGACTCGAAGTCGCCGAGGCGAGGGCCGCCGGCGACGACCACGATGAAGATGCCCTGGAGGCGGCCGCGCATCTCGTCGGGGGCCGCGACCTGCATCATCGTGTTGCGGAAGATCATGCTGATGGTGTCCGCACACCCCGCCGCCGCCAGCAGCAAGAGCCCCAGCCAAAGCTCGCGGACCAGCCCGAAGGCGGCGATGGAGAGGCCCCAGGCGCTCACGGCGGCCAGCACCGCGACACCCTGACGGCGCACCCGGGCGACCCACCCCGAGAAGAGCGCCCCGGCGAGCGCGCCCACGGCCGGCGCCGCGACCAGCAGACCGACCGTGCCGGGCCCGCCGCCGTAGAAGCCGACGGCGATGGCGGGGAATAGTGCCCGGGGCAGCCCGAAGATCATCGCGGCCAGGTCCGCCAGGAAGCTGGTGCGGAGGTTGGGCTGCTCCCGCAGGAAGCGCAACCCGTCCAGGACGGATGCCCGCCCCTTCCCCGCGGCATCACCCCCCGGCCGCATGGAGGGCCGCATGGACGGCCGCATGGACGGCAGCCGCCACATCGCGTACAGCGTGGCACTGAAGGCCACGGTGTCGACCAGGTACGCGGCCTGCGCCCCGTACGCACCGATGAGGACGCCGCCGAGCATGGGGCCGATGGTCAGACCGAGGTTCATGCTGACCGTGTTGAGGGCGTTCGCGGCCGGGAGCTGATGGCTCGGCACCAGCCTGGGGATCATCGACGACCGGGCCGGGGAGCTGAGGGCGAAGAAGCCGGACTGGACGGCGACCGCGGCGTACAGCAGGGCCACCGCTCCGGAGCCGAGCAGCGCCTGCGCCGCCAGTACGGCCGAGACCAGCGCGAGGCCCGCCGAGCCGATCAGGCCGAGCAGGCGGCGGTCGACGCTGTCGGCGATCGCGCCGCCGTACAGGCCGAAGGCGATCAGCGGGAACAGCGAGAAGAGGCCGACCAGGCCGGTGGCGAAGCTGGACCCGGTCAGGTCGTAGACCTGTACGGACACCGCCACCGCCGTCATCTGCTGGCCGACGGAGGAGACGGACTGGCCGAACCAGACGCGCCGGTAGTCCGGGATCTCGCGCAGCGGGCTGAGGTCGGCGAACGCGCCCCGGGCCGCACGCCGCCATCGCCCGGCAGGGCCGCGCCCGTCAAGCGGGGCGGGCGAGGCGGTGACGTCAGGGCCGGCCGGCGAAGGACCCACAGCAGGAGCACAAGGCCCGTCGGTCTGGGGTGAGGGTTGATTGGTCGACACGGAGACCATGCTCGGCCAGGCCCTCACCCGCCCTCACACCGGGCTACCCCGAGAGCACCTGCTTCTCCCCCGCCTCCACCGCCACCGTCAGCCGGTTCCCCGGTGGCGGGAACGGGCAGACGAAGTGGTCCGCGAAGGCGCACGGCGGCAGGTAGGCCCGGTTGAGGTCCAGTACCGTTCGGCCGTCCGCGTCCGGGGCGGGCAGGGTGATGAAGCGGAAGCGGTACGTCTCGTGCCCGCTCGTCGCGTCGGCGATCACGCCGCTCAGCCGGCCGCCGGCACGGCTCACGGTCAGTGTGTGCGGCTCGCCGGCCAGGGTGAAGGCGATCTGGCCGGTTACCTCCAGCGGGCGCTCCCGCCCGTCGGCGTTGGGCACGACCACCGCCCGGTCGCTCTCGAACGGCGTGAAGACCGCCGGCACGGCCCACTCGGGCGAGTACGGGTAGACGGCGATCCCGGCGAAGGCTGCGCGGCTCGGTGCGTCGGGATCGAAGACCCGCAGTGCCAGCTCACCCTCCCGCTCGATCGGGACCAGCAGCACCTCCCCCAGCATCGCCAGATCCGCACCGGGCGCGGTGTCGGGACGTAGCGCGACCTCGCCGTCCACCGCCTGGTCGCTGCCCTTGATCCGGATCCCGTCGCCGCTCGCGGCGCTCACCCTCACCACACCGTCCGCGGCCCACCAGCGGCCGGGGAGGCCGGGCAGCTCGGCCGGTTCGGGCTCCAGCCAGTACGTCCCGGTGAGCGCGAGCGGGCCGTGCGGTGCGCTCACCGAAGCTGTGCGGCCGTCCGTCCAGTGCTTCCATTCCTCGGTGGCGGTCATTGCGCTCCCTCCCGGGCTTCGTATGCCGTCGATGTCTCTCGTGTGCGGTCGATGTCTGTCGTGGGCCGTCAATGTCTGTCGATGTCTGGCGATGTCTGTCGATGTCTGGCGAGCTGCGAAATTGGCGGCGCCCGTCGCCGGTCATCTCGCCGAGAGGGGCCGGAAGAGTCCCTCCTGCATGACGGAGACGACCAACTGGCCGCTCCGGTCGTAGATCTGTCCCCGGGCCAGACCCCGTGCGGCGTGCGCGATGTGCGACTCCTGCTGGTAGAGCAGCCAGTCGTCGGCCCGGAACGGGCGGTGGAACCACATCGCGTGGTCGAGCGAGGCCATGTCGAAGTTCCGCTCCCCCCACAGCGGCTCGACGGGCGCGCGTACGGAGTCCAGCAGGGTCATGTCGCTCGCGTAGGTGAGCGCGCAGACGTGGATCAACGGGTCGTCAGGGAGCGACCCGTTGGTGCGCAGCCACACTCCGCTGCGCGGCTCGACACCGACCAGCTCCTCCTTGGTCCAGCGGAGCCGGTCCACGTACCGGATGTCGAAGGGCTGGCGGCGGCTGATGAACGGCGGCAGCTCGCCCAGCTTCGATCCGACCTCCTCCAGCGCGCTGGGGAGGTCCTCGGGCCCGGGTACGTCGGGCATCGGGTCCTGGTGCTCGATGCCACCCTGCTCGGGCAGATGGAAGTCGGCCGTGAGCGCGAAGATGCTGCGGCCCTGCTGGATACCGAGCACCCGTCGGGTGGTGAAGGAGCGTCCGTCCCTGATCCGGTCGACCTGGTAGACGATCGGTACGCCGGGCACTCCGGGGCGGAGGAAGTACGCGTGCAGCGAGTGCACCGGGCGGCCTCCGTCGACCGTACGCCCCGCCGCCACCAGCGCCTGCCCTGCCACCTGTCCGCCGAAGGTCCGCTGCAACGCCTCCTCGGGGCTGCGGCCGCGGAAGATGTTGAGCTCGATCTGCTCCAGATCCAGCAGATCGACGAGCTGGTCGACGGGGGTACCCATAGCTGCATGTCCTCTCTTGGGCGGCTCGCGGGGCATGGCTCGCCCGGCTGCCGCCTTCGTCTACCCAGAAGTCTGCTCGGCCCGGCGGAATTCCCGCCGTCCGACGCGGGCGTACGGGGGTACGAGGGTACGGGCCAGGAACCCCATGACACGCGGCCTCACCCGAAGCCGGACTCCCGCACGGTGATGTTCAACCGCCCCTCCAGCCCCAGGGCCGGGTCTGCCGTGCCCGGCAGGGTGCGCATCACCCCGTGGTACGCGAACCTGGCCGGGCCGCCGAAGACCAGCAGATCGCCGCTGCGGAGCTCCAGGTCCGTCCATGGGCGGGTTCGGGTCTCGGTGTTGCCGAGCCGGAAGACGCAGGTGTCACCGAGGGAGAGGGAGACCACCGGCGCGTCGATCCGCTCGTCCCGGTCGCGGTGCATGCCCATCTTGGTGCCGTGGGCGTAGTGGTTCACCACCGCGACGTCCGGCGCGTACCCGGGTGCGCCGGTGATCTCCTGCAGCCCGGAGCCGTACGCATCCGCGACGGCGCGCTGCGCGAGCTCGCCCAGCTCGGGAGGGAAGGGCTTGACCGGTGCGCCGTCCCCGTCGACCGCCGTCCGTGCGTAGCCGTAGGGGTACCAGTACCAGCCGAGGCATACCATCCGTACGGACATGACCCCGCCGCGGGGCAGCGTCACGGTGCGCATCCCGGCCGGCGGGCGGGACCACTCGCGGCACGCCTCCACCAGGGCACGCTGCTCCGCCGGGCTGAGCCAGTCGGGAAGGTGCACCGCCCCGGGCACCGGGTCGGCCCGCTCGCGAGGGAGAGGGAAGAGTCCGCCGTCCACGTTCCCCATCCTCGCAGCCCCGCCCTCGCAGCCCCACCCTCACCGCCCCGCCCTCGCAGCCGCCGATCCGGGCGACTGAACCGTTCGGCGCATGACACGCCCGGCTGCGGGTGCAGCGGAGCGCAGCGCGGCCGAGGCTGAGCTGGGAGTACTCCACGCTAGGAGCCAGCATGAAGACCCTCGCCTTCGAGATCGTCGACTTCCCCGACGCTTCGCTGAACAAGACCGCCGTCCTGGTCACCGGCCCCCACGAGGCCCTGCTGGTCGACGCGGGCTTCACCCTCTCCGACGGCCGGCGGCTCGTGCAGGGGGTCAAGAACTCCGGGAAGCGGCTGACCACGGTCTTCATCAGCCATGGCGACCCGGATTTCTACTTCGGCGCGGAGGTGGTCCAGGACGCCTTCCCCGATGCCCGGTTCCTCGCCCCGCCGCTGGTCGTCGACCACATCAGGGACACCTACCCGGCCAAGCGGGAGGCCTGGGGGCAGCTCGGCGACGAGCTCTCGACCCGCCTCGTCCTTCCGGAGCCGCTCGACGGCGACCTGATCGACTTCGAGGGCCACCGGTTCGAGCTGCGCGGCGCCGACTTCCACCTGCCGGACCGTCACTACCTCTGGGAGCACCGGCACCGGGCCGTCCTCGGCGGCGTCCTGCTCTTCCAGGGCCTGCACGTCTGGACGGCCGACACGCCCACCGCCGCGCAGCGCGGTGCCTGGATCGACCTCCTGGACGGCATGGAGGCGCTGGATCCGCTCTTCGTGGCTGCCGGGCACCGGACCGCGGACGCGCCGAGCGACGGCACGGCGATCGCCTACACCCGCGAGTATCTGAAGTACTTCGAGACCGAGATCGGCAAGGCCCCCGATGCGGCGGGGGCGCAGGCCGAGCTGGAGCGGCTCTACCCGGACGCCGGGCTCCGGCTGGCCGTCGAGCTCGGCACCAAGGTCGCCAAGGGGGAGCTGGAGTGGCGCTGACCACACCCGCCAGGACAGCTACAGGTCAGGGCTCCAGCAGGCCCGTCAGTCGGGCGCAGTACGCCCAGGCCTCCCACCCCTGCTGCCGCCGGATCTCCTCGGCGACGGTGATCTGCTGCCGGCGAGTCGCCCGGTCCGGCCGGTCGGCGAAGCGCAGGCCGCCGACCTCGTACCAGGTGGGCGGCCAGATCTGCAGGCCGCCGAAGTAGCCGTTGCCGGTGTCGGCATGCCAGTCGCCACCGCTCTCGCAGTCGGCGAGGCGCTCCCAGGTCTCGTCGGACGCGGGCGGCGGCGCCGGTGCGAACGCGAGAGCCCCGAGCACGGCGAGCGGCAGTAGCGGTAGCAGCAGTAACGGTCGCATGGTCACAGCGTCGAGCCGCAGGGGCCGCCACGCCGCCCCGCATCAGCCGTACGGGTACGGATGCGCAAACACCGCCGGCCGCCCCCACGAGTGGGGACGGCCGGCGGTGTCGGGTACGCGATGCGTACGTTGCGCGCGGGGCGCTACGCGATGCGTCAGACCGAGAGGACCTGGCCCGGGAAGATCAGGTCCGGGTTGCCGCCGACGACGCCGGCGTTGTTGTGGTACAGGGTCTTCCAGTCGAGGCCCTTGGCGGCGGCGATGTCGCTCAGGGTGTCGCCGCTCTTGACGGTGTAGGTGCCACCGTTGGTCTTCTTGGCCGGGGCCGCGGGGGCCTTGGTGGCCTTCGGTGCGGCGGCCTTCGGAGCGGCGGCGGCCTTCGGGGCGGCGGCGGCCTTGGGGGCCTCGGTCTTCGGCGCGGCGGCCTGCGGGGCGGCCTTGGGGGCAGCGGCGCGGGTCTCGGAGCGCGAGGCCGCGGCGGAGCCGGTGTCGACCTGGGCGGCGGCGCCGCCCTTGGTCAGGCCCGCCTTGACGGAGCAGACCGGCCAGGCGCCGGGGCCCTGGTCGGCGAGGACCTTCTCGGCGATGGTGATCTGCTGGGCCTTGGTGGCCTGGTTGGCCTGCGGCGCGTACTGGGTGCCGCCGTACGCGGCCCAGGTGCTGGAGGTGAACTGCAGGCCGCCGTAGAAGCCGTTGCCGGTGTTGATGCTCCAGTTGCCGGTGCTCTCGCACTGGGCGACGGCGTCCCAGGTGGACACCGAGGCGGCGGAGGCCGAAGTGGCCGTGACGAGGCCGGCCACCGGAAGGGCGACCAGAGCGCCGCCCATCAGGGCCATCCGCACGCGGTTGCGCTTGGGGGCGGAGGTCGTGGTGGCAGCGGCGGTCTCGTTACGGAAGGTCATGTGATTCCTCTCGACATCCCCGGGCGGGCATGCGGAACCAAGCCCTGTGGGCGTGATTCGCTTGCCTCGTCCGCAAGACGGCCGTCACGTTTCCGACGTGCGTGCCGCCCCGGCAACCCTCCATGCACCTGCGCCGCTCTCTGAGCTGTCGCGTCGGTGGGCACCTGCGCCGCCGGGCGAACCGGCGGGCCGTGCGTCGGGGGTGAACCCGGGTAGTGCTCGTTGCACTGGTTACGAAGCTACGAGCCGCCCAGGCGGGCGCCAAACGTTTTCGGGTATTCGCAGCTCAGCAGGCCGTTACCGACGGTAAAGATCAAGTAAACAGAGGCCTTATGTCCGATTTGCGCCCTAATTCCATGATCAAACCATGTGTCTGTATGGTCCCCGTCACAGCTTGACCCCTGTGAGCTCGGGCACAGCATCGACAGATTGCGACCACTCGTCCACACATCGCAGTCAGATTTGCGGCAAATCCCGTCGCTGTCGAGCTCACCCGTGACCCGAGCCACAACGGTCCGTTGGTAAAGGCGGCCGGGCGCGCCCGCGCCACCCCCCTGACGAACCGAGGAGTCCCCGTGCCGCGCATGCTCGATGTCAGCGACGAGGTCCGAGCGGAGATCGGCGACGACGAGGCAGATCGCCTGCTCGCCGGTGCCCACGCGCCCGACACCTATGACTGCACCTCCTGTCGAACCCCTGGCAACTCCACCCAGGAGGCCACCAGCACGGTGCTGTTCGTCGGTGACGAGACGGCCGTACTGGCCTTCGCCCACACCCGCTGCATCCCCTCCCAGGTGGTGCCCGTCTCCGAGGAGCAGTTGCTCGGCGCGGTACGCAGCATCAGCCAGACCCAGGGCAGTGCCCCGGCACCGGCCCCCGCCGACGGCCTCCTGCTCACCAGCGCTCCCCCGAACGGCGGCTCGCCGAACAACGGGCTGCTCAACGGCGGCTCGCCGAACAACGCCGCCGCCGTCGCCGCCCCCGGCAGCGGTCAGCCCGCCGTGCTCGGCATCACGTGCGGCCTGGTGCTGTGCGGCGACACCGGCCACGCCGCCGTGGTGGTCGAGCCGACCGGCCCGGTCGGACGCCCGGGCAACGTCTCCGGTGAGGACGAGTTCCTGTCCCTGCTGGCCGAGAACGGCTTCCAGCCCGTCCTGGACGTCGACAAGGCCCCGGCTCAGCTGCCCGGGTGGTCGGTGCTGATGGCCATGGGCCAGCTGCACGCGATCCTGCAGCCGTCCGCCACCGGCGGCACCTCCGCCTGGTGGCAGGCCCACCAGCCGCTCCAGGTCACCGACGCCTGGCGGATCGCGGCGGGGCGGCAGTCCGAGGTGACGATGTACGCGGCCCCGGCCGGCACCATCGGCCGTCAGCCCCGGGAGGACCTGCTCCGGATGGCCCTCGAGCGGGCCGCAAACCAGGGTCTGCTGGTCGCGGCCGCCCTGCCGCTCGCGGGTACCTGACCGCCCCCGGTGCGGGCCCGGGGCCGGGACTGGCATAGGCCGCCGTGCTCCGGGCCCGCATCCCCGGGCCGTCTCGCTCGTTGGCTCCTACGTGTACAGCTACGACGTCGCCGCGACCCACCGTCAGCCCACCACCAGCCGTTCGATCCCGGGCATGCGCCCGTCGTACGACGCGGAGCACCCCTCGTCCGCGACCCCGATCTATGACGCGCTGTACTCGGAGTACCGGAGACTCTTCCGGGCCCTGCCGGGCGACCGCAGCGGCGAGGAGGATCTGCGCTTCGCCGGGTTCGCCGTCCGGGACAGCTACGCTTCCCGCGCCGAGTCGGTCGGGTACCCGCAGCAGCAGGCGTTCCACACCTACCCCGGGCACGCCCAGGGCACCCCGCAGTTCATGCCCGCCCAGCAGTCCGCCGGTGGGCTGGGCTCCGGTGGGCTGGGCTCCGGTGGCCAGAGCTCGGGCGGGCAGTTCTCCAGCGGGCAGGGCTGGGTGGCGAGCGGCTACCTGTCCCCCACCTCATCGGCCACCTCCGGGGTCGGCGGGCGGCACCGCAGCATGCTGTCGCTGCCGCCGGGCCGGGTCCCCGGCGAGAGCTGATCCAACCCCTGCCCCGGGCCGAACGGACGGAGGCCGGGCACCCCTTGATCGGGTGCCCGGCCTCCGTCCGTTCGACGAGTGCTTCCTACTTCCTACGGCGCTTCTCGCGCACCCGCACGGAGATCGAGATCGGCGTACCGACGAAGCCGAACTCCTCGCGCAGACGGCGCTCCACGAAGCGGCGGTAGCCCGCCTCCAGGAAGCCCGAGGCGAACAGCACGAACCGCGGCGGACGGGTGCCCGCCTGGGTGCCGAACAGGATGCGCGGCTGCTTGCCGCCCCGGATCGGGTGCGGGTGGGAGGCCACCAGCTCGCCGAGGAAGGCGTTCAGGCGTGCGGTCGGGATACGGGTCTCCCAGCCCGCCAGCGCGGTCTCGATCGCCGGGACGAGCTTCTCCATGTGGCGACCGGTCAGCGCCGAGACGTTGACCCGGGGCGCCCACTGGACCTGGACGAGATCCTGCTCGATCTCGCGCTCCAGGTAGTAGCGGCGCTCCTCGTCCATCTGGTCCCACTTGTTGTAGGCGATGACGACGGCACGCCCGGCCTCGACGGCCATCGTGATGATCCGGGTGTCCTGCTCGGCCAGCGTCTCGCTGGCGTCGATCAGGACGACCGCGACCTCGGCCTTCTCCAGCGCCGAGGCGGTGCGCAGCGAGGCGTAGAAGTCGGCGCCCGCGGTGAGGTGGACCCGGCGGCGGATACCGGCCGTGTCGACGAACTTCCAGGTCTTCCCGCCCAGCTCGATCAGCTCGTCGACCGGGTCGCGGGTGGTGCCGGCGAGCTCGTTGACGACCACCCGGTCCTCGCCCGCGACCTTGTTGAGCAGGCTGGACTTGCCCACGTTGGGCCGGCCGATCAGGGCGACGCGGCGCGGACCGCCGAGGGCGGTGCCGAAGGTCTGCGGCGGGGCCTCGGGGAGAGCAGCCATCACGGCGTCCAGCAGGTCGCCGGAGCCGCGGCCGTGCAGCGCGGAGACGGGGTACGGCTCGCCGAGGCCGAGCGACCAGAGGTACGCGGCCTCCGCCTCGGTGGACTGGCCGTCGACCTTGTTGGCGCAGAGCACGGTGGGCTTGCCGGCCCGGCGGATGATCTTGATCAGCGCCTCGTCGGTGTCGGTCGCACCGACGGTGGCGTCCACCACGAAGAGCACCGCGTCGGCGGTCTCGATGCCGAGCTCGGCCTGCGCGGCCACCATGGCGTCGAGGCCGAGGACGTCCAGCTCCCAGCCGCCGGTGTCGACCAGCTTGAAGCGGCGGCCGTTCCAGGTGGCCTCGTACGTGACGCGGTCACGGGTCACGCCGGGGCGGTCCTCGACGACGGCCTCACGGCGGCCGATGATGCGGTTCACCAGGGTCGACTTGCCGACGTTCGGGCGTCCCACGACGGCCAGGATCGGCAGTGGGCTGTGGTCGGCGTCGCCGAGCCCGTCGATGTCCTCGGCGTCGAAGCCCTCCTCGGCGGCGAGCGCCATGAACTCCGCGTACTCGGACGCGTCCAGCTCGCCGTGCGAGCCGGTCGCGGTCTCGTTGCTCATTTTCCGTATGTCCATTTCCCGGCACGGCCCTTCCCAGGGACGTGCCGTGCGTACCTGCCCTGACGGGCAGCGCGGTGCGGCCTGCCCTCGTAGCGGGCAGCGCAAGTATGTAGGTCGTTCCCGGGGGGGTCGTTCCCGGGCAGCAGTCGTCAGACTGCGGAGAGCCCGGCCCGCTCCTCCACCAGGGAGGCGATCCGGTCGATCACCTGGTCCAGGGTGAGCTCGCTGGTGTCGACCAGCACGGCGTCGGGCGCCTGGGTGAGCGGCGCCGTCTCCCGGGAGGAGTCGGCGGCGTCGCGGCGGGCGAGGTCGGCGGCCATCGCGGTGATGGTCGCCTCGTCCACGCCCTTGGCGCGCAGCTCGGCGGCCCGGCGCTCGGCGCGGGCGGTCTCGGAGGCGGTGAGGAAGATCTTCACTGTCGCGTCCGGGAACACCACGCTGCCCATGTCCCGGCCCTCGGCGGCGATACCCCGCTCGGCGACCTCGGCGCAGCCGCGCTGCAGCTCGACCAGCCGGGTCCGCACCTGCGGGACGGCGGCCACGGCGCTGACGTGCGCGGTCACCTCCGGGCCGCGGATCGGGCCGGAGACGTCCTGGCCGTCGACCGTGATGGTCGGGCCGTCCGCGTCCGTACCGGAGACGATCACCGGCTTGCCGCAGGCGATGGCGACGGCCTCGGGGTCGTTGACGTCGACGTCGTTGGCCAGCATCCACCAGGTCATCGCGCGGTACATCGCGCCGGTGTCCAGGAAGCTCAGCCCGAGCCGGGCGGCGACCGCCCGCGAGACGGTCGACTTTCCGGAGCCGGAGGGTCCGTCGATGGCGACGACGACCGGGGCGTGCGCTCGGTCGGCAGTGTCCACGGGGCGAACCTCTCTCTGTGCCTGAGCTGAATGACTACAACAAGGTTAGTCGACCGGCGCAGACGCTCCGACCGCCGTGGCACCAGGGCCCGGCCGAGCACTCGGCACACCCCTGCCGCCTGCCGGAGGCGGAGACGCCGGGGACGGCCGGAGGCGGCGATGGTCGATGGGAGGCAGCGGGAGTAAGAGGCAGCGCGCGGAGGTGTCCCGCACGGCCAGGACGGAGCCGGCCGCCGCTACGGCTCTGTCGAACGGGGCTGGGTCGTCGGGATCCGCTGGGTGAAGAACATCGCGAGGAGAGCGGTGAGGGCGAGGACGGCGAGCGCCGCGCGCAGGCCGTCGAGCCTCGCTGCCGCGTTCGCGTCGAGCGCGGCCTGCGTCACCTCCGCGCTCACGCCCGCTTCGTCGAGGGCGGCCGTGAGCTGGGCGTCCGACAGAAAGGGCACGCCGCCCTCGAGCTCGACCGTCGCCTGGCTGGTGACCTCGGCCGGGATCGCCTGATTCTGCTCGATGCTGGTCAGGAACGACGTCGTGAGCGCCGCGATCATGATCGAACCGGCGAGTGCCGTACCGATCGAGGCGCCGAGGTTGGTGACGGCGTTCTGGACGCCGCCGACCTCCGCGCTCTGCTCGTCCGGCACCGCGGAGACGGTGACCGACCCGAGCTGGGAGGCCAGCGCGCCCATGCCGAGCCCGATCAGCAGGAGGGGGACGGTGACGATCTCCGCCCCCGCGTCCGCGTCGAGCGCGGCCAGCAGGACCACCGCACCCACGAGCAACGAGAAGATCCCGATCCGCACCACGCGCCGCGGCGAGACGTCGGGAAGAAAGCGCGGGATCAGGATCGCCGCAGCCAGCAGTGTCAGGGAGAGCGGCAGGATGCGTACGCCGGTCTTGAGCGCGGACAGGCCGAGCGCCACCGACAGGTAGAGCGGTACGACGAAGAAGACCCCCATCTGCACGAGGTACTGGAAGAAGAAGATCGTCAGGCCGCCGGAGAGCTGCCGGTTCCGCAGCAGGGCCGGGTCCACGAGTGGCTCCCCGCCCTGCTCCACCACCCGGGCCTCCCAGCGGAGGAAGAGCCAGATCAGGAGCACTCCCGCCAGCATCAGCCACACGACCAGCGAGATCCCGAGCCAGGCGGGTGCGTCGGGCTTCGGGAGGAACCAGCCCCACTCGTCCGAGCGGAGTACGCCGAAGACGAAGATCCCGAGCCCGAGGGCGGAGAGCACGGCCCCGACCAGATCGATGTGCGGGCGCGTGGTGGCCGGCGCTTCCTCGATGCGGCGGCCGAGCACCAGGATGCCGAGCACGATCGCGACCTCACCGGCGAAGACCCAGCGCCAGGAGAAGTACGTCGTCGCGATGCCCCCGATGAGCGGCCCGACCGCGATCGCCACGGCCCCGGCAGCCATGACGAGTCCGTAGGCGGCCGGCCGGCGTTCGGCCACGAAGTTGCCGGCGACGAGCGCCACGATCGCGGGCAGGATGAGTGCCGCCCCGACCCCCTCGAGGAACGACCAGCCGAGCAGGAGCACGGGCAGGTTCGGGGCGATCGCCGTCGTCAGGGACCCGCAGCCGTAGATGACACAGCCGATCATGAACGCACGCTTGCGGCCCATGAGGGCGCCGACCTTGCCGCCCGGGATCATGAACATCGCCATCACGAGCGTGTAGGCGGTGATCGCGCCCTGGATCCCGGTCACGGTGGTGCCCACGTCATCGGCCACCGTCGCGATCGACACGTTCATGACAGAGCTGTCCAGCAGCATCAGGAACTGCCCGGCTGCGAGTGTCAGCAGGACCAGTCGCGCCGTCGCCGAACTCTTGGGAGTGCCTGCCCCTGGTGCCATTGGCGTATCGTCCCAGCGACCGTGGAGAGCGGCTCGTCGACTCGCCACGGAGACCGGCCGGTTGCCACTGGTGGGCGATCCCTGACCGAGCCCCCGGTGTCGCTCTGCCGGGCTAGTCCCGCACGCTCCACCCGTGTTCCCGGAGCGCGACGGTGAGCCGCTTGACGGCGGCCGGGGCGACGGAGAGCTGGACGAAGCCGACCTGCTGGCCGGAGGAGTGCTCGATCGCCACGTCCTCGATGTTGACGCCGAGGGCGCCGACCTCGCCGAAGAGGCGGCCGAGTTCTCCGGGCTGGTCGCCGAGGACGACGGCGACGGTCTCGTAGCGGGTGGGCGGCGCGCCGTGCTTGCCGGGGATGCGGGCCTGGCCGGCGTTGCCCCGGCGCATCACGGCCTCGATCCCGGCCGCCCCGGACCGGCGCTCGCCCTCGTCGGCGGTCTGCAGGGCGCGCAGCGCCGTGACGGTGTCGCCGAGGTCCGCGGCGAGCTCCTCCAGGATGTCGGCGACCACCCCGGCGTTGGCGGAGAGGATGTCGACCCACATCGCGGGGTTGGAGGCGGCGATCCGGGTGACGTCGCGCACGCCCTGGCCGGAGAGCCGCACGGCGGTCTCGTCCGCGTGCTCCAGCCGGGCCGCGACCAGCGAGGAGAAGAGCTGCGGGGCGTGCGAGACCAGCGCGACGGCCCGGTCGTGCGCGGCGGCGTCCATCACGATCGGCATGGCGCCGCAGAGGGCGACCAGTTCGAGCGCGGCGTTGAGGGTCTCGGTGTCGGTGTCCGGGGTCGGGGTGAGCACCCAGGGCCGGCCCTCGAAGAGGTCGGCGCGGGCGGCCAGCGGGCCGGAGCGCTCGCGCCCGGCCATCGGGTGGCTGCCGATGTAGTGGACGGTGTCGCAGCCGAGCGCGGTGACCTCGGCCCGGGGGCCCGACTTCACGCTCGCGACGTCGGTGTACCAGCGGGCCAGTCCGCGGCGCTGGCAGTCGGCGAGCACCTTGCCGACCAGCGCGGGCGGCACCGCGATGATCGCCAGGTCGACCGGCCCGTCCGGCGTCTCCGTGGTGCCCGCGCCGAGCGAGGCGGCCGTACGGGCGGCGTCCGGGTCGGCGTCCTCGAGATGGACGTGCAGCCCGCGCCGGGTGAGGGCGAGCGCGGCGGAGGTGCCGATCAGTCCGGTGCCGACGACGGCGACAGTGCGCATGGCGGGGTACGTCTCCTGAAACCTGAGAACGGGCCTGAACCTGATGACGGGCCCGGTGGTCACCCATCCTCTCGCACCGGTACGGCCCGCGCGGCCCCGGGCGCCTCAGTCCGTGTACCTCCGGCAAGAACCGGCGGCGAGGCCACCGCCGTCCCCCTCCATGGCATTGCACGGCCATTGCACGGCACGCGGCGCAAATCCACTGCCACCCGGGTACCCCGGGGGCAGACTGGGCGCCCGGGGTGGCATCGACGAAGGGCTACAGGGGTGGCGGCGGAGACGGCACGGAACTGGGAGTCGGTACTGGATTCGGTGGTGGTCTACGCGTCCGGCGCGCTCTGCCGGCGGCGGGCGCGCGGATTGGTGCCGCCGGACGGCCGGGTACGGCTGACGGGTCTGCCCCGCGCCCTCGACGGCGGCTCGCTGCGGGCGCGGGTGCTCGGCGACGGCGCCCGGGTCACCGAGGCCCGGCTGGAGGTGGCGGCCGAGCTGCGCGAGGCCGGCGAACTGCCCGAACTGCTCCGCGCCGTCGAGCAGGCCCGGGAGGACGTGGACGCCGCCCGCGAGCGCCACTCGCTCCAGCTGAGCCGGATCGAGGAGATCACCGCGCTGCGCGCCGTCCCCCCGCCGCGCAGGCGCGAGGAGCCGCACCGCCGTACGCCCGCCGACGCCTGGCTGGAGCTCGCCGACTTCGTGGACGGCCGCCTGGCCGCCCTGCACGGCCGCGCCGAGCAGCTCACCGACGAGCTCCGCCTCACCGAACACGCCCTCGACGTGGCCCGGGAGCGGCTCTCCCGGGCCTCCACCGCCGAGCCCGCCGGCCCGGTGGGGACCAGCGCCACCGCCGTCCTCACCCTCGTGGGAGCCGGCGAGGGCGAGCTGGAGATCGAGCTCGAGTACGGCGTCCCGGGCGCGGTCTGGGTGCCGTCGTACCGGCTGAGCCACCGTCAGGGTGAGAGCAGCGGGACGCTGGTGCTGCGCGCCTCGGTGGCGCAGCGCACCGGCGAGGACTGGACGGGCGTACGGCTCGGTCTCTCCACCGCCGACCTGCTGCGCCGCACCGAGCTGCCGAAGCTGCGCTCGATCCGGATCGGGCGGCGGCAGCCGGCCCCCGCGCCGTCCGGCTGGCGCGAGCCACCGGGCGGACTGGCCGAGCTCTTCGCGGGGTACGACGCGGCGGGCCCGCGCCCGGAGCCGCGCCGACCGCAGATGGTGGCCGTGGCGGGCCCGGCGGGCGGCGGGATGCTCGGCGTCCCGGAGTACCCGCCGGCCGTGGGCGGCATGGTTCCCGCCGCGTACGGCATGGCCCCACCCCCGGCGCCGGCCCCACCCGCACCGCAGGCCCCGGCCGCTCCCGGGCACGCCGGGTTCGCAGGCGCACCACCCGCACCGGGCGGAGCCCCCCTCGCGATGGCCCCGCGCATGCGGATGGCCGCCCCCGCGGCCCAAGCGGCACCCGCTGCCCTCGCAGCCGCGGCACCGCCGCCGCCCGAGCCTGCCGGCCCGCCCCACCCCGACCCGATGTGGCTCGACTACGCCGAGCTGGCGCTCCACGGCCCCGACCAGCGCCCGGACCGCCGAGGGCGTCTGCTCCCGGCCGGCACCTCCGACCTGGCCACCACCGAGTACCGCCACCGCGCCGAGGCCGTGGCGGCCCTGCCGCTCCCCCGGCACGCCGTCCGCCCCCGCGAGTCGGCCGGCTCGTTCGACCATCGCTACGACGCCGCCGCCCCGGTCGACATCCCCTCCGACGGCAGCTGGCACACCGTCACGGTCGGGGAGATCCCGGTCGCACTGCAGCACGAGTACGTCTGCGTGCCGTCGGTCGAGGAGACCGTCTACGGCACGCTGGTGCTCGGCAACGCGACCGACCGGGCTCTGCTCGCCGGGCCGGTCGAGGTCACGGTGGACGGCGAGTTCCTGCTCACCGCCGCCCTGCCGACCCTCGCCCCCGGCGGCACCCGGCGGGTGGGCCTGGGGGTGGCGGAGAGCATCCAGGTGGCCCGCCGCACCGAGCTGCGCGAGTCCACCGCGGGTCTGCGCAACAACATCACCGTGCTCGACCACCGCGTCCACGTGGAGCTGGCCAACCGCCTCGGCCACCCGGTCACGGTGGAGGTCCGCGAACGCGTCCCGGTCACCTCCGACGCCGACATCCGGATCGAGGAACGAGCCGGCTGGACGGCACCTGACCAACCCTCGGAGACCTGCCCGCCGAGCACCCGCCTGTGGCGGGTCGACCTGCCCGCCCACGGCACTGCCGAGCTGGACGGCGGCTACGAGATCCGCATCCCGGCCGGCAAGGCCCTCCTCGGCGGAAACCGGAGGAACTGAACCATGACCGCCCTTCCCGTCACTTCCGTCACCTGCCTGGAGGACCGCGCCCTGGTCGAGCGCACCACCGTCCTCGACCTGACCGTCGGCGTCCAGCGTCTGCGCCTCGGCCCGATCAGCGCGCTCGCCGTCGACCGCTCGCTCCGTACGGAGCTGGCGGACCACCCGGACGCCAAGGTCCTCGACACCCGGATCGTCCGCTCCTGGACCCCGCGCGCCCCGCTCCCGCCCGGCACCGAGGACTCCGAACTACGCCACCGCATCCACGCCCTGGAGCAGGAGCAGCTCGCCGCGACCGGCCGTCGGCAGCGGCTGGAGGCCCGGCTCGCGCTGCTCGCCCAGCTCGCCGCCGACCTGCTGCGCGAGGTCGGCGAGGGGGCCGGCCACGGTGAGATCGAGCGCGCCCGCTGGACCAGGGAACTGGACCGGGTGGACGCCGAGCGGGAGTCCTACGGCGAGCAGCTGCGCACCGTGCGGGCCCGCCTGCGCGCCGTCGAGGAGGAGGTGAGCCAGGCCCAAGAGGCCCTGGAGCTGGCCGAGGAGGAGCCCGCCGAGCTGGTCGCGCACGTCGAGCTGACCATCGAGGCCGCCACCGCGGGCAAGGCGGTGCTGAGCCTCGTCCACCTCACCCCGTGCGCCCTGTGGCGCCCGGCCTACCGCGTGACCCTGGCCGACGGCACCCTCCGGGTGGAGACCGAGGCGGTGGTCTGGCAGCGCACCGGCGAGGACTGGTCGGACGTACGGCTGACGCTCTCGACCGCCAGGTCCGCCCTGGCCGGGGAGCCGCCGCGGCTGGCGGAGGACGTGCTGACGCTGCGTGAGCGCACCGCGGAGGAGCGCCGGACGGTCGAGGTCGAGCTGCGCGAGGAGGAGATCAGCACCACCGGCCCCGCGGCGGCCGGCGGCCTGCCGGGCGTGGACGACGGCGGCGAGGTGCGCGTGCTGAGGGCGGCCCACCCGGCGTCGGTCCCCGGTGACGGCCGCGCCCACCGCGTGCCGCTCAGCGTCTTCACGGCACCGGCGAGCAGCGAGTACGCCTGCGCCCCCGAGCTCTCCCCCCTGGTCACCCGGGTGGTCCGGTTCCGGAACGAGTCCGGCCATGCGCTGCTCGCCGGCCCGGCGGACCTGATCCTCGGCAGCGGCTTCACCGGCCGCGGCGAGCTGCCGTTCACCGCCCCGGGCGCCCCCGTCGAGCTGTCCTTCGGCAGCTCGGACGGCTACCGGGTGGTGCGCGAGGCCGAGGAGACCAGGGGCAGCACCGGCCTGAGCCAGCGCACCGTGGTCACCCGGACGGTGCGCCTGCACCTCTCCCGCTTCTCAGGCCCCCAGGAGCACGACGACCAGCTGGTCACCGTCCGCGAACGGGTCCCGGTCTCCGAGGTCTCCTCGGTGGAGGTCCGCCTGCGCAAGGAGTCCTGCTCCCCCGCACCGGACGAGCTCGACGCCGAGGGCATCGTCCGCTGGGACGTCACGCTGCCGCCGGGCGGCCGACGGACCGTCACCCTGGTGTACGAGGTCTCGGCGGCGGCCAAGGTCGCCGGGATCTGACCGTCGACTCCACGACCCCCTCAATCCGGTACAAAGGGAGACATGATCTACCACCTCGCACCCCTGGACGACTGGCTTCGCGACCCCGGACGGCCGTACACCGCCGCCTCCCTGCTGACCGACGGGTTCATCCACTGCTCGGCTGACGAGCAGACAGCCCTGGCCGTGGCCAACGCCTTCTACCAGGACGCGCCGGGCCCGCTGATGGCCCTGCTGATCGAGGAGAACCTGGTCGAGCCGATGGTGAAGTGGGAGGCACCCACCGGCGCCCCGCCGCCCGGCTCCACCCCCGGCGTGCTGTTCCCGCACATCTACGGCCGGCTCAACCGGACGGCCGTGGTCGGGCTGGAGAAGCTCGAACGCGGCCCGGACGGCCGGTGGAGCACCCTGGTGCCCTGGAGCTGACCCCGCCGGGCCCCGGTCCGGGCTCTCAGAGCCAGCCGCGCTCGCGGGCCGCCATCCCCGCCTGGAAGCGGGTCGTGGCGCCGAGCTGCCGCATCAGGGTCTGCAACCGCCGCTGGGTGGTGCGGGCGCTCCAGCCGAGCGAGCGCGCGATGGACTCGTCCGTCAGTCCCGCCGCGAGCAGGCCGAGCAGCTTGCGGTGGTCCGCCTCCGGCTCCAGCTCGCCGTCCCCGTCGCCGATCGCCGCCTGCAGCGGCACCGCCCGGTCCCACTCGGCCTCGAACAGCCCGTCCAGCGCCTGCAGCAGCGCGGACGGATGGATCACGTACGCGGCGTCCAGGACGGCGTCACCGACGCTGATCGGGATGATCGCCATCCGGTCGTCCGCCATCATCATCTTCATCGGCAGAACGGGACGCACCCGGGCCTCCTCGCCGTCCGCGACGCCGACCAGGATCTCCTTCTCGAGCCGGCCGGGCCAGGCCACGGCCTCCTTGTCGAAGATCGTCCGGAACCGCACGCCCGCCTTGAGCCGCTGACGCTGCCGGGGCAGGTAGGCCACCGGTTCCTGGACGTACGGCGGGCAGTCGAAGCCGCGCATCTGGTACTCGGCGCTCTCCACCAGGTGCTCCACGCGCTGCGCGATCGCCTCGGCGCCGCTGAGCACCTCGACCGAGTGGGCCGGATCGGTGAAGCGCGAGGCCTCGCGGAAGGCGTCCATCAGCCGGTGCATCTCGGCACGGGCACTGCGCAGCTGGGCCTCGCGGTGGCCGATCAGGGTGCCGATGGCGACGTCGGGGGCGACGGCGAGGTAGCGCTCACGGTCGACCGGGGCGCGGGTGGCCATGCCCTGTTCGGCCAACCTGTCCAGGGCGGCGCGGGCCTGTTGGAGCGTCAGCCCGCACTGCTCGGCGAGCTCCTCGGCCGTGGACTGCGGCGCCATCACCAGCGCCGCGTACACCTGTCCGTCCGGCCGCCCCAGGCCGAGCACTCCGAATGCGTCGAGCACAACGCTCCTTCCCCCAGTGGCCACATCCCGGGTGGCGCAGTCCCGCCACGCGGCGGGCCGTCGTTTGCTGGCCATCTTCTGCCAGGAGTCCCTGAGCTGACAAGCCGGTGCGTCCAGGCTCACACCACATCCCCCCAGCACGCATGAGGGCCTCCCCGCCGATCGGCGGGGAGGCCCTCATGACCTGGGACTACAGACCGACCTCACGCATGAGCTGGCCGACCTCGGGGTTGGTCAGGCGGCGCAGCCAGCCCGACTTCTGGTCGCCCAGGGCGATCGGGCCGAAGTGGGTACGGACCAGCTTCTCGACCGGGAAGCCCGCCTCGGCGAGCATCCGGCGGACGATGTGCTTGCGGCCCTCGTGCAGGGTGACCTCGACCAGGTAGTTCTTGCCGACGTTCGAGACCACCTTGAAGCTGTCGGCGCGGGCGAAGCCGTCCTCCAGCTCGATCCCCTTGGCCAGGGTCTTGCCCAGGTCACGCGGGATCGGGCCCTGGATGGCGGCCAGGTAGGTCTTGGTCACGCCGTACCGGGGGTGGGTGAGACGGTGGGCCAGCTCGCCGTGGTTGGTGAGCAGGATGATGCCCTCGGTCTCCGTGTCCAGGCGGCCGACGTGGAACAGCCGGGTCTCCCGGTTGGTCACGTAGTCGCCGAGGCACTGGCGGCCGTCCGGGTCCTCCATGGTGGAGACGACGCCGGCCGGCTTGTTGAGCGCGAAGAACAGGTACGACTGCGTGGCGACGGTCAGGCCGTCCACCTTGATCTCGTCGTTCTCGGGGTCGACCCGCTTGCCCTGCTCGGTGACCTGCTTGCCGTTGACCTGCACCCGGCCCTGCTCGATCAGCTCCTCACAGGCCCGGCGGCTGCCCATGCCGGCCCGCGCGAGCACCTTCTGCAGGCGCTCGCCCTCGGGCTCGCCGAAGGTCTTGGGAAGCTTCACGGCCGGCTTGTCGTGCCGGGCCAGCACCGCGTCCTCGATCTTGGCCTGCAGCTCACGCGAGCGCTGCGGCTGACGGCGCGGGTCGCCCGGGGCACCCTGGCCCTCACGGCGCGGCCGCGGGGCGGGCGACGGACGGCGCGCGGCGAAGCCGCCACGGCTCGGGGTGGCGTTGGGGCCGCCGCCGAACTCGGGGCGGTCGTAGCGGCGCTCCTCGGGGCGGAGCGGACGGTCGGGGTACTGCCGCCGGTCGTCGCGCCGGTCATCCCGGCGGTCGTCGCGCCGGTCGTCACGACGGGCACCGCCGCCGTACGAGCCGCCGCCACCGCGGTTGTCCCGGCCGTCACGGCTGTCGCGGCCGAAGGAGCCGCCGCCACCGCCGTACGAGCCGCCACCGCGGTTGTCCCGGCCGTCACGGCTGTCGCGGCTGTCGCGGCCGAAGGAGCCGCCACCGCCGCTGCGCGGGGCCGAGCCGCCGCGGCCGGCGCCGCCGCCCTGACCGCCACCACGGCCGCCGCCGAAGGACGAGCCGCCGCCCTGGCCGCCACGGCCCTGGCTCCCGCCACCGCCGCTGCCGCCGTACGACGAGCCCCCGCGGGAGCCGCCGCCACCGTACGAGCCGCCGCCGCTCCGGCCCCCGCCCTGTCCGCCACGGCCCTGGCTCCCGCCACCGCCGCTGCTGTTCCTGCCGTTGCCACTGCTACGCATCAAAGAAGTCCGTACGTCGTTTCCGTCTGGGGAGTGCAAGTCGTGCCGGTCGACCTCACCGCTCCCTTAGCAATCAGACACAGCCCGATCGCCCTCATCGCCGCCGCCCGCCGCACGTGCGGCGGCGACCGCCTCTGCGATCATCGTGCCCTCGAGGGACTCCGCTTCCACGTCGTCGACCTCGGGCAGGAAGGGCGCCAGCTCTGGGAGTTCCTCCAGGCCGCGCAGCCCCATCCGTTCCAGGAAGTAGTTCGTCGTCCGATACAGGATCGCACCTGTTTCGGGCTCGGAGCCGGTCTCTTCCACCAGCCCTCGCTGTACCAGGGTACGCATCACGCCGTCACAGTTCACACCACGTACGGCGGAGACCCTGCTCCGCGACACCGGTTGCCGGTATGCGACGACCGCCAGAGTCTCCAGTGCGGCCTGGGTGAGCCGGGCCTGCTGGCCGTCCAGAACGAAGCGGTCCACGACCGGGGCGCAGTCGGCCCGGGTGTAGAACCGCCACCCGCCGGCCACCAGCCGCAGGTCGAAGCCCCGGCCCTGAGCGGTGTACTCGGCGGCCAGCTCGCGCAGCGCCGCGGCCACCTCGGCGCGCGGGCACTCCAGCACTGCGGCGAGGTGCGCCTCCGTGGCGGGCTCGTCGACCACCATCAGAATGGCCTCCAGCGCGGCCCGCAGCGGCACCCCGGGCTCGGCCGGCTCCGCCACCGGCTCCACCGGGACGGCGGGCTCCGGCTCCACCGGGACGGCGGGCTCCGGCTCCTGCCACTCGTGCGCGGCCTCCAGGGGCTCGTACGCGGGCTCCTGCCACTCCTGGGCCCGGGACTGCCCGGGGACTCCCAGGGAGCGCCTGGACGGCCTCGGCTGCTCCGTCATGACGGGCCACCCTTCTCCACGTCGTTCTCGACCGGCGGGCGGTCGAACTCGTCCGTCACCTCGATCTGCCGGTCCGCCTCCGCGACCCAGCGCACCAGCAGCTCGCCGAGCGCCTCGGGCTGCTCGAAGGCGAGCGCCTTCTCCCGGTACAGCTCCAGCAGCGCCAGGAAGCGGGCGACCACCACCAGGGTGTCCCCGGCATCGGCCACCAGCTGCCCGAAGGTGGCCTCGCCGAGCGCGGTCAGCAGTTCCACCACCAGGCCCGCCTGCTCGCGCACGCTGACCGGCGGGGTGTGGATGTGGTCGACGTAGACCACCGGCTTCGGCTTCGGGGTCATCGCCTTCGCCGCGAGCTGCGCGAAGCGCTCGAGGCCGATGCTGATCACGACCTCGGGCAGCAGCTCGGCGTGCCGGGGCTCCAGGCCGACGGTCCGGGGCCGCTGGAGCAGCTCGGCCGCCCAGCGCTCGCCGAGGACGGCCGCCGCCTGCTTGTACGCGCGGTACTGCAGCAGGCGGGCGAAGAGCAGGTCGCGGGCCTCCAGCAGCGCGAGGTCCTCCTCGTCCTCGACCTCGGCGGCCGGGAGCAGCCTGGCGGCCTTGAGGTCGAGCAGGGTGGCCGCGACCACCAGGAACTCGGTGGCGGCATCGAGGTCCCAGTCGGGCCCCATCGCCCGGATGTGGGCGACGAACTCGTCCGTGACCCGGGCCATCGCCACCTCGGTCACGTCCAGCTTGTGCTTGGCGATCAGGCTGAGCAGCAGGTCGAACGGGCCCTCGAAGTTGTCCAGCCGCACGTTGAAGCCACCACGCTGCTCGGCGGTGGTCTCAACGGATTCGGATGCGCTGGCCATGACGCCCCATCTTCGCGCACCCGACGCACCGCATCAGCAAGGCGCCACCCGGGGGCGCGAGGCTCTGTTCAGTCAACCGCGTGCGCGACCAGCCGTCGACGCGGCCTCTAGCGCCCGCGCAGCCGCCGCACCAGGATGCTGGCCTCGCCGCGCTGCTCCAGGTCCGCCAGCACGACGGCGATGGCCTCCCGGACGACCCTGCCCCGGTCCACGGCCAGCCCGTGCTCGCCGCGCAGCACAAGGCGGGCGTGCTCCAGGTCCATCAGTTCCTCGGCGGAGACGTACACGGTGATCTTCTCGTCGTGCCGCTCGCGCCCGCTCGGCCGGCGCGGCGCGCGGCCCCGGGGGCGGGCCCGCCGGGCGGCCTCGCCCTGCTGCTCCTCGGCCGCATTGCTGTGCTGCCGTCCACCCGTCGACCCGTCGGCGGGGCCGGCGTGCTGCTCGGGACAGGCCTGCGGCACGTCGGCCGCTGCCGCACCCGCGTCGCGGGCGGTCTCCGTTCTGGGCGCCTCGGCCGGCCGGCCGAGGGAGGGCGACAGGGCCATCCCGCCGGTGGTCCGGAACAGCTCGTCGGCACCCGGGAGACTCACTCGGCGGGGCGGCACCGGTCGAGCACCTCCCTGGCGAGCTGACGGTAGGCGGCGGCACCGACCGAGTTGGTCGCGTACGTGGTGATCGGCTCGCCGGCGACCGTGGTCTCCGGGAAGCGGACCGTACGGCCGATGACCGTGTGGAACACGTGGTCCCCGAAGGCCTCGACCACGCGGGCCAGCACCTCGCGGCTGTGCACCGTGCGCGAGTCGTACATGGTGGCCAGGATGCCGTCCAGGCGCAGGTCGGGGTTGAGCCGCTCGCAGACCTTCTCGATGGTCTCGGTGAGCAGCGCGACCCCGCGCAGCGCGAAGAACTCGCACTCCAGCGGGACGATGACGCTGTGAGCCGCCGTCAGGGCATTGACCGTCAGAAGGCCCAGCGAGGGCTGGCAGTCGATGATGACGTAGTCGTAGTCGGGCAGCAGCGGCTTCAACGCCCGTGCCAGGGCTGACTCGCGGGCGACCTCGCTGACCAGCTGCACCTCGGCGGCGGAGAGGTCGATGTTGGAGGGCAGCAGGTCCATGCCGGGGACGGCGGTCTTGAGCAGCACCTCATCGGCCGTCAGCCCCCGCTCCATGAGCAGGTTGTAGACCGTGACGTCCAGTTCCATCGGGTTGACGCCCAGGCCGACCGACAGCGCCCCCTGCGGGTCGAAGTCGACCAGGAGCACCCGGCGACCGTACTCGGCGAGCGCGGCGCCCAAGTTGATGGTCGACGTGGTCTTGCCGACGCCGCCCTTCTGGTTGCACATCGCGATGATCTGCGCGGGGCCGTGCTCGGCGAGCGGCGCGGGGATCGGGAAGTAGGGCAGCGGACGGCCGGTCGGGCCGACCCGCTCGCGGCGCTGACGGGCTGCGTCAGGGGCAAGGGTCGCGGCGTACTCCGGATCTGGTTCGTACTCGGCGTCCGGGTCGTCGTAGGAGCCGTAGGCGAAATCGCCGTAGGCCAGGCCGTGTGACGGCAGGTCGGCTTCGTAGTCGGTTACGGCGGGGCCGGTGCTCTGGCGCGCCTCGAAGGTGCGGACCGCGACCGAGCCGACCTCTACCGAGCCCACCGTGGCCTGCCGGGCCGCGTGCTCCTCGTTCGGCTGTCCGGCGGCGTGCTCCGCCAGTCCTGGCTGACCACCCCCGGGAGCAAATGTCGACTCATTCACAAGTCGTCTTACCTCCTTGGGCATCCAGGACTCTATGTCGATTCGTCAGCGTGGCAGCATGCCGACGGTTTGCGACTCTAGGCCGTTCAAGGCGTCCGCAGCAACACAATCCACGGTAGTGGGCAGGATGTGTCGGCTGTCCAGCCGCTCCGTGTCAAGGGATGGGCAGCCCCTTGACCCTAACGTTTCTGCGGAGGCCGACCCTCCCGCGAGGGTGACCAGCGACGGTCGGCCCACGAGGGCGGGTGACGTGATGCACATAAATTGACATCTCGAAGCAACCCACCGGCCACCAGCGCGTTTCGGGCATGCCGAAGCCCCCGGCCCGAGGGGAGCGGGCCGGGGGCAGGAGACCTCACGGTCTCAGCTGATCAGCGGTCAGGCGAGCACGCTGTCAAGGGAGATGGCGGGCAGGCCGAAGGCCTCGGCGACCGCGCCGTAGGTGATCTGGCCCTCGTGGACGTTCAGGCCCTTGGCGAGGGCGGCGTCGCGGCGCAGCGCCTCCTTCCAGCCACGGTTGGCCAGCTCCACGATGTAGGGCAGCGTGGCGTTGGTCAGCGCGTAGGTGGAGGTGTTCGGGACGGCGCCCGGCATGTTGGCCACGCAGTAGAAGACCGAGTTGTGGACCTGGAAGGTCGGCTCGGCGTGCGTGGTCGGACGGGAGTCCTCGAAGCAGCCGCCCTGGTCGATCGCGATGTCGACGAGCACGGAGCCCGGCTTCATACGGGAGACCAGCTCGTTGGTGACGAGCTTCGGGGCCTTGGCGCCCGGGATCAGCACCGCGCCGATGACCAGGTCGGCCTCGAGCACGGCCGCCTCGAGCTCGTACGCGTTGGAGGCGATCGCCTTGATCTTCGTGCCGAAGATCTTGTCGGCCTCGCGCAGCTTGTTGATGTCGCGGTCCAGCAGGGTCACCTCGTAGCCCATGCCGATCGCGATGGTGGCCGCGTGCCAGCCGGAGACGCCGCCGCCGATGACGACGCACTTCGCCGGGTGGGTGCCGGGCACGCCACCGGGGAGGGTGCCACGGCCGCCGGCCGGACGCATCAGGTGGTACGAGCCGACCTGCGGGGCGAGACGGCCCGCGACCTCGGACATCGGGGCGAGCAGCGGCAGGGCGCCGTTGGCGAGCTGCACGGTCTCGTACGCGATGGCGGTGGTGCCGGACGCGACGAGCGCGTCGGTGCCGGCACGGTCGGCCGCCAGGTGGAGGTAGGTGAAGAGGGTCTGGCCCTTGCGCAGACGGTGGTACTCCTCAGCGATGGGCTCCTTGACCTTCAGCAGCAGGTCAGCGGTGGCCCACACCTCGTCGGCGGTGGGGAGGATGGTGGCACCGGCGGCCACGTACTCCTCGTTGGGGATCGAGGAGCCGACACCGGCGTTGTCCTCGATGAAGACCTCGTGTCCGTTGCGGACCAGCTCATGCACGCCGGCAGGCGTGATGGCCACGCGGTACTCGTGGTTCTTGACCTCGCGGGGGATGCCGACCTTCACGGCTAAACACGTCCCTCTTGCCTGGGGGTCCCGGCCGGGGAAGACCGGCGGGCGGCGCGCACGGGGAAGCCTCCGGAGACACCGGGGCACAGTTCGCTGCGCGACTAAGGTCGAGTGTAATGAAGCCCAGTAGATCCGTCAGCCTTCCAAACTGAATAAATCAGCTGGCCTCATTGGCAGGTTCGTAGGCTTGCGCGGAACCAACCCTGCCAAACTCCCCGAGAAACGACATTACGGACATCACTCCGAAGTCAGTCGCTCCCGCTCACCCTCGACCTGCTCCCGCAGGCGTTCCAGAGCCGCCGCGAGGGCCGCCCGGCCGCGCTCGTCGCCCAGCCGCCGGAGCACGGCCTGGGCGGCGCGGTACTCGCGGTCGGCCTCCTCGAAACGGCGCTGCGCGGTGTGCGCCTCGGCGGTCCGGGCGAGCAGCCGGGCCTCGGCGGCGTGATCCCCCAGGCTCTGCCGCAGCGCGAGCGCCCTGCCGTACCAGTCGGCGGCGCGTACCGGGTCCCCGAGCGCCCGGCTGCACTCGGCCACGCCCTCCAGGGCGCGGGCACAGGCGGGTTCGTCCGCCGAGTCACGGGCGTGGTCCAGCGCCGCGCGGTACCGGTCGGCCGCCTGCTCCCAGTGGCCGACGGCGGACTGCAGATCCCCCAGGTTGAGCAGCGCGGCGGCCGCCCGGCGCGGGGCACCACCGCGCTCGGCCACCTTGAGCACCATTTCGTGCAGCCGGTACAGGTCGGCCGGCGCGGCGGTGCCGGTGAGCGGCAGCGCCCGCAGCAGGGCGGTGACCAGCCGCCCGGCCGAACCGTCCAGATCCGCCTGGCCGATCGCGTCCGCCACCGCACCGAGCAGCAGATCGCGCTCACCGACCAGCCATCCGGAGGCCTGGGCAGCCGTACGCAGCCTGAGCGGCCCCGGCAGCGGGTCGGTGACCGGGCCGGCGGACGGGTCGAGCAGCATCCGGGCCGAGTCGACCAGGCGGACCAGCCGCTCCAGCAGCCGCGCCCGGGCCAGCTGCACCTCGGCCGGGCGGTCGGCGCTCTCCCGCAGCTGGACGAGCCGCGCGTACAACCGGCCGGGCACCCGGTAGCGAAGGGTGCCGTCGTGGGCGGGCAGCTCCTGGTCGAGCAGCTCGCGCTCGGCCAGCTTCTGCAGGGCGGCGGCGGCCTCCGGCGCCGGGCAGCCGACCAGGGCGGAGGCCGTCCGCAGGTCGGCGAGCTGGGCAGGGGCAAGGGTGAGCATCCGCAGCATCCGGGCCTGCGCGGCGGGCAGGGAACGGTAGAGCAGAGTGAACGCACCGCTCAGCGGATCGGTGTCGGGTACGGGCACCGGCCCGGCGACCGGTTCGTCGGGCGCAGCCTTGGTCTCCGCCGTGGGCCCGGACTTCGAACGACGCCCGTCGGCCTTGCCTCCCCCGCGCTTCGCATCCGCGGCATCCGACGCACCCGCCGCCCCGGGCGGGGCCGGAGCCGGCGCGGCGAGCTCGCGGGCCGCGTCGGTGACCGCCGCCTTGGGGCTGTCCCGCAGCCAGCCGGCCATCAGCCGCAGCGCGGCCGGCCGGGCGGCGCAGGCCTCGGCCAGCTCGGCGGCCCCGACGGGGTCACAGCTGATCCTGGTCCCGCCGACCAGGCCGCTGAGCAGTTCGGCCGCCGCGGGCTGGTCGAGCCCGCCGAGGATGACCGGGTCGATGTCCTCGATCCCGGTCAGCGGGCCCGCCGTGGTGGTGACGACCAGGCAGCCGGGCTCATCGCCCAGCAGGGGGGACAGCTGTCCGGAGTCACGTACGTCGTCGAGGAGCAGCAGCACCCGCTTGCCCGCCAGGGCCTCGCGCAGCGCGACACACGCCGGTTCGTCCTCGCCCTCGGCGCCGAGCGGCAGCAGAGCCGCTCCGGGTACGGCCCCCAGCTGCTCCAGCAGCCGCCGGGCCGCCTGCCCGGGCGGGACCCGCCCGCCGTCGGGGGCGGAGAGCCGGGCGAACAGCACCCCGTCCGGGTAATCGGCGGCCAGCGAGCGGACGAAGCGGACGGCGAGCGAGGTCCGGCCCGAGCCGGGCCGCCCGGCGATCACCAGCACCTGGCAGCGTCCCTGGGCCGGCCGCACGGCCGCTGCCCTGAGCGCGGCGAGCTCGGCCCGGCGCCCCGTCCACAGCGCGGGCCCGGCGGGCAGCGGGTCAGGAGCCCCGGGCTCGGCGGGCCGTGGGTCCATCGTCGCCGTCTTCCTCGCCACCTGCGCCACTCCTGACCAGTCGCTCAGCGGAGCGGACCCGTGGTGGGCCCCGTCCGCGAAGCGTAGTTCGACCGGCCGACACGGCAAGGGGTGACACCGGTACTACCAACCGGCAAATCACCCCTAAGGATCAAGCGCCGACCGCCGGTCGTCAGTCGGACTGGAAGGGCCGGGCCGGCCAGGGCGACTCGGCGGGACGCAGCGCGTCCAGGCCGGGCCCGGTCAGAGCGGCCTGCAGCGCGAGGGCGCCGGTGATCAGCGTCGGGTTGTGCAGCTTGCCCGCGAGGATCAGCCGGACCAGCTCCGCCAGCGGCACCCGGGCGGTCTCGATCTCCAGCTCCTCGCCGTGCGCGGCGTAGCGGTCGCCCTCGGCCTCGGCGAGGTCGGTGGCCAGGAAGAGCCGCAGCGCCTCGTCGGTGCCGCCGGGCGAGGTGTAGAAGTCGACCAGCACCCGCCACTCCCCCGCCTTGCAGTGCGCCTCCTCGTAGAGCTCGCGCTGAGCGGCGTGCAGCGGGTTCTCCCCCGGTACGTCGAGCAGGCCGGCCGGCAGCTCCCACAGCCGCTGGCGCACCGGGTGCCGGTACTGGCGCACCAGCAGCACCCGCTGCTGGTCGTCGAGTGCGAGGACGGACACCGAGCCGGGGTGGGTCTGGTAGTCGCGCCGGGCGTAGCCGCCGTCCGGCATCAGCACCTCGTCGGTACGGACCCCGGTGACCCGGCCCTGGAAGGGGGTCTCGCTGGCGCGGACCGGCCACTCCTCCGCCACGTCCCGGATCTGCTGCGATACGACGTCCGACATCTCACTCCCCTTGGTCTGTGCGCCCAACCTATGCCAGACGGCGGCCGCGCGAGGATTCGCGCGACCGCCGTCCGTGACGAGCTCTTACTGCTCGGCCGTGTTCTTACTGGTCGGTCTTGATCTTGATGGCGGCAGCCACCAGGCCCGCGAACAGCGGGTGCGGACGGGTCGGCCGGGACTTCAGCTCCGGGTGCGCCTGGGTGGCGACCAGGTAGGGGTGCACCTCGCGCGGGTACTCGACGTACTCGACCAGGTCACCCTTCGGGGACAGGCCCGAGAACTGCAGGCCGGTCTTCTCCAGGTCCGCGCGGTACGCGTTGTTGACCTCGTAGCGGTGGCGGTGGCGCTCCTCGACGTACTGCTCGCCGCCGTAGACCTCGCGGACGATCGAGCCCTCGGCCAGCTTGGCCGGGTAGAGGCCCAGGCGCATGGTGCCGCCCAGGTCGCCCTTGCCGTCCACGATCGCCAGCTGCTCGGCCATGGTGGAGATCACCGGGTACTTGGCGGCCGCGTCGAACTCGGTCGAGTTGGCCTCGGGCAGGTCGGCCAGGTTGCGAGCCGCCTCGATGACCACGCACTGCAGACCCAGACACAGGCCCAGCAGCGGGATCCTGTTCTCGCGGCCGTAGGTGATGGCCGCGACCTTGCCGTCCACACCGCGGTCGCCGAAGCCGCCGGGGATGCAGATCGCGTCCACATCGCCGAGCTGCTCCTGCGCGCCCTCGGGCGTCAGGCAGTCGTCACTGGTGACCCACTTGATCTCGACCCGCGCGTTGTTGGCGAAGCCGCCCGCGCGCAGCGCCTCGGTCACCGACAGGTAGGCGTCCGGCAGGTCGATGTACTTGCCGACCAGGGCGACCTTGACGATGTGCTGCGGCTCGTGGACGCGGCGCAGCAGGTCGTCCCAGGTGGTCCAGTCGACGTCGCGGAACGGCAGGTCCAGGCGGCGCACGACGTACGCGTCCAGGCCCTCGCCGTGCAGCACCTTGGGGATGTCGTAGATCGACTTGGCGTCGATGGCCGCGACCACGGCCTCCTCGTCCACGTCGCACATCAGCGAGATCTTGCGCTTGATGGCCTGCGGGACCTCGCGGTCGGCACGCAGCACGATGGCGTCCGGCTGGATGCCGATGTTGCGCAGCGCGGCCACCGAGTGCTGGGTCGGCTTGGTCTTCAGCTCGCCCGAGGGGCCGATGTACGGCAGCAGGGAGACGTGCACGAAGAAGACGTTGTCCCGGCCGACCTCGTGGCGGACCTGGCGGACGGCCTCCAGGAACGGCAGCGACTCGATGTCGCCGACGGTGCCGCCGACCTCGGTGATGACGACGTCGACGTCCTCGGTCGCCATCCGGCGGATCCGGGACTTGATCTCGTTGGTGATGTGCGGGATGACCTGGACGGTGTCGCCCAGGTACTCGCCGCGGCGCTCCTTGGCGATGACCGTCGAGTACACCTGGCCGGTGGTGACGTTCGCCGAGCCGTGCAGGTTGGTGTCGAGGAAGCGCTCGTAGTGGCCGACGTCCAGGTCGGTCTCGGCGCCGTCGTCGGTGACGAAGACCTCACCGTGCTGGAACGGGTTCATGGTGCCCGGGTCCACGTTGAGGTACGGGTCGAGCTTCTGCATCGTCACGCGCAGACCACGGGCCTTGAGCAGGGCGCCGAGGCTGGAGGCGGTGAGGCCCTTGCCGAGCGAAGAGGCGACACCCCCGGTGACGAAGAGGTGCTTGGTCGTCACGGCGCGGCCGATCGCTGCCTTGCCGGAATGGGGCTGTGCCAAGAGGGGGCTCCCGTGGGTCGCGTGTCGAAAGTGACGTCGGTGGAGGGGCCTGAGGCGCTCCTGAGCCCACCAGTCCACGGGATACCAGGGTATCAGTGAGCTGCACCGGACGCGTTCCGACCCGGCGCGCCGCGCCCGTCCGAGTGACACCCGGGGGCCCGGAAGGATCACTTCCGGATGGTTCGGACGGATGATCCGGGATGCTCCACTCGGACCACTTTGGATTCATTTGGTGTGACTGCGGCCAGAAGGGGCGCTCTCCACGTGCTCCACCCCATTCGACCGACGTATCCTGCACGGACGCATCGCCGACAGCAGAGCACGCGGAGGGCGAGGGGGTCAGGGCGACACCCCTCGGTCCCCGATGCGCGACCGGACACCTCCCGTACCAGTTGACCCCGTTCAGGCCAGGGGCCCACCAGAGCCCCGCCAGGCTCCCCACGAGCCCCCGCAGACACCGGCGGACCTCGGGAGCAGCCCCCTGGACACTCCGGCCCGCAGACCGCGTACTCCCAGCCGTCGGACGTCGCCGAGCACATATTTCGAACTGGAGACCCACGTGGCCGGCCGTATCGAGGACTACGCACTCATCGGGGACATGCAGACCGCTGCCCTGGTCAGCAGGGACGGGGCGGTCGACTGGCTGTGCCTGCCCCGATTCGACTCGCCGGCCGTCTTCGCCGGGCTGCTGGGGACCGATGAACACGGATTCTGGCGGATCGGCCCCGCCGAACCGGTCTCCGTCGCGCCCGAGAGCCCGGAACCCCTGCCGCGCTCCGTATTCACCGATCCGAGTGAGCTTCGGGTGATCCCGCCGACCGCCTCCGCCCCCGCCGTGCCCGCCGACCGGCGGCGCTACCGGGGTGACTCGCTGATCCTGGAGCAGGAGTGGGACGCGCAGGGCGGCACCGTCCGGGTAATCGACTTCATGCCGCCCCGCCCGCTCACCGGGGTGGATTCCGTGCCCCAGATGATCCGGATCGTAGAGGGTGTCGAAGGCTCCGTCCGGATGCGCTCCGCGCTGCGGATGCGGTTCAGCTACGGCCGGATCGTGCCCTGGGTGCACCGCGTCGAGCAGCCCGACGGCACCCACCGCACCGCCGCCGTCGCCGGGCCCGACTCGGTCTGGCTGGACGGCGAGGCCGAGACGTACGGGCACCACCTCACCACGTACGCCGACTTCACGGTCAACGCCGGCGACCGGATCGCCTTCGCGCTCACCTGGCAGGCCTCCCACCTGCCCGCGCCCAGTGCGCCGGACGCCGAGGCCATGCTGGAGGGCACCGAGCAGTTCTGGCTCGACTGGGTCGCCCAGTGCACCTACCAGGGCCCGTACCGCGAGCCCGTGGTCCGCTCGCTGATCACCCTCAAGGGCCTCACCTACGCGCCGACCGGCGGAATCGTCGCCGCGCCCACCACCTCGCTGCCCGAGGACATCGGCGGCGAGCGCAACTGGGACTACCGCTACACCTGGCTCCGCGACGCCGCGATCACCCTGTCCTCCCTGCTGCGCACCGGCTACCGGGACGAGGCCCGCGCCTGGCGCGAGTGGCTGCTGCGGGCGGTCGCCGGGGACCCGGAGAACCTGCAGATCATGTACGGCATCGCGGGCGAGCGCGAGCTCACCGAGTCGGCGCTGGACTGGCTGCCCGGGTACGAGGGCTCGCAGCCCGTCCGTATCGGCAACGGCGCCGCCGGGCAGCTCCAGCTCGACGTCTACGGCGAGGTGGTCGAGGCCCTGCACCTGGCCCACATGACCGGCCTGGTCCGCAACGACCACGCCCACCACCTCCAGCTCAAGCTGATCAGCTACCTGGAGGAGCACTGGACCGCCCCCGACGAGGGCATCTGGGAGGTGCGCGGGCCGCGCCGGCACTTCGTGCACTCCAAGGTGATGGCCTGGGTCGCCGTCGACCGCACCATCAAGCTGATCGAGCAGTCCCCGGCCGAGGGCCCGCTGGAGCGCTGGAAGGACCTGCGGGACAGGATCCACGCCGACGTCTGCGAGAAGGGCTACGACGCCGACCGCAACACCTTCACCCAGTACTACGGCAGCAAGGAGCTGGACGCCTCGCTGCTCCTGATCCCGCAGGTCGGCTTCCTGCCGCCGGACGACAAGCGGGTCATCGGCACGATCGAGGCGATCCAGCGTGAGCTCTCCACCGAGGACGGCTTCGTGCTGCGGTACCCGACCCACGACCAGCAGGGCGAGAACGTGGACGGGCTGAGCGGGCACGAAGGGGCGTTCCTCGCCTGCTCGTTCTGGCTCGCGGACGACCTGGCGATGATCGGACGGGTGCAGGAGGCGCGCGAGCTCTTCGAGAAGCTGCTGGCACTGCGCAACGACGTCGGCCTGCTCGCGGAGGAGTGGGACCCGCGCGCCAAGCGCCAGGTCGGCAACTTCCCGCAGGCCTTCAGCCACGTGCCGCTGATCGACACCGCCCTCCGCCTGACCGCCTGTGGCGGGGCCTACCTCTCCGCCCAGCCCGCGGGCCCGGCAGCCGAACGCGCCGAGCAAGCCATGATGTGACCCCGATCCCTGGCTTCGGGCCAACCAACCAGGGGCGCGGGGAACTGCGCGAGACCGGAAGTGACGGCGCCGCAGCTTCCGCCCCGCGCAGTTCCCCGCGCCCCTGAAAAGCGCTCGGGCTCGCGCCCCCCGAAGAGACGTCCTGGCTCGCGCCCCCGACCGGAGGTCAGCCCCGCTGGACCAGCTCGTCGTACGTGCTGAGCACCTGCGCCACGGTCGCCGCCTCGTCCGGCCAGGTCTGTGCCTGCAGCCGGCCGGCCTCGGCCAACTCCGCACGGCGCCCCGGATCGGCGAGCAGCCCCCGCACGGCCGCCGCCAGAGCACGCGCGTCGCCGTACGGCACCAGCACCGCGGCCTCGCCCACCAGCTCCGGCACGCCGCCGACGGCCGTGGAGACCACCGGCACGCCCACCCGCATCGCCTCCTGGACGACCAGCGACCGCGCCTCCCACCGGCTGCTGACCACCACCACGTCGGCTGCGGCGAGCAGCTCGGGCACATCGGTGCGGTAGCCGAGCAGCTCGACGGGCAGCTTCTCGGCGGCGATCCGCTCGCGCAGGTCCTGTTCCTCCGGGCCCTCGCCGGCGATCAGGACCAGCGGGTCCCGGTCCCCGAAGTCCCGGGCCGCGTCGAGCAGCAGGCCGAAGGACTTCTGCTGGACGAGCCGCCCGATGGCCAGGACCACGGGCCGGTCCCGGTGGTCACCGAGCAGCTCGGCGCGGGCAGCCTCCCGGTCGAGACCGCCGGGCGGCATCGGCGGAGCGGCCACCGGGCCCAGCCGGGCGTCGGTGGCTCCCAGCTCGCGGGCCCGGGCGACCAGGTCCGAGGAGGCGCCGAGCACCAGGTCGGCGGCGCGGGCCACCCGGCGCTCCATCAGCCGCTGCAGCCGGCGCTCCATGCCGGTGGCCAGCATCGCGTGATGGAAGGTCACCACCAGCGGGGTCTCGGGCCGCAGCCCGGGAAAGCGGCCGGCGGTGCGCAGCGCCAGGTCGGAGAGCAGCCCGGCCCGCAGGCCGTGCGCATGGACCACGTCCGCGCCGGTGAAGGCGCGGCGCAGCTCGCCGATGGCCGCCGCGTCGCTGCGGGCGCCGGCCGTCGGAGTGATGTCGACCAGGTGGAACCTGGCGCCGGTACCGGAGAAGCCGAACAGGGAGTCCGTCCCGGCGGGCGCGCAGACCGTCACACCGACGCCGTGCGCCACCAGGCCCTGGGCGAGGGAACGCACATGCGCACCGATGCCGCCGGTGCTGGCGGCCAGGACGAGCGCCACGTGCAGCTGACCCCGTTCGGGGGCTGCCGCAGTGGCCCGGGTGGCGAAATGGTCCACGTCGTCTCGCTCCGACTCGATCACGAACTCACACCGTCGCGTTGGGCCCCTCCTGCCGGGTCGGCAGGCAAGGAGCGCGGCCCGCGAGCGGCACTCGGGACTGGTATGCCAGTGTCCAGCCGCCACCATGCCAGGTCGGGCGGGGTCTTGGACAGTCGGCGCCACGGGCGGGCGCGTCGCGGCGCCCGTCCCGGGTGAGGATCGCAGGTCGGTCCCGGGCCGGTTGCACGGGGCCCCCGGCCCGGATCACCTGCGGACGGCGGGTCAGCGGGCGCGCGGTGCGCGGGCCGCGGCGAGGAGCTCCTCGGCGTGGGCGCGGCCCAGCTCGGAGTCCTCGAGGCCCGCCAGCATCCGGGAGAGCTCGCGGACCCGCTCCTCGTCGGTCAGCACCTTGACGCCGCTTCGGGTCACCGTGCCGTCGTGGGTCTTCTCGACCACCAGGTGCCGGTCGGCGAAGGCCGCGACCTGCGGGAGGTGGGTCACCACCACCACCTGCGCGGTCTCGGCCAGTTTGGCGAGGCGGCGGCCGATCTCGACCGCGGCCTTGCCGCCGACGCCGGCGTCCACCTCGTCGAAGAGGTACGTCGGCACGGGGTCGGCACCGGCGAAGACCACCTCGACGGCGAGCATCACCCGGGAGAGCTCACCACCCGAGGCGCCCTTGGCGATCGGGCGCGGCGCGGCACCGGGGTGCGGGGCGAGCAGTACCTCGACCTCGTCCACGCCGTGCGCGCCGTAGGAGACGGTCCGGCCGTCGATCTCGATGCCGGCCAGATCGTCGAGCCAGGTGATGTCGAAGCTCACCCGGGCGTGCGGCATGGCGAGTTCGGCGAGTTCGGCGGAGACGGCCTCGGCGAAGCGGCCGGCCGCGGCCCGCCGGGCGACCGAGACCTCGGCGGCCAGCTCGGCCAACTCGGTGCGCAGAGCCGTCTCCTGGGCGCCGAGCTCGTCGATCCGCTCGTCGTCGCCGTCGAGTTCGGCAAGTCTGCTCGCACTCGTCTCGGCCCACTGCAGGACCTCGGCGAGCGTGTTCTCCGCGCCGCCGTACTTGCGCAGCAGCTGGGCGAGGACCGCCCGCCGGTCCTCGACGGCCGCCAGGCGTACGGGGTCCGCGTCCAGGTCGTCGGCGTAACCCGCCAGGTCCCCGGCGACGTCGGCGAGCAGGTAGCCGACCTCGTTGAGGCGGTCGGCCAGGGCGGCCAGCCGCTCGTCGTGGTGGCGGACGCCGTCCAGGGCGCGGCGGGCCTGGGCGAGCAGGGTGCCGGCGTCCAGGGAGTCGGGGTCGGCCGGGTCTCCGGCCAGTGCGCCGTGGGCCAGGGTGGCGGCGGAGGAGAGGGCGTCGGCGTGGCCGAGGCGCTCGGCCTCGGCGGCGAGTTCGACGTCCTCGCCGGCCACCGGCTCGGCGGCGGCGACCTCGTCCAGGCCGAAGCGGAGCAGGTCCGCCTCCTGGGCGCGCTCGCGGGCCCGGGTGGTGAGCTCCTCGAGCGTCGCGGAGACCTCGCGCAGACGGCGGTAGACCTCGCGGTAGCGGGCCAGCGGCCCGGCGACGGCCTCGCCCGCGTAGCGGTCCAGGGCGCCGCGCTGGCGGGAGGGTCGCAGCAGGCGCTGCTGGTCGGTCTGGCCGTGCACGGCGATCAGGTCCTCGCCGAGCTCGGCGAGCAGGCCCACCGGGACGGCGCGTCCGCCGACGTGGGCTCGGGAGCGGCCCTCGGCGGAGACCGTCCGGCTGATCAGCAGCGCGCCGTCGTCCAGTTCGGCGCCGGCCTCCAGGGCGCGCGCCGCCGCAGGCGAGCCGGCGGGCAGGCCGAGGCGGCCCTCGACGACGGCCCGGCCGGCTCCCCTGCGCACCAGCCCGGGGTCGGCGCGGCCGCCGAGCAACAGGCCGAGGCTGGTCACCACCATGGTCTTGCCCGCGCCGGTCTCGCCGGTGACGGCTGTGAAGCCCGGCGCCAGTTCGACCACCGCGTCGTCGATGACGCCCAGATCCCGTATCCGCATCTCGTCCAACACGGAGACGACCTTACGAGGTTCCACCCCCAACGCGCGACGAGCCCAGGCCTCGGGTGCCCAAGTTCATCCCTTCCGGGACTCCTGTGCGGATCCGGCCACCGGCTGCGGGACGGGCTGCAGCACGCTCTGGGGCACGGTGCACCAGCGGAGGAAGAACTGTGCCAGCGGGCCGATGGCGAGCGCGTAGGCGACGGTACCGACCCCCGCGGTGCCGCCGAGCAGGATGCCGAGCAGCAGCACGGTGACCTCAATACCGGTACGGATCAGGCGCAGCGAGCGGCCGGTGCGCCGGTGCAGGCCGGTCATCAGCCCGTCGCGCGGGCCGGGGCCGAGCCGGGCGCCGATGTAGAGCCCGGTGGCGAGGCCGTTGAGCACGATGCCGGCGGCCAGCAGCGCGATCCTGGCGGCCCAGCCGTCCGGGGTGGCCACCATGCCGAGGGTGAGGTCCATGGCCGCGCCGAGGATCAGCACGTTGCCGAGCGTGCCGATGCCGGGGCGCTGCCGCAGCGGGATCCAGAGCAGCAGGACGCAGGCGCCGGTGATGGTGACCCAGGCGCCCATACTCAGGCCGAGGTGGCGCTGCAGGCCCTGGTGGAGCACGTCCCACGGGTTGACGCCGAGGGCGGCGCGCATCATCAGCGCCATGCTGGAGCCGTACAGGACGAGGCCGAGCAGCAGTTGCGGGAGGCGGCGGCCGAGCCGGTCACCCAACCGGGGGGCTCGCGGCGAGGCGGTGGTCGCGGTGGCGGCGGTGCCGGCGGCCTCGGTCGAGGCGGTGGTCGGCGAGGTCGAGGCGGCGGCCATCGGGGCTCCTTGCGGTGGGTGTGGCGGCCCCGGCGGCCGCGCTGCCATGATGGGCGGTCCAACCGGACCGGATCCAGGTCCAATCCACGCCAAGTGGACTGATCGCGTGAGGGTGGCAGCCGTGACCGAGTGGCAGAGCACCGTGACCCCGCCCGCGCTGGCCCGCCTGCTGACCAGCGCGCGGCTCCCCGAGCCGGCCCGGCACCGGCCCGCGTACCGGACCCTGGCAAGCCAGGTCAGGCTGCTGGTCTCCGAGGGCCGGCTGCCGGTCGGCGCCCGGCTGCCCGCCGAACGGGAGCTCGCCCAGGCGCTGTCCCTGAGCCGGACGACGGTCGCCACCGCGTACGAGACCCTGCGCACCGAGGGCTACCTGCGCAGCCGCCGCGGCTCCGGCAGCTGGACCGCCCTGCCCGAGGGCAGCCGCCCGCCCAGCGACGCCCTGCACCCCGTCCCGCCCGACGAGAGCGAGTCCATGCTCGACCTGGGCGTGGCCGCACTGCCCGCGCCGCAGCCCCACCTCGGCCAGGCGGCCGCCCGGGCCGTCGAGCAGCTGCCCGCGTACGCCGCCGGGCACGGCCACTTCCCCACCGGCGTACCGGTGCTGCGGGAGGCGATCGCCCAGCGGTACACCGAGCGCGGGCTGCCGACGACGCCCGACCAGATCCTGGTCACCACCGGCGCCATGGGCGCGCTGCACCTGGCCCGGCGGGCCCTGCTCGGGCGCGGCGACCGGGTTGCGGTGGAGGCGCCCAGCTACGCGCACACGCTGCAGTCGCTGCGCCGCGGCGGCGCCCGCCTGGTCCCCGTCCCGCACGCCTGGCCCGGCGGGCCCACCGCGCTGCCGCGCTGGGACGTCGCCGAGTGGCAGCGCGTCCTGCGCGGCGCCGCCCCGAGACTCGCCTTCGTGATCCCGGACTTCCAGAACCCGACCGGCGCGCTCATCGACGAGGAGCAGCGCCGCGAGCTGCTCGCCGCCGCCCGCGCCGCCGGGACGACCGTCCTGGTGGACGAGACGCCCGCCGAACTCGGCTGGGGCGTACGGCCCGAGGAACTCCCCCGCCCGACCGCCGCGCTGGACCGCGCCGCCCAGGTGATCACCATCGGCTCGGCCAGCAAGATCCTCTGGGGCGGCCTGCGGATCGGCTGGCTGCGCGGGACCCCGGGCCTGGTACGGCAGTTGGCCACCGACCGGATCTACACCGATGTCGGCACGCCCGTCCTCGACCAGCTGATCGCCGCCACCCTGCTCACCGAACACTTCGCCGAGGTCCGCGCCCAGCAGCAGGAACGGCTGCGAGCCAGCGCCGAGGCGCTGGCGGCGGCGCTCCGCGAGCAGCTCCCCCGCTGGCAATTCGCCTACCCCTCGGGCGGCCTGGCCTTCTGGGTCGCCACGGACGGGATCTCCGGCGCCGCCCTGGCCCAGGCCGGCGAACGGCTCGGCGTACGGATCGCGGCCGGCTCGCGCTTCGGCGTGGACGGCGCCTTCGAGCACCACATCCGGATCCCGCTGACCGTCCCGGCGCCCGGCGCCCCGGCAGCCGTCGCCCGGCTGGCCGCAGCCGCCGAGCCGGCCGCCACCAGGCGCTGGACGGCGGCCGACGGGACTCCACCCCTGGCGGTCTGACGCCGCCGGCCGCCCACGTACCCCGCCAGGGACCTCAGACGCGCTCCAGCGCCTCGAACGGGCCCTCCGGAAGCTCCACCGCGATCCCGTCCCCGGGCCGCACCTCGCCGCCCTCCAGAACGATGCCCATGATCCCCGCCTTGCGGACCACGTTGCCCTGCTCGTCCCGCCCGACCACCTGCTTCAGCAGGCCGTCCCGGAAGCCGTCGATCTGCAGGCAGGGGTTGCGCAGCCCGGTCACCTCGACCACCGCCCGCTCGCCGAGGTGCAGCCGCGTACCGCGCGGCAGGGCGAGCAGGTCGACGCCCCGCGTGGTGATGTTCTCGCCCAACTCGCCGGGCTCGACCGGGTACCCGGCCATGGCCAGCTCCTCGTGCAGCTCCGCATGGATCAGGTGCACCTGACGCAGGTTCGGCTGTGTCGGGTCCTGCGCCACCCGCGAGCGGTGCTGGACGGTCACCCCCAGGTGCGCGTCCCCCTCCACCCCCAGGCCCGCCAGCAGCCGCACACTCGGCTCGTTCGGCTTGCTGAAGTCGTGCTCACCGCTCCGGCTGACCGCCGTGACCGTCCCGCCCATCCGTTCCCCTCCTGTTGCAGCAGGCCCCGAAGTTTCGGCAGGACCCCTGGCTCAGCATCCGCCCGAGCGCCCGCGCCAACCGGTCACCGGCAGAGCGAACTTGGCGACCAGCCGGTCCGTGAACGGCGCCCGGTGCAGCCGCGCCAGCCGAACCGGGGTCTTCCCCCGACGGACCTCCACCCGTGCCCCGGCCGGGAGTTCGACCGATCGCCGCCCGTCGCACCACAGGATGCCGTGCGGCGTCTTCGGCTGAACCTCCACCGCCAGTACGGAGTTGGGCGAGGTCACCAACGGCCGGGCGAACAGCGCGTGAGCACTGATCGGCACCATCAGCAGCGCCTCCACCTCCGGCCACACCACCGGACCGCCCCCCGAGAACGCGTACGCGGTCGAACCGGTCGGTGTCGCACAGACCACGCCGTCGCAGCCGAAGTTGGAGACCGGACGGCCGTCCACCTCGGTCACGACCTCCAGCATCCGCTCCCGCGAGGCCTTCTCGATCGACGCCTCGTTCAGCGCCCAGTCCTCGTGCACCACATCGCCGTTGGTCCGCACCAGCACATCGAGGGTCATCCGCTCCTCGACCTCGTAGTCGGCCTCGACCACGCGTTCCACCACCACCGCGAGATCGTCCCGCTCGGCCTCGGCGAGGAACCCGACCCGACCGAGGTTGATGCCGAGCATCGGCAGCCCGTGGTCCCTGGCCAGCTCCGCACCGCGCAGCAGCGTCCCGTCCCCGCCCGCGACCAGGATCAGCTCGCAACCGTCCGCGGCGCCCTCACCGCCGGCCACCCGCTCGACCCCGTCCGGCAGGTCGAGGTCGACCGCCTCGGCGGCGAGCAGCCGAATCCTGATCCCTGCCTTCAGCAGGCCCTGCACCAACCCCTCCACGCTTCGCAGCGCGGCCTCGCGACCGGTGTGTGCGACCAGGAAGACCGTACGTTCCTCGCTCATGCTGCCCTCTCCCTACGCCTGCCGGGCCGGCCCCTTGTGAGGGCAGACCCGGTCCGGCCGCCGCTCAGCCCGACGGTCGGACGTCTGCCAAGCACCTTATCGGGGGCCCTCGGCGACAGCTCGGTCCGCCTCGGCCGGGTCGAGCTGCGGGGCGTCCCGGCGCAGCCAGAGGAAGTACTCGACGTTGCCGGACGGCCCCGGCAGCGGGCTGGCGGTGACCGCCCGTACGCCCAGGCCGAGCGCCCACGCCTGACCGGCCACCTGCCGGACCATCTCGGCCCGCAGCTGCGGGCTGCGCACCACCCCGCCGCTGCCCAGCCGCTCCTTGCCGATCTCGAACTGCGGCTTGACCATCATCACCAGGTCCGCGTCCTCGGCGCAGCAGCCCGCGAGAGCCGGCAGCACCAGGCCCAGCGAGATGAACGACAGGTCCCCCACCACCAGGTCGACGGGCGCCCCGCCGATCAGCTCCAGGGTGAGCTCCCGGACGTTGGTCCGGTCCATCACGGTGACCCGGTCGTCGCTCTGCAGCGACCATGCGAGCTGGCCGTAGCCGACGTCCACCGCCAGCACGTGCGCGGCGCCCGCGCGCAGCAGTACGTCCGTGAAGCCGCCGGTGGACGCGCCCGCGTCCAGCGCCCGCCGCCCCTCGACGACCAGCCCCTGCGGCACGAAGGCCGCGAACGCACCGGCCAGCTTGTGGCCGCCGCGGGAGACGTAATCCGGGTCGTTCTCGTCCTTGGCCACCACCACGGCGGCCGCGGTCTCCACCTGGGTCGCGGGCTTGGTCGCGGTGGTGCCGCCGACGGTCACCCGGCCGGCCGCGATCAGCTCGCTCGCGTGCTCACGCGAACGGGCCAGCTTGCGGCGGACCAGCTCCGCGTCGAGTCGGCGTCGTGCCACTGCCACTGGTGCTTCAGCTCCTACTGCTACAGCTACTGATCAGCTACTGATCGTCGAGGGCGGCGAGGGTGTCCGCGAGCCGCTGGTGTACATCTTCGTACACGGCGACGTGCACACCGGTCTCCGCCCCGTCCAGCTCCTCGAGCCGGGCCAGGGCGGCGTCCACGGCCGGGTGGCCGGTGGGGGTCGGCTCAGTCATCGCTGCCCTTCCGGGGAGCGGACTTCCTGCCTGCCGCCGCCTTCTTGGCCGGAGCCGCCTTCTTGGCGGTGGCCTTCTTCGCGGCTGTCTTCACTGTCGTCTTCTTCGCCGCGGCCTTCGTCGGGGCCGTCTTCTTCGTCGTCGCCTTCCTGGCCGCCGGCTTCTCCGTGGTGCTCTTCTTCGCGGTGGCCTTCTTCGCCGTGGCCTTCTTCGCCGGGGCGGGTTCCTCCACCTCGACCTCGACCCGCTCGGACACCACCGACCTGCCGGCGCGGTCCCCGTCCTCCCAGCCGGCGTCGAAGAGGCCGTCCGCCCGCGGCTCCGGGCGCGCGGCGGGCTCCTCGACCTCCCGCAGCTTGCTCTCCAGATAGCCGAGCACCACGCCGACCTTCACCACCTGGTCGCCGACCCGCTCGAAGACCGCCTCGACCTCACTGCGCATCACCCCGACCGCCAGGTCCAGCCCGGCCCGGCCCGCCGTCACCGCCTCCTCCGCCAGCGTCTGCAGCGACTTGGCCGAGGGCGGGAACTGCTGCCCCACCGTCCGCTCGATCGCCGCCACATCGACCCCGCTGCGCTCCAGCAGACCGGTCGCCGCGCCCACGACCCGCTTGCCGGTCTCCTCCGCGAGCTCGGCGGCAACCACCGCAACGCCCCGCACCGCATCCCGTAGCATCCGCGTGCCTCCTCCGTGCCTCGACGTCTCCGCGCCCCGCACCGTCACCGGGCCGTCCTCGGGCGCGCCCGGACATATCGGGCCCGCCCGGTCACGACGCTACCCTCTACCGCCCTTGCGGCGCTGCCGTTGCCGTCCGTCCGGCTGTGACGGACGGCTGCGATAGCGTGGGCGGGAAAAGCACCGGACGGGAGACCAGCAGCCATGGCCAGCACCGAGAACTGCCGCGAAGCACTCGAGCAGCTCAGCCGGAACCTGGCCGGTTCCAACGGCGACGTCCGCAAGGCCGCCGCCCTCGACCGCTCGCTCACCTGCTGGATCACCGACCTCGATCTGACCTTCTCCGGCCGACTGCGCGACGGCCGGATCACCGACGTCGTCGAGACACCGGGCCCGCCGCCCGCCAAGGCCGAGATCCGCCTCGCCATGGCCAGCGACGACCTGGTCTCACTGGTGGGCGGTCAGCTCAACTTCGCCTCCGCCTGGGCCGCGGGCCGGGTCAAGCTGGAGGCCGGCTTCCGCGACCTCCTCCGCCTGCGCACCCTGCTCTGAGCCCGGCCCGGCAGCCCCGGCCCGGCCTCGGCCGTTACAGCCCCAGCTCGGCGAGCGCCTTCCGTCCGTCCGGCACGACGCCGTCGGCGTCTACCGCGGTCCACGCCGCCGCACACAGCGCGCGCAGCCCGTCGTACGGGTCCTCCCCGGCCCCGTCCAGCCGCAGCACGCCGCCGTCCAGCCCAGCCTCGAACCCGCCGCAGCCGTACCGGCCGCCACCCAGCGTCTCAACGACCGGCTGACCGACCAGCAGCCCGCGCAGGTCCGCCGCCAGGTACGTCGGCCGGTGCTCCGCCGGCGCCGCCAGCAGCTGGGCGGGAGTGGTGACGCCGGTGAAGACCAGGAGGCTGTCCACACCGCCGTTGTAGGCACCTTCGATGTCCGTGTCCAGGCGGTCGCCGACCACCAGCGGCCGCTTCGCCCCCGTACGGATGACCGTCTCCCGGTGCATCGGAGGCAGCGGCTTGCCCGCGACCTCGGGCTCGGCCCCGGTCGCCGTCCGGACGGCCGCCACCAGCGTCCCGTTGCCGGGCGCGATGCCGCGCGCGGTGGGCACCGTCAGATCCGTGTTCGAGGCCACCCACGGCAGCCCGCGCGCGACCGCATACGAGGCCTCGGCGAGATGCTGCCAGCCGACCGTCGGGTCGTAGCCCTGGACGACCGCGACAGGCTCCTCGTCCAGTGAGCGCACCGCCACCAGACCACGCTCGGCCAGCGCCTCCACCAGCCCGGCCCCGCCCACCACCAGCACCTTCGACCCGGCCGGCACCTTCTCCGCGACCAGCCGGGCCGCCGCCTGGGCGGAGTTGATCACGTCGGCCGCCTCGGCGGGCACGCCCAGCTCGGTCAGGTGCTCCGCCACCATCCGGGGCGGGCGCGAGGCGTTGTTGGTGACGTACGCCAGCCGCATCCCCGCCTCGCGCGCGGAAGCCAGCGACTCCACGGCGTGCACGATCGCGTGCGGCCCGGCGTACACCACCCCGTCGAGGTCGAGCAGCGCCGTGTCGTACGCCTCGGTCAGCGGGCGGTCGGAGCCCCCGGGTGCGGTCCGTGCCTGGCCGACTGCCGTGTCCGTCATGCGTGCTCTACCTCGTCCTGCTCGTCGGTCGGTGCCGGCTCCACCGGAGGCCGGCGCTACTGGGTGGCGGCCCTACCGGGTCTCGTCCTGACCCGTCGGCGGCGCCGAATAGCCCGGCGCACCGGGCAGCAGCGGCCCGAACGCCCCGGCCCGGGCCGCCAGCGTCGCCCTGGTCTGGCGCAGCGCGGCCCGGTAGTGCTCGGACTCCGGCCGCATGGCGACGGCCAGCGCCAGGTGCTCCGCCGATGTCTCGAAGTCGCCCAGCCGCGCCGCCGCGACGCCCCACCCGAACTGAGCGTAGTCGTCCGCCGGATCGGCCAGCGCCACCGCCCGGAAGTTCTCCAGCGCCGCCGCATAGAGCCCCGCGTCGAACTGGGCTCTCGCCAGCGTCTCCCGGATGCTCCGCGAGTGCGGCTCCGCCTCGGCGGCCCGGGCCAGCAACTGCTCGGCCGCCGCCGGGTGCCCCTGCTCCAGCAGCTTGCTGCCCCGCCGGAACCAGTCGTAGACGCCACCCTCAGGCGCACCCGACCCGTTCTGCGCAGGAACGACCCCGCCGCCCTCACCACCGACGCCGCCGCCGTTCACGCGCTCCTGCCCGTCACTCATCCCGAACCTCGCTCCCCGCACCACGGCCCGATCCGGCCCCGGGACCGAGCGCTGTGATCACTGAACAACGCACACCCGATTACCATGCCCAGAATGAGCACACCCAGTGCAGAAAGCGGACCGGAGTCTCCGGCAGGCGGCCCCGGAGACCCCGGGCATGTCGCCACCGCAGGGCTGTCCCTGTCCCCGTTCCGCGGCCTGCGATACGTCCCCGACCGGGTCGGCACCCTGGCAGCGGTCACCTCGCCCCCGTACGACGTGGTCGACCCGAACCGGCGCCTAGACCTGGAGACGGCCGACCCGTACAACATCGTGCGCCTGATCCTCCCGAGACCCGAGCCCGACGACAGCGGCGACCGGCCCGACCGTGACACCCGGTACCGGCACGCCGCCCGGCTGCTGGCCGACTGGCAGCGTCAGGGTGTCCTCGCCGCCGATCCCGAGCCTGCGCTGTACGTGTACGAGCAGCGCGTCCACGAGGACGGGCCGGAGGGCGAGCTGCTGCAGCGCGGCCTGATCGGTGCCCTGGCGGTCAGCGGCCGGGAGGCCGGTGTGGTGCTGCCGCACGAGGACGTGATGCCGCGCCCGGTGGCCGACCGGGTCGGCCTGATGCGCACCACCAGGGCCAATCTGGAGCCGCTGCTTCTCACCTACCGGGGCAACGGCGGCGCGGCCGGGGTGATCGAGCGCGCAGTGCAGGGCGAGCCGCTGCTCACCACGACCACCAGCGACGGCACCGACCACCGGCTGTGGGCCGTCACCGACCCCGCCGAGCTGGCCGAGGTCACGCGCGACCTGGCCACCTGCCGGGCCCTGATCGCCGACGGGCACCACCGCTGGGAGATGTACCTGCGCCTCCAGCGCGAACACCGCCACCTGCCGCGCAGCCCCTGGGACCGCGGTCTGGTGCTGCTGGTCGACACGGCCCGCTACCCGCTGCGGGTGAGGGCCATTCACCGGGTGCTGTACCGCCTCCCGGTCGCCGAGGCGCTGGCCGAGCTCGGCGACCAGTGGCGGGTCAAGGAGGTGCCGGGCCCGCTGGAGACCGCCCTGCAGGCCCTCGCCGAGGCGAAGCGACACGTGGGCAACGCGTTCCTGCTGACCGGCGGCGAGGGCGTCTTCTGGCTGCTCAGCGAGCCGGACGAGGCCCTGCTGGCGGCCACCGTGCCGAGCGGCAGGCCCGAGGAGTGGCGCCACCTGGACGCCACCGTCCTGCACGCCACCCTGCTCGATCACACCTGGCGCGTCCCGGACAGCCCGGACGACATCGGCTACCTGCACGCCGCCGGGGCCGCCGAGCGCGAGGCCGCGCGGAGCGGCGGCACGGCGGTGCTGCTGCACCCGGTCAGGGAGAGCGTGGTGCGGCGGCTCGCGGAGCAGGGCGTCACCATGCCCCGGAAGTCCACGTCCTTCGGCCCCAAGCCGGCCACCGGGCTGGTGCTGCGCAGCCTCGAACTGGGCTGAGAAACGACGGAGGCCCTGCCGGTACGTGGATCACGTACCGGCAGGGCCTCCGTCTCAGCTGACGCGCGCAGGGCTTACGTCAGCGCTGGTCGTTCTCCGGACGCTTGTCGGCGTCCTCGTACTCCTCGTCGATCTCGAGGTCGTCCTCGTCGTAGTACTCCTCGACGTCTTCCTCGTCCTCGTAGATCACGCGGTCGTCGCCGGCGTCGTCGACCGCGACCTTGCCGGACCGGGCCTTGACGGGCGCCGCGTCCTGCTCGTCCTGCTCGTCCTCGTCCAGCTCCGGGTCGAGGGCGTCCACGAACTCCAGGCCGTCGATCTCGGCCAGCCGCTCGGAGGCGTTGGTCGCACCATCGGTGTCGGCCTCGGCCGCCTTCGCGAACCAGTCACGGGCTTCGTCGGCCCGCCCGGCCGCGATGAGCGCCTCGGCGTACGCGTAGCGCAGGCGCGCCGTCCACGGGTGGATCGCGCTGGACCCGAGCTCCGGGCTCTGCAGCGTGACGACAGCCGCGTCGAACTGCTCCATGTCGCTGCGGGCACCCGCCGCGACCAGGCGCATCTCGACCTGGCCGGCCTTGTCCAGCTGCTTCACCTCGGGCTCGCCGGCCATCGCCAGGGCCCGCTCCGGACGGCCGAGACCGCGCTCGCAGTCGGCCATCACCGGCCAGAGGTCGGCGCGGCCGGTCATCCGGCGGGATGCGCGGAACTCGGTCAGCGCCTCCGAGTAACGGCCCGTCACGTACGAGGCGAAGCCGGCCGCCTCACGGACGGAGGCCACCCGGGACGCCAGTCGCAGGGCGACGCGGGAGTAGTTGTACGCCTCCTCCGGCTCGGTGTCGAGCAGCCGGGCGACCATCACCAGGTTGCGCGCCACGTCGTCGGCAAGGGTCTTGGGCAGGCTCTTCAGGTCCTGGCGGACATCGGCGTCCAGCTCGAAGCCGGTGACGTCCTCCGGGATCGGGAGACGGTGAACGGGCTCGTAGTTGCCGCGGCGGTCGTCGTAGTCCCGACGGTCATCGCGCCGGTCGTCCCGGCGGTCGTCGCGACGCCCCTCGAAGCGCCCACCGCGGCCACCACCCTCGTACGGCCGGCCGGCACCCCGGTCGTCACGTCGGAAGCCACCGCCGGAGGGGCGGTCGTCGCGGCGGTAGCCGCCACGGTCGTCACGGGTGCCGTAGCCACCGCCGCCGGAGGGGCGGTCGTCACGGCGGAAGCCGCCGCCGCCCGAGGGGCGGTCGTCGCGACGGTAGCCGCCACGGTCGTCACGGAAACCGCCGGAGGGGCGGTCGTCGCGGCGCGGACGGTCGTCACGGGAGCCGTAGCCACCACCACCGGAGGGACGGTCGTCGCGCCGCGGACGGTCGTCACGGAAGCCGCCGGAGGGGCGGTCGTCGCGGCGGAAGCCACCGCCGCCGGAGGGACGGTCATCACGGCGCGGACGGTCGTCACGGGAGCCGTAGCCACCGCCACCGGACGGCCGGTCGTCACGGCGGAAGCCACCGCCCGAAGGACGGTCATCGCGACGGAAGCCGCCCGAGGGGCGGTCGTCGCGGCGGAAGCCACCGCCGCCGGAGGGGCGGTCATCACGGCGCGGACGGTCGTCACGGGAGCCGTAGGCACCGCCACCGGACGGCCGGTCGTCGCGGCGGAAGCCACCGCCGGAAGGGCGGTCATCGCGACGGAAGCCGCCACGGTCGTCACGGGTGAATCCGCCCGACGGACGGTCGTCACGGCGCGGACGGTCGTCACGGGAACCGTAGCCACCGCCAGAGGGGCGGTCATCGCGGCGGAAGCCACCACGGTCGTCGCGGAAGCCGCCGGAGGGACGGTCGTCACGGCGGAAGCCACCGCCGCCCGAGGGGCGGTCATCACGGCGCGGACGGTCATCGCGGTTGCCGTAGCCACCGCCACCGGACGGCCGGTCGTCACGGGAGCCGTAGCCACCGCCGCCGGAGGGGCGGTCGTCGCGGCGCGGACGGTCGTCACGGGAGCCGTAGCCACCACCGCCGGAGGGACGGTCATCGCGGCGGAAGCCACCGCCCGACGGCCGATCATCGCGACGGTAGCCGCCGCGGTCGTCACGGTTGCCGTAGCCACCGCCGGTGCCGCCGCCCGAGGGGCGGTCGTCACGGCGCGGACGGTCGTCGCGGTTGCCATAGCCGCCGCCACCGGACGGGCGGTCGTCACGGCGGTAGCCGCCACGGTCGGAACGGTCGTCCCGACGCGGACCACGGTCGTTCGACCAACCCCCACGCGACCGGGGCTCGTTGCCGCGGCCGTCGTCCGATCGGCGCTCGGGACGGTCCTGGGGAGGGTTCGACATCGTGGTGGCTCCTTCTGCTGCTTCATCTCTACCGCTCGTCCGGGGCGACACCATCGCCCGGCGCGGTGGGTGCTGGCCCGCGTGGCCACACACCATCTCCATTGTCCGGCATCGGACCTCGTACCGCGTCGGGGCGGAGAGGTCGTGGCCGGCTGTCTGCTCAAGTCCGGGAAAACAAAAAGGCCGTGGCCCCAGCGAATCGCTGGGGCCACGGCCTTGAATAATTGTTCGGCGGCGTCCTACTCTCCCACAGGGTCCCCCCTGCAGTACCATCGGCGCTACGAGGCTTAGCTTCCGGGTTCGGAATGTAACCGGGCGTTTCCCTCGTGCTATGACCACCGAAACCCTATCGGGTATTCAGCGAAACACACTTTTTAGTTGATAAGTGTTTCTTCGATTCGCCGGCGATAGCTGTTCGCTACCCGGGAACCACACAGTGAACGCGAGCGTCTGAGGACAAGCCCTCGGCCTATTAGTACCGGTCAGCTCCACCCCTTACAGGGCTTCCACATCCGGCCTATCAACCCAGTCGTCTACTGGGAGCCTTACCCTCTCAAGGAGGTGGGAGTGCTCATCTCGAAGCAGGCTTCCCGCTTAGATGCTTTCAGCGGTTATCCCTCCCGAACGTAGCCAACCAGCCATGCCCTTGGCAGGACAACTGGCACACCAGAGGTTCGTCCGTCCCGGTCCTCTCGTACTAGGGACAGCCCTTCTCAACACTCCTACGCGCACAGCGGATAGGGACCGAACTGTCTCACGACGTTCTAAACCCAGCTCGCGTACCGCTTTAATGGGCGAACAGCCCAACCCTTGGGACCTACTCCAGCCCCAGGATGCGACGAGCCGACATCGAGGTGCCAAACCATCCCGTCGATATGGACTCTTGGGGAAGATCAGCCTGTTATCCCCGGGGTACCTTTTATCCGTTGAGCGACGGCGCTTCCACAAGCCACCGCCGGATCACTAGTCCCTGCTTTCGCACCTGCTCGACCCGTCGGTCTCACAGTCAAGCTCCCTTGTGCACTTACACTCAACACCTGATTGCCAACCAGGCTGAGGGAACCTTTGGGCGCCTCCGTTACTCTTTAGGAGGCAACCGCCCCAGTTAAACTACCCACCAGACACTGTCCCTGATCCGGATCACGGACCCAGGTTAGACATCCAGCACGACCAGAGTGGTATTTCAACGACGACTCCACCCAAACTGGCGTTTGGGTTTCAAAGTCTCCCACCTATCCTACACAAGCCGAACCGAACACCAATATCAAGCTATAGTAAAGGTCCCGGGGTCTTTCCGTCCTGCTGCGCGAAACGAGCATCTTTACTCGTAATGCAATTTCACCGGGCCTATGGTTGAGACAGTCGAGAAGTCGTTACGCCATTCGTGCAGGTCGGAACTTACCCGACAAGGAATTTCGCTACCTTAGGATGGTTATAGTTACCACCGCCGTTTACTGGCGCTTAAGTTCTCAGCTTCGCCCGACCGAAATCGGACTAACCGGTCCCCTTAACGTTCCAGCACCGGGCAGGCGTCAGTCCGTATACATCGCCTTACGGCTTCGCACGGACCTGTGTTTTTAGTAAACAGTCGCTTCTCGCTGGTCTCTGCGGCCGGCCCCAGCTCAGGAAGCAAGTTCCCTCACCAGATCCGGCCCCCCTTCTCCCGAAGTTACGGGGGCATTTTGCCGAGTTCCTTAACCATAGTTCACCCGAACGCCTCGGTATTCTCTACCTGACCACCTGAGTCGGTTTGGGGTACGGGCCGCCATGAAACTCGCTAGAGGCTTTTCTCGACAGCATAGGATCATCCACTTCACCACAATCGGCTCGGCATCAGGTCTCAGCCTCAATGAGTGACGGATTTGCCTATCACTCGGCCTACACCCTTACCCCGGGACAACCACCGCCCGGGCTGGACTACCTTCCTGCGTCACCCCATCGCTCACCTACTGCAGACTTGGTCCGGCGGCTCCACCACGTCCCTTTGTCCGAAGACTCCGGGCCGGCTTCGCGGCCTTAGCATCACCTGGTTCAGCGTTGGCGCTTCAAAGCGGGTACGGGAATATCAACCCGTTGTCCATCGACTACGCCTGTCGGCCTCGCCTTAGGTCCCGACTTACCCTGGGCAGATCAGCTTGACCCAGGAACCCTTGGTCAATCGGCGCAAGAGTTTCCCACTCTTGTATCGCTACTCATGCCTGCATTCTCACTCGTGTACCGTCCACAACTGGTTTCCACCGCTGCTTCACCCGGCACACGACGCTCCCCTACCCATCACAGCAGGCGTTGGCCCTATTGCTGCAATGACACGACTTCGGTGATGTGCTTGAGCCCCGCTACATTGTCGGCGCGGAATCACTTGACCAGTGAGCTATTACGCACTCTTTCAAGGGTGGCTGCTTCTAAGCCAACCTCCTGGTTGTCTCTGCGACTCCACATCCTTTCCCACTTAGCACACGCTTAGGGACCTTAGTCGGTGTTCTGGGCTGTTTCCCTCTCGACCATGGAGCTTATCCCCCACAGTCTCACTGCCACGCTCTCACTTACCGGCATTCGGAGTTTGGCTAAGGTCAGTAACCCGGTGAGGCCCATCGCCTATCCAGTGCTCTACCTCCGGCAAGAAACACGTGACGCTGCACCTAAATGCATTTCGGGGAGAACCAGCTATCACGGAGTTTGATTGGCCTTTCACCCCTAACCACAGGTCATCCCCCAGGTTTTCAACCCTGGTGGGTTCGGTCCTCCACACGGTCTTACCCGCGCTTCAACCTGCCCATGGCTAGATCACTCCGCTTCGGGTCTTGGGCATGCAACTCAGACGCCCTATTCGGACTCGCTTTCGCTACGGCTACCCCACACGGGTTAACCTCGCTACACACCGCAAACTCGCAGGCTCATTCTTCAAAAGGCACGCAGTCACGAGACACACAGTAAACTGCATGTCCGACGCTCCCACGGCTTGTAGGCACACGGTTTCAGGTACTATTTCACTCCGCTCCCGCGGTACTTTTCACCATTCCCTCACGGTACTATCCGCTATCGGTCACCAGGGAATATTTAGGCTTAGCGGGTGGTCCCGCCAGATTCACACGGGATTTCTCGGGCCCCGTGCTACTTGGGAAATGAGCAAGCAAGCCGCTGATGTTTCGTCTACGGGGGTCTTACCCTCTACGCCGGACCTTTCGCATGTCCTTCGACTACACCAACGGTTTCTGACTCGCCGACCGGCCGGCAGACCGATCAAGCTCACTCCCACGACCCCGAAACGGCAACCCCTGCCGGGTCTCACACCATCTCGGTTTAGCCTCATCCGGTTTCGCTCGCCACTACTCCCGGAATCACGGTTGTTTTCTCTTCCTGCGGGTACTGAGATGTTTCACTTCCCCGCGTTCCCTCCACATACCCTATGTGTTCAGGTATGGGTGACAGCCCATGACGACTGCCGGGTTTCCCCATTCGGAAACCCCCGGATCAAAGCCTGGTTGACGGCTCCCCGGGGACTATCGTGGCCTCCCACGTCCTTCATCGGTTCCTGGTGCCAAGGCATCCACCGTGCGCCCTTAAAAACTTGGCCACAGATGCTCGCGTCCACTGTGCAGTTCTCAAACAACGACCAGTCACCCACCATCAACACGCACACGCGCATCTCAAGTAGGACCGGCATCTCTGAAGCAACGACCATACGGCCGTTCCCTCAGGACCCAACAACGTGCCCGACACGCCTGACTGATGATGTGCTTTCCACGCCGAAGCAGTACTCACACTCACAACCAAGCGTGCCGAATAGTCAACGTTCCACCCATGAGCAACCGTGCGAGACATTCGCTCGCAACCGGCTATTGCTCCTTAGAAAGGAGGTGATCCAGCCGCACCTTCCGGTACGGCTACCTTGTTACGACTTCGTCCCAATCGCTGGTCCCACCTTCGACGGCTCCTCCCCTTACGGGTTAGGCCACCGGCTTCGGGTGTTACCGACTTTCGTGACGTGACGGGCGGTGTGTACAAGGCCCGGGAACGTATTCACCGCAGCATGCTGATCTGCGATTACTAGCAACTCCAACTTCATGGGGTCGAGTTGCAGACCCCAATCCGAACTGAGGCCGGCTTTTTGGGATTCGCTCCGCCTCGCGGCATCGCAGCCCTTTGTACCGACCATTGTAGCACGTGTGCAGCCCAAGACATAAGGGGCATGATGATTTGACGTCGTCCCCACCTTCCTCCGAGTTGACCCCGGCAGTCTCCTGTGAGTCCCCATCACCCCGAAAGGCATGCTGGCAACACAGAACAAGGGTTGCGCTCGTTGCGGGACTTAACCCAACATCTCACGACACGAGCTGACGACAACCATGCACCACCTGTATACCGACCACAAGGGGGCGACTATCTCTAGCCGTTTCCGGTATATGTCAAGCCTTGGTAAGGTTCTTCGCGTTGCGTCGAATTAAGCCACATGCTCCGCTGCTTGTGCGGGCCCCCGTCAATTCCTTTGAGTTTTAGCCTTGCGGCCGTACTCCCCAGGCGGGGAACTTAATGCGTTAGCTGCGGCACCGACGACGTGGAATGTCGCCAACACCTAGTTCCCAACGTTTACGGCGTGGACTACCAGGGTATCTAATCCTGTTCGCTCCCCACGCTTTCGCTCCTCAGCGTCAGTAATGGCCCAGAGATCCGCCTTCGCCACCGGTGTTCCTCCTGATATCTGCGCATTTCACCGCTACACCAGGAATTCCGATCTCCCCTACCACACTCCAGCCTGCCCGTATCGAATGCAGACCCGGGGTTAAGCCCCGGGCTTTCACATCCGACGCGACAGGCCGCCTACGAGCTCTTTACGCCCAATAATTCCGGACAACGCTCGCACCCTACGTATTACCGCGGCTGCTGGCACGTAGTTAGCCGGTGCTTCTTCTGCAGGTACCGTCACTTGCGCTTCTTCCCTGCTGAAAGAGGTTTACAACCCGAAGGCCGTCATCCCTCACGCGGCGTCGCTGCATCAGGCTTTCGCCCATTGTGCAATATTCCCCACTGCTGCCTCCCGTAGGAGTCTGGGCCGTGTCTCAGTCCCAGTGTGGCCGGTCGCCCTCTCAGGCCGGCTACCCGTCGTCGCCTTGGTGGGCCGTTACCCCACCAACAAGCTGATAGGCCGCGGGATCATCCTGCACCGCCGGAGCTTTCCACCCACCCCCATGCGGAGGCAGGTCATATCCGGTATTAGACCTCGTTTCCAAGGCTTGTCCCAGAGTGCAGGGCAGATTTCCCACGTGTTACTCACCCGTTCGCCACTAATCCACTCCGAAGAGCTTCATCGTTCGACTTGCATGTGTTAAGCACGCCGCCAGCGTTCGTCCTGAGCCAGGATCAAACTCTCCGTGAATGTTTACCCGCAATCGGGTGAGACACTCGCGTTGAGCGGCACGGCAACCACCGGAATAGGGTGATCCCGCGCACTGCGTCCTCGCTGTGTTTTTACTTCAAAAGGAATCTCCAACCCGGACCGAACGGTCCAGGCCGGGGATGTCAACATATCTGGCGTTGACTTTTGGCACGCTGTTGAGTTCTCAAGGAACGGACACTTCCTTCAAAACACTCTCGTGTCTCTCCGGGCGCTTCGTTCTTTCGTGTTTCAAGCTTATCAGACGATTTCCGCTCCGTTTTCCGGAGTTTCACTCACCAGACTTGCTCCTGCCTTTCGGCGCTCCCGAACTCTAACAGAGTTATTCCGACCGCTTTTCCCTCTCGACGTGAATCGAAAGAGCGCGCGACGAATCGCTCATCAAGGTTTGGGGGTGGTCACCCGCGATCTCGGTCGGTCCAGGTCGGCCGAGCGGCCTTCCCGTCTGCCCGTCCGAATCAGGCGACTCGGACTACGTTAGGGCACCTACGGACGCCAGTCAAACGCAGAGGGGCCGGATCTGACCAGATCCGGCCCCTCTTACCCGAAGTCGCAGCTCAAACCGGTTGCGGTTTCAGCCAACTGACGTCAGTTCGACACGAGCTCAACGGCTGCGAGGTTGCGCTTGCCGCGCCGCAGCACCAGCCAACGGCCGTGCAGCAGATCGGAGTCGGCCGGCACGGCCTCCTCGTCGGCGACCTTCGCGTTGTTGAGGTACGCGCCGCCCTCCTTGACCGTCCGGCGGGCTGCCGAGCGGCTCGGGGCCAGGCCGACCTCGACCAGGAGGTCGACCACCGGGAGCAGCTCGGTGACCGTCGCCTTGGGCACCTCGGCGAGAGCCGCGGCAAGCGTCGCGGGCTCCAGCTCCGCCAGGTCGCCCTGGCCGAAGAGCGCCTTGGAGGCGGCGACAGCGCGCTCGTACTGCTCCGCGCCGTGGAGCAGAGTGGTGAGCTCCTCGGCCAGCGCGCGCTGCGCGAGGCGTGCGGCCGGGCGCTCGGAGGTCTCGCGCTCCAGCTCCTCGATCTCCTCCCGCGAGCGGAAGCTGAAGATCCGCAGGAAGTTGGAGACGTCCCGGTCGTCCACGTTCAGCCAGAACTGGTAGAACGCGTACGGCGTGGTGAGCTCCGGATCCAGCCAGACCGTGCCCGATTCGGTCTTGCCGAACTTGGTGCCGTCGGCCTTCACGATCAGCGGCGTGGCGATCAGGTGGACGGACTTGCCCTCGGCCTTGCGGATCAGGTCGCTGCCCGCGGTGAGGTTGCCCCACTGGTCGCTGCCACCGGTCTGCAGGGTGCAGTTGTAGCGGCGGTGAAGCTCCAGGTAGTCCATGCCCTGGAGGATCTGGTAGCTGAACTCGGTGTAGCTGATGCCGGCGTCGGAGTTCAGCCGTCGGGCGACGGCCTCCTTGGCGATCATGTTGTTGACGCGGAAGTACTTGCCCACGTCGCGCAGCAGGCTGATCGCCGACATGCCGGACGTCCAGTCCAGGTTGTTGACCATGCGCGCCGCGTACTCGCCCTCGAAGTCCAGGAACTTCGAGATCTGACCGCGCAGGCGGTCGACCCAGCCGGCCACCACCTCGGGGTCGTTCAGGACGCGCTCCGCCGTCGGCTTGGGGTCGCCGATCAGGCCGGTCGCTCCGCCGACCAGGCCCAGCGGCAGGTTCCCGGCCTGCTGGAGGCGGCGCATGGTGAGGATCTGCACCAGGTTGCCGAGGTGCAGGCTCGGGGCCGTCGGGTCGAAGCCGCAATAGAACGTGACCGGGCCGTCCGCGAACGCCTTGCGCAGTGCGTCCTCGTCGGTGGACAGGGCGATCAGCCCTCGCCACCGCAGCTCGTCGACGATGTCCGTCACGGTCACGCTTCTCCTTCGATCGGGCGCCGGGCGACTACGACGGCCCGGTCCATCGGGCCGCACGCCTGGACGACTCCAGCGTTCTAGAGAGTACGCGGTCCGGGCCAGCGAGTTTCCAAGCAGCCCGCTCACGCCACGGAAATTCCGTTGTTCGCGAGGCGGGTGCGCGGTCAGAGTGGACCCACCGCCGTGCGGCGGCAAGGACGGGACGGTCGTGCCGTCGGGCACGGTCCTCAGGGAGGTGGCGGGGATGCGCAACACGCTGGTACTGAACGCGAGCTACGAGCCTCTGACGACGGTGTCGCTCAAGCGCGCCGTGGTCCTCGTACTGCAGGACAAGGCCGTGGTCGAGCACGCCCATCCGTTGGGGATGGTGCGCGGTACCGGCATCGCCGTACCGGTGCCCCGGGTGATCAGGCTTCAACGGTACGTCAGAGTGCCGTTCCGACAACGGGCCCCGTGGTCGCGGCGCGGGGTCCTCGTACGTGACCAGCACCTGTGCGCCTACTGCGGGCGGCGGGCCACGACCGTGGACCACCTGCAGCCGAGGTCGCGCGGCGGTGCCGACAGCTGGCTGAACACCGTGGCGGCCTGCGCGGAGGACAACCAGCGCAAGGCCGACCGGACGCCGGAGCAGGCCGGTATGAAGCTGCTCCGCAGGCCGTTCGAGCCGACGCCGGAGGCCACGCTGATGCTGGCGCTCGGCCTGCGCGGCAGCGAGATGCGCGAGCTCGCGCCCTGGCTGCCCGCCGTGGCGTAGCCGCGGAATGAACTTGGTGGGCCGACCCGGTCGGGGGACAGGTCGGCCCACCAAACAAGAGTCGGCCCACCAAACAAGAGTCGGCCCACCGGACAGGCGGGAGACCGGCTAGCCCTTGGCCTGGAAGGCCGTCGCGGTGCCGAAGTTCGTCGAGTGCTCCGGGAGGACGACGACCTTGCCGCCGCCGGTCAGCACCCGCCCGGCGGTGAGCAGCGAGCCGGTGCCCTGCGGATAGGCGCCACCCGCGGTCTCCTGGCCGCCCGTGGCGGCGAAGCGGCTGAGGTGGGCGGGCTGGTCGAGGCGCTCGTCGACGGCGAGCAGCAGCGCGCCGTTCTCGAACCCGACGGCTCGGGCCTTGCCCTTCTCGCTCGCCCGGGTCTTCCAGAGCGCCTTGCCGGTGGCCAGGTCGTACGCGGTGACCGTGGACGGGCCTTCCTCGGCGGGGGTCACCGTGGTGACCATGGTGTGGTCCTGGAAGAACACGCTCGGCGTGGCGTCGAAGGTGCCGTGGCCGACGTCCAGCCGGCCGCCCTCCACCGAGACGGGGATCTCGGCGGCCGGGTCGCCGGTCGCGCCCCAGCCGAAGACCCGGTCGTCGGCCGGTTTGTCGCCGGTGGTGAGGACCACGGCGGGTTCGGCGGAGAGCACGGTGACGGTCTTCGGCTGGTTGTTCAGGCCGCGCCACCACTTGACCTTGCCGTCGGTGGCGTTGAGCGCGACGGCCTGGTCGACCGGCGTGCTGTCCGCGCAGCTGCTGTGCAGCAGGACGGTGCCACCGCTCGCGTTGCCCGAGAGGGTGCAGAACTTGCCCTGGCCGCCGTACTGCCAGAGGTCCTTCCCGTCCGCGGCCGCCCAGGCGACGGCCTTGTCGTCGCCGACCGCGATGACCTTGTCCGCGGTGACCGCGACGTGTGCGGCGTAGGCGTCCTTGGTGTCGGAGAGCGTCTTCGTCCAGGCCGTCTTGCCGGTCTTGGTGTCGACCGCGGCCAGCAGGGTGCACGGGCTCTTCGGGTCTGCCTGGGGCCGGAACAGGACGGCGCCGAGGCCGGTGGCGTTCACGGTGGGCGAGAGCCCGCAGGCGGTGGCGCCGTCGGCGGGCGGGGCGACCGCCCAGGTGGGCTTGCCGTCTGCCAGGGCGTAGGCGTGCACACCGGTGCTGTCGGCGCGGACGACGGCCTCGCCCAGCAGCCAGCTGCCGACCAGGGTGTCGTCGGCGCCCGAGGGCGCGGCGGAGGCGGGCTGTGCGGCCCAGGCCTTGGCGTGGGCGACGGTGAAGCCGGGTGCTGCGGCGGTGTCGCCGGAGTCGCTGCCGCTTTCGTCGTCCCCGGTGGCGAGCACGCCCGCGGTGATCAGGACGGCCAGGGCCGCGGCGCCCGCGCCGGCGCGGAGCGCCAGGGCGCGCCTGCTCGGTGCGTGGTCGGCGGAGATCACCGCGTCCGCGGCGGCCTTGGCGCGCTCGACGAGCGAGGTACGGGTGGTCCCGTCGCCGGGAGCGTCGTCGGCGAGGGGCTCCTCGGCCGGAGCTTCGTAGGTGGCCGCAGCCTCATCGCCGTAGGTGACCGCGGCTCCATCGCCGGATTGCGTGTCGGCGGGCGCCTGGAGTGACGACTGGTCAGCTCCGTAGGCGTTGTAGTAGCCGTCGACCCCGGGCGGCGCGTACAGCTGCTGCTCGGCGGCCGGGTACTGGCCGTAGGAGGGGTCTGCGGCCGGCTGCTGGTACGCGGTGGCGTAGTAGCCCTCGCCCTCCTGCTGCTGCGGGAGGCCGGTCTGCCACTGCTCTGCCCCGGGTGTGCCCCAGCCCTGCTGCTCACCGCCCGGGTACGACTGCTGGTACCCGCCCCACTGGTCGCCCGCCGCCTCCTGCTGCTGCGGGTACCAGGGCTGCTGGTAGTCGTACCCGACGGGCTCCTGCCCGGCGGTGCCGGAGTGGTCCTGAGCCATGCGTTCCGTCCGTCCCGACTGCGTGCTGCAAGCTGCCAGCATCTCATGGCGGACGGAGCGGCCGGCCGGAACCGGGGGTACGGAGCGCTGACCGGCCCTCAGCTCTCGGCGCGCAGGGCCTCGTCGATGCGGGCCGCGAGGGTGAGATCGAGGCTGGTCAGGCCGCCTGCGCTGTGGGTGAAGAGGACGAAGCGCAGGGTGCGCCAGCGGATGTCGATGTCGGGGTGGTGGTCGAGTTGCTCGGCCGTCTCGGCGACGGCGTCCACGACCCTGATCGCGGCGGGGAAGCTCGCGGCCTCGGCGGTACGGGTGATGGAGTCGCCCTCGCGCGTCCAGTCCGGGAGGGCGGCCAGGCCCGTGGTGATCTCGTCCTCGGTCAGCCGTGCTCTGCTCATGGGCGGGTCGCTCTCCTCAGCCGGTGGTCCGGCGCGTCAGCCGGTCGTCCGGCGTGGCCGGGCCACCAGCTCACCGCCGCAGTTGGGGCAGGTGGCCGTCATGGCCGAGGTGCAGTCCGGACAGAAGGTGCACTCGTAGGAGCATATGAAGGCGGGGGCCTCGGGCGTCAGCGACACCTCGCAGCGCTCGCAGATCTCACGCATTTCCAGGGCCATGGCAGTCTCCGTAACATCCGTGCCGGCTGTAAAAGCCGTAACAGGTGATCAGCTGATGAGCATTCTGGTGACGGCGATCAGGCCGACCACCACGATGACGCCGCGCAGTGCGACCGGCGGCAGGCGCCGTCCGACCTTGGCGCCGAGCTGGCCGCCGACCACCGAGCCGGCGGCGATGAGCAGCACGGCCGTCCAGTCGATGTGCGAGGCGAACAGGAAGAAGACCGCGGCGGCGCCGTTGACGATGAGTGCCAGCACGTTCTTGGCCGCGTTGATGCGCTGCATGCCGTCCTGCAGCAGCATGCCCATCAGAGCGATCAGCAGGACGCCTTGGGCGGCGCCGAAGTAGCCGCCGTAGATGCCGGCCAGGAAGACGCCGATGAGCAGCAGCGGGCCGAGCTCCGACCCGGCCTCGCCGTCCCGGCGGCGGGCGGCCATCGCGCGGGCGACCCGGGGCTGGATCACGACCAGTACGAGCGCCAGCAGGATCAGGACCGGAACGATCGTGTCGAAGGCCTTGCTCGGCAGCTTGACCAGCAGGTACGCACCGAGCAGGCCGCCGAGGAGCGAGGCGGTGCCCAGGCGGCGCAGTCGGTGGCCCTGGCCGGCCAGTTCGCGGCGGTAGCCGATGGCGCCGCTGAGCGAGCCGGGGACGAGGCCGAGGGTGTTGGAGACGTTGGCGGTGACCGGCGGCAGGCCGAAGGCGAGCAGGATCGGGAAGGTGATGAGGGTGCCCGAGCCGACGACCGTGTTGATCGTCCCCGCGCCGACGCCGGCGATCAGGACGGCCAGCCCCTCCCAGAACGTCATGTGCCATTCCCTCCCTGACTGCTGTCGATAAGGATCATGCAGCAGGGCGGGGCTCCGGGGCCAGGGCTTTCCAGCATCCGGAACGCCGTCGGGCCCGCTCCGGTGGTGCGGAGCGGGCCCGACGGGCGTCGATCACTCGGGGTCGGTCACTCGGGGTCGATCTTCGGGTACTCGCGGGTCGGCTCGACGCGCGGGCGCGCGGCGCCCTTGGTGTCGGTGTCCAGCGGACGGGGACCGGCGGGCGGGGGGACGGACTGCCGGCCGGCGCCGTCCAGCGGGACCTGAGTGGCCGTCGGGGCGGCGGCCGCGGCGCCGTTCGCACCGCCGGTCAGGCCGGTGAAGGCACCGCCGAGGCCCTTCAGGGCGTCGCCGACCTCGCTCGGGATGATCCAGAGCTTGTTGGAGTCGCCCTTGGCGAGCTCGGGCAGGGTCTGCAGGTACTGGTACGCGAGCAGCTTCTGGTCGGCGTCGCCGTCGTGGATCGCCTCGAAGACCGTACGGATGGCCGCGGCCTCACCGTCGGCACGCAGCACCGCGGCCTGGGCCTCACCCTCGGCCTTGAGCACCTCCGCCTGCTTCTCACCCTCGGCGCGCAGGATCGCGGCCTGGCGGGCACCCTCGGCGGTGAGGATCGCGGCGCGCTTGTCACGGTCGGCGCGCATCTGCTTCTCCATCGAGTCCTGGATGGAGGTCGGCGGCTCGATCGCCTTGAGCTCGACGCGGTTGACCCGGATGCCCCACTTGCCGGTGGCCTCGTCCAGGACGCCGCGCAGACCGGCGTTGATCACCTCACGGGAGGTCAGGGTCGACTCGAGGTCCATCGAGCCGATGATGTTGCGCAGGGTGGTGACGGTGAGCTGCTCGATGGCCTGGATGTAGCTGGCGACCTCGTACGTGGCGGCCCGGGGGTCGGTGACCTGGTAGTAGATGACGGTGTCGATGTTCACCACCAGGTTGTCCTGGGTGATCACCGGCTGCGGCGGGAAGGGCACGACCTGCTCGCGCAGGTCGATCCGGTTGCGCACGTTGTCGATGAACGGCACCACGATGTTCAGGCCCGCGCTGAGCGTCCGGGTGTAGCGGCCGAAGCGCTCGACGATCGCGGCGCTGGCCTGCGGGATCACCTGGATCGTCTTGATCAGTGCGATGAAGGCCACCACGACCAGGACGACCAGCACGATAAGAACGGGTTCCACGGACTCTCCCCTAGACGACCAGGGCGGTTGCGCCCTGGATTTCGACGACGTCGACCTGCTGCCCCGGCTCGTAGACACTGCCGGGATTGAGCGCGCGGGCCGACCAGATCTCGCCATTCAGCTTGATCCGCCCGCCCTCCCCGTCGACCTGTTCCTGAACGATTGCGCTGGCGCCCTTGAGCGCCTCGATGCCCATCCTGACCTGCGGGCCCTTCTGCAACTGGCGGTACGCGATGGGCCGGACGAACACCAGCAGCGCGACGGAGACGCCCACGAAAAGCAGGAACTGCGTCACCACCCCCGCGCCCAGCCCGGCGGCGAGGGCGGCTGCGCCGGCCCCGACCGCGAACATGGCGAACTCCGGCATGGCCGTGAGCACCAGCGGTATTCCGAGTCCGACGGCGGCCAGGAGCCACCAGATCCAGCTGTCCACAGAGCCATCCTAGGGAGGGGAACCTACTCGCCGCGGTAAGTTCCCGCAGGTGGACGGGCGGAAACCGGCCGTCCGTACGAGCGGTTCCAGTTCAGTGGAGTTCCGGACGGTTCAGCCCAGCGGGAGACCCTGCGCGGACCAGCGGTCGCCGTGGCGCTCCAGGGTCAGCGGCAGCCCGAAGCAGAGCGAGAGGTTGCGCGCCGTCAGCGCGGTGTCGATCGGGCCCGCGGTCAGCACCTTGCCCTGGCGGATCATCAGGACATGGGTGAAGCCCGGGGCGATCTCCTCGACGTGGTGGGTCACCATCGCCATCGCCGGGGCGTACTCGTCCTGGGCCAGCGCGCCCAGGCGGCGGACCAGGTCCTCGCGGCCGCCCAGGTCCAGACCCGCGGCCGGCTCGTCGAGGAGCAGCAGCTCGGGGTCGGTCATCAGGGCGCGGGCGATCAGGGTGCGCTTGCGCTCGCCCTCGGAGAGGGTGCCGAACTTGCGGGCGGTGAAGTCGGCCATGCCGAGGCGGTCCAGCAGGGCGAGCGCGCGGGACTCGTCGGTGGTCTCGTACTGCTCGCGCCAGCCGGCCGTCATGCCGTACGCGGCGGTGAGCACCGTCTGCAGCACGGTCTGCTCGCCCGGCAGCTTGTCGATCATGGACGCGCCGGCCAGGCCGATCCGCTGGCGCAGGTCGAAGACGTCGACCGAGCCGAGCTTCTCGCCCAGGATCGCGGCGGTGCCGGTGCTCGGGAAGAGGTAGGTGGAGGCGACCTGCAGCAGGGTCGTCTTGCCGGCACCGTTGGGGCCGAGGATCACCCAGCGCTCACCCTCGGAGATCGACCAGGACACCTGGTCGACAAGCGCGCGCCCCTCCCGGACCACGGATACGTCCACCAGCTCCAGCACGTCGCTCATGCCTACGCCTTCCCCAATGCAGAATTCGGCCGTCCGAGGGTCCTGCGCGCGGGTCCTCGGGGTGCGGTCCACTCGTGTCGACAGTCGGTGCGGGCGGGCAGCCTACCCCCGGCTGCCGGATGGGGCTCGGAGGGGGTGCGCCGCTCGCAGCACAGCCCAAACCTACGCCACGCGGATGGCGGACTTTTCCGTAGGCTGGCCGGATGCTCGTTACTCCCGCTGACAATCCTTTCGAAGAGCCGCGCTCGGGGCGGCTGACCGCATGGGGCAACGCCCTGCTGGGCGGTTTCGTGCCGCCGGACAATGCCGCGGCGGCCGTCCTCGGCGAGGACGAGACGCACCGGGTGACCGGGCTGCCCGGGGACGAGCCGGGCGAGCTGCACGGGCTGACCTGGGCGCTCGGGCGGCTGCGCGTGCTCGGGGTGACCGGGCTGCGGCTCGCGCTGCCCAGCGCCGGGCACCCGCTCGGGCTGACCGGTCCGGCCGCGTTCAACACCCGGGCATTGGCCGCCGGGGAGGCCGTCCTCGCGGTCGGGGTGCCGCTCGGGCTGGTGCCCGAGGTCGAGGTGTTCGGTCCGGCCGGGGATCAGTCGGCGACGGTGCTCTGGCGCTGCTCGACGGTCAACGAGGCCCCGCCGGCCGACGTCCCCTCGCTGCACGAGGCGGAGCGGGAGCTCGCGGACGGGCTGCGCGAGACCACGCTGCTGCTGACCAAGCTGGACGTGGCGGGTGCGGGGCCGGAGGCGCTGCGGGCGCTGGAGCAGTACCGCCGGCGTGGGCACGCGGAGCTGCTCGCTCCCGGATATCCGCCGCGCGCGGTACGGGTCCTGGAGTCGGCCCGGCAGATCTCGGCGCTGCTGTCGATCGCGCTGAGCGGGCACGGCGCGGCGGTCAGCGCCTCGGAGATGACGGCCCGTCGGGAGGTGCTGGCGCCCCTGCGGCGAACGGCCCGCCGGGCTCAGGTCGCCGCGTACAACGCGTTGGTGGACGAGCGAGCCTGACGGCGCAGGGTATCCCGGCGGGAAGGGGCATCCCAGGGGCGCGGGCCGAGCTTGATTAACTGCGTGCGCGACCAACCCTCTACGGAGGTGCATGGCCGGCAGCGCAGTTCCCCGCGCCCCTGAGGAGCTACCCCGACGTCCTAGGCTTCGCCGTTGCGGACGGCCCAGAGGGCGGCCTGGGTGCGGTCGGCGAGGTCCAGCTTCATCAGGATGTTGGAGACGTGCGTCTTCACCGTCTTCTCGGAGAGGTGGAGGCTGCGGGCGATCTCCCGGTTGGAGCGGCCGTCCGCGATGTGGCCGAGGACTTCGCGCTCACGCTCCGTCAGGGTGCCGCCCCGGCCCTGCGGGGCGCGGGGGCCGTCGTCGGAGAGCAGTGCCTCGGCGAGTTCGGGCTGGAGCAGGACGTGCCCGGCGTGGACGGAGCGGATCGCCCCGGCGAGGGCCTCCGGGTCGACGTCCTTGTACACGTAGCCGGCCGCGCCGGCCCGCAGGGCGGGGACCATGGTGCGGTGCTCGGTGAAGCTGGTGACGATCAGGATCCGGGCCTTGCTGCCCTCCTCCTTGAGCAGCTTGAGCGCCTCGATGCCGTCGACCCCGGGCATCTTCAGGTCCATCAGGACCACGTCGGGGAGCAGCTCCTGGGCCTTGGCGACGCCCTCGGCACCGTCGGCGGCCTCGCCGACCACCTCGATGTCGTCCTGCACCTCCAGGAAGGTCCGCAGGCCGCGCCGGACCACCTGGTGGTCGTCCACCAGGAGGACGCGGATCGGTGGTGATGTGTCAGGCACCGGGAACCTCCAGCTCGATGACCGTCCCCTTGCCGGGGGCCGATTCCAGGGACAGTCTGCCGCCGACGGTCGCGACCCGGTCGCGCATCGACACCAGGCCGAGGTGGCGCCCCGCCCGCCGGACGGCCGCCGGGTCGAAGCCCCGGCCGTCGTCGGCGACCCGCAGCACGGCCCCGCGCGCGGGCGTGCCGGCCAGCGTGACCTCGACGCTGGCGGCCTCGGAGTGCCGGAGGGCGTTGTGCAGCGCCTCCTGGGCGACCCGCAGGACGGCCGCCTCCTGGGCCGGCGGCAGCGTCCGGACACCCTGGGAGCTGAACCGCACGGCGGCGGTGTGCGCGCGGTCGAGCACCTGGACCTGGGAGGCGAGGGTGGCGACCAGTCCGTCCTCGTCCAGTGCGGCCGGGCGTAGCTCGACCACCACGGCGCGCAGCTCGTCCGCTGCCTCGGCGGCGAGGCGGGCGACCTCGGCGAGTTCGGCGCGGGCGCGGACCGGGTCGCGGTCGACCAGGGTGGCGGCGGCCTTGGCGGTGAGGCGCAGCGAGAAGAGCTTCTGCGAGACGGCGTCGTGGAGGTCGTGGGCGATCCTGGCCCGTTCGCCGGCCAGGGTGAGTTCGCGGCTGCGTTCGTAGAGGCGGGCGTTGCCGAGGGCGAGGGCGGCGTGCGCGGCGAGGATGCGGAGCAGTTCCTCGTCGTGCTCGGTGAATCCGCCCTTCTTGTTGGCGAGGAAGACCGCGCCGAGGATCTCGGTGCCGTCGATGATCGGCATCCCGAGGAAGTCCTTCATGTCGGGGTGCGCGGCGGGCCATCCCTCGAAGGCGGGGGCCTGGCGGACGTCGGTGAGCCGAGTGGGCGTCAGCTGGTGCAGCATGGTGGCCAGTACGCCGTGCTGGCGGGGCAGCGGGCCGATGGCCTTCCACTGTTCGTCGGTGACGCCGTCGACGACGAACTGGGCGAAGCCGCCGTGGTCGTCGGGCACCCCGAGCGCGGCGTACTCGGCGCCGAGGAGGCTGCGGGCGGAGGCGGTGATCCGCCGCAGCACCTCGCGGACCTCCAGGTGCCGGCTCATCGCGAGCACCGCCGTGCTGACGGCCTCGATCCCGCCCAGGCAGGGGTCGCAGGCGGCGGTGGGCTCTTCGGTCGACATGTCCCCCACGCTACCGCCGGGCGGGTGGGCGGGTCATGGGGCGGCAGGAGTAGGACCGGCGGAGTACGCCGACGGGCGGCACCCCGGCGTGGGGGTACCGCCCGTCTCGTGGGGCCAGGGGGTCAGCCCTTCTGCATGACGTCCGGCTCGTGGCGGCGCTGGAGGCGCTGGACCAGGAACGCCAGGGCGACGGAGAGGACCACCAGGGCGAGGCAGTTGACGATCCAGTGGCCGACGGAGTGCTCCCAGAGGGCGTCCAGCTCGGGCTTGGCCGGCGGCTTGGTGATCACGACCGGGGAGATGTGCGCCAGGTCGAGGGTGTTGCCCGCGGCGGCGACTCCCCAGCGGGCGGGCATCAGCCAGGCGAGCTGCTCGAGTCCGGGCTTGTTGAAGAGCTGGAAGATCGCGCCGGTGAAGACCATCTGGACGATGGCGAACATCACCAGCAGCGGCATGGTCTTCTCGGCGGTCTTCACCAGGGCCGAGATCACCAGGCCGAACATCATCGAGGTGAAGCTGAGCAGGATGATGCCCACCGCCATCTCGACGGCCGGGGAGTGCTTGAAGACCAGGCCCTCGGCCGGCAGCGTACGCACCTTGAAGCCGATGGCCGAGATGAGTGCGCCCTGGACGAAGCTGACCGCTCCGAGCACGATGATCTTCGACATCAGGTACGCAGACCGGGAGAGCCCGGTGGCGCGTTCCCGTTCGTAGATCGCGCGTTCCTTGATCAACTCACGGACGGAGTTGGCCGAGCCGGAGAGGCAGGCGCCGAAGGCCAGTACCAGCAGGATCATGCGGGCGACGTCGTTGCGGCCCGAGCCGTCGCAGGCGGCCAGGCCGCACTTGTCCGGGATCACCGTGGAGACCCCGCCCAGGACCAGTGGCAGCAGCAGCGACAGCGCGATGAAGCCGCGGTCGGAGGCGATCACCGAGAGGTAGCGGCGGACCAGCGTCCACAGCTGGGAGCCCCAGCTCTGCGGCTTCGGCGGCCGGATCTGCTCGCGGACGATCGACGCCGACTGGGCGGCCACCGAGTCCACGTCGGCCGAGTACTGCTGGTAGTGCACCGAGCCGCGGTAGCGGCCGGCCCAGTCGTGCTCGGGGTAGTTCTCGAAGGCCTGGAAGACGTCGGCCCAGGTCTCGTAGCCGAAGAAGTGCAGCGCCTCGTCCGGCGGGCCGAAGTACGCCACCGAGCCGCCCGGGGCCATCACCAGCAGCCGGTCGCAGAGGGCGAGTTCGGCAACGGAGTGGGTGACCACGAGGACCGTGCGGCCGTCGTCGGCGAGGCCGCGCAGGGTCTGCATGACCTCGCGGTCCATGCCCGGGTCGAGGCCGGAGGTGGGCTCGTCCAGGAAGATCAGCGAGGGCTTGGTGAGCAGCTCCAGGGCGACCGAGACGCGCTTCTGCTGGCCGCCGGACAGGGCGGTGATCCGGTTGTCGGCGCGCTTGTCCAGGCGGAGCTCGAACAGCACCTCGTCGATCCGGCGCTCGCGCTCGGCGGCCTCGGTGTCGCCGGGGAAGCGCAGCCGGGCGGCGTACTTGAGCCCACTGCGGACGGTCAGCTCCTTGTGCAGGATCTCCGACTGGGGCACCAGGCCGATCCGCGAGCGCAGCTCGGCGAACTGCTTGTAGAGGTTGCGGCCGTCGTAGAGCACGTCGCCGCGGTCGGCCGGGCGGTAGCCGGTGAGAGCGCGGAGCAGCGTGGACTTTCCGGAGCCGGAGGGGCCGATGACGGCGACCAGCGACTTCTCCGGGACGGAGAAGCTGACGTCGTTGAGCAGGATCTTCTTGGCGCCCTTGTGCTCGACCTCGACGGTCAGGTGGCGGGCGGAGAAGGTGACGGCGCCGGTGTCCGCGAACTCGTGCAGCTGGTCGCCGACCAGCTGGAAGGTCGAGTGGCCGACGGTCAGGCGGTCCTGCGGGCCCATCAGCTGACGCTGTACCGGCTGGCCGTTGAGGAAGATGCCGTTGTGGCTGCCGAGGTCGACGATCTCGTACCGGCCGTCGGGCAACTGGCGCAGCTCGGCGTGGTGGCGGGAGACCTGGAGGTCGGAGACGACGATGTCGTTGTCCAGGGCGCGGCCGATCCGGATGACGCGCATGCCCGCGGTGAGGCTGCGGACCATCGTCGGGTTGGCCCGGCCGGCCGCGGGGGCCGGCGGCTGCTGGGCCGGGATACCGGGCTGCGCGGGCACGCCCTGCTGCGGGACCTGATGCTGCGGGCTCTGCTGCTGCGGGAAGCCGGGCGGCGGGGTGGGTGCGCCCCACTGCTGCTGGACCGGCGGCTGCGGCGGCCAGGCCTGCTGCACGGGCGGCTGCGCCGGCGGCTGGTGGACCGGCGGCTGGACCGGCGGCTGGTGCGCCATCGGACCGCCGCTGCGGCTGGTGGCGGCGTCGTGCCAGGCGGGCGTCGGCGGGGCCTGCGGCGCGGGCGCCGGAGCGGCGGCCGGGGCGGAGAAGGCCAGCCGGGGGCCGTTCTCGGCGTTGCCCAGGTTCACCACGGCCCCCGGGAACAGCTGGGCGTGCAGCGTCCGGCCGCCCCCGGCGTACGTGCCGTTGGTGCTGCCGTGGTCCTCCAGCTGCCAACCGGTGCCGTTGAAGGAGACGGTGGCGTGGTGCCAGGAGACCCGGGCGTCGTCGAACGTGAAGTCCGAGTTCGGGTCGCGTCCGATGGTGTAGGACCGCCCGGGTTCCAGCACCCGCTGCTGCCCGTTGATGTCTACTACGAGTTGCGGCACTGTTCGCCCGCCCCGCTCTCCGGTCCCCCGGGTGATCCGATCCTGCTATCTGACGGGGGGAATCATTCCAGCCCCGCGCTGCTACGTGAAAGTCAGGCCCGCCGACTGTGACCGGGCGGCAACGTTCCGCGGCCAGGTCGGTGACACAGGCGTGAAGACCGCGTCCACGGTGCGGACGGGTGCGGTGGCGGGGTATCCGCGCCCGGTAGCGTGGGAGGCACCATGAACGCTATGCCTCCGGCCGCTGAGCCTCTCCCCGCCCCGCTGCCCCGGACCTTTGACGACGAGCGCACCCTGCTGGTCAAGGTGTTCGGCAAGGACCGCCCTGGCATCACCGCGGGCCTGTTCGCCACGCTCGGCGACTTCGGTGTGGACGTGATCGACATCGAGCAGATGGTCACCCGTGGCCGGATAACGCTGTGCGCGCTGGTCACTCCCCCGGCCGGCGGTGGACCCGGCGCCGAGGGCGAGCTGCGGGTCACCGTGCACCGCTGGGCCGAGGAGCAGAAGCTCCAGGCCGAGATCATCTCCGGTACGGGCGACAACGCCCCGCGCCGTGAGGGCCGCTCGCACGTCACCGTGCTCGGCCACCCGCTCGCCGCCTCGGCGGTCGCCGCGCTGACCGCCCGGATCACCGAGTCGGGCGGCAACATCGACCGGGTGTTCAGGCTCGCCAAGTACCCGGTGACCGCCGTCGAACTGGCCGTCTCCGGCGTGGCCACCGAGCAGCTGCGGGCCGAGCTGGCCGTCGAGGCGGCCGCTCAGCGGGTCGACATCGCCGTCGTCCGGGCGGGGCTGCACCGCCGGGCGAAGCGCCTGGTGGTGATGGACGTGGACTCCACGCTGATCCAGGACGAGGTGATCGAGCTCTTCGCGGCGCACGCGGGCTGCGAGGAGAAGGTCGCCGAGGTGACGGCGGCCGCGATGCGCGGCGAGCTGGACTTCGCGGAGTCGCTGCGGGCCCGGGTCGCGCTGCTGGCGGGCCTGGACGCGGCGGTGACGGAGAAGGTCCGTACCGAGGTCCGGTTCACTCCCGGGGCGCGCACCCTGATCCGTACCCTGCAGCGGCTCGGCTACCAGGTGGCCATCGTCTCCGGCGGGTTCACCCAGGTCACCGACCATCTGGTGGAGCAGCTGGGCCTCGACTTCGCGGCCGCGAACACCCTGGAGGTGGAGGACGGGAAGTTCACCGGCCGGGTGACGGGCGAGATCGTCGACCGCGCGGGCAAGGCGCGCTGGCTGGCCCGGTTCGCCGAGCAGGCCAAGGTGCCGCTGGAGCAGACGGTGGCGATCGGCGACGGCGCCAACGACCTGGACATGCTGAACGCGGCCGGGCTCGGGGTGGCCTTCAACGCCAAGCCGGTGGTCCGGGAGGCCGCCGACACGGCCGTGAACGTGCCCTTCCTGGACACCGTCCTCTACCTGCTGGGGATCACCCGCGAAGAGGTCGAGGCGGCCGACGCGCTGGACGGCACGCCGACCGAATGAGCGACGGCCGGTAGGCCACCGGGGCGGGTACTCCGACGAGGGAGTGCCCGCCCCTGGCCGTCACTCCTGCGGCGTGTGGAAGGCCTCCAGTTTGGCCACCCCGGGCTCGACGCTCTTCCACGGACCGGTGAAGCCCAGCACCGCGATGGCCGCCGTCGGGAAGCCGCCGAGGCGCAGCCGGTTGAGCGCGTCCGCGTCGCCCTCGTCACCGGCCAGCACCTGGGTCAGGCCCAGGACGCCCGGGTTGTGGCCGACCAGCAGGAGGTCGGTGTACTCGTCCGGGGTCTCCTGCAGCACCGTGATGATCTCGCCGGGGCTGGCGTCGTAGACCCGGCCCTCGTAGACCGTCTTCCGGGCCCGCTTGGGCAGCTCGTGCGCGGCGAGCTTCCAGGTCTCCCTGGTCCGCTGCGAGGTGGAGCAGAGCACGTAGTCGGGATGGATGCCGGAGTCGGCGAGCCAGCGGCCGGCGTCGGGCGCCTGGTGCCGCCCGCGGTCGGCCAGCGGCCGCTCGTGGTCGTCCACGTGGTTCGGCCAGTCGGCCTTGGCGTGGCGGAGAACGATGATCCTTCGAGGAGTGTCGGCGCTCATATCCAAGAGCTTTCCAGAAAACCGGCCGTCGGGCGCGGTGCTCCGGGTCGCCGTCGCCCGCAGGAGTGCAGGCCGCCCGGGTGGACCCTGCCCGGCGCTCCGTCAGCCCATGTTCCTGGCGATGACCGCGACCACGGCCACCAGGATCACGATGCCGGCGATCACGCCCATCAGCTGCAGCAGCTTCTTCTGGCCGTCCGGGGGATTGGGTTCGAGTACTGGCATGAGGCCGAGTCTCGCATCCCTGAGATGCCGGACAGAAACCGGGGTCTACGCCTTGACCTGGGCTTGAACGACCTCGTCCTCGATGTGCCGGGACAGCGCCGCGCGCAGGCCGAAGACCATCTGCGGGACGAGCAGCAGGGCCAGGAAGCCGAGCGGCAGGTACCAGCCGCCGGTGGACTGGTAGAGGCTGCCGATCAGGATCGGGCCGGGGATGGAGATCAGGTAGCCGAGGCTCTGGGCGAAGGCCGAGAGCTGGGCCACCCCGCCCGGCGTCCGGGCCCGCAGGCCGATCATGGTCAGGGCGAGCGGGAAGGCGCACATCGACAGGCCCACCAGGCAGGCCCACAGCCAGGAGGCGGTGCCCGCGGCGAGCGCCAGGCCGGTGTAGCCGGCGATGCCGCACAGGCCCAGCACGACCACGAAGATCCGCTGGTCACCACGGCGGGCGGCCAGGTTGGGCAGGATGAAGGAGACCGGGACGCTGATCGCCATCACCAGCGCCAGGAGCACGCCGGAGGCACCGGCCGAGACGCCGGCGTCCTGGTAGATCTTGGGCAGCCAGCCCATCGTGGCGTACGCGCTGGTCGCCTGCAGGCCCAGGAAGACGGCCAGTGCCCAGGCGGTACGGCTGCGCAGGATCGGCAGCTTGGCGGTGGCCCGGGCCACGGAGCCCTCGGAGCGCTCGCGGCGCAGGAACAGCGTCACCAGCCAGAGCACCAGGGTGGCCGCCGCCAGCAGACCCCAGACGCCCAGACCCTCGCGCCAGCTGCCGCCGAGCGCGGTGGTCAGCGGGACGGTGGCGGCCGCGGCGAGCGCGGTGCCGGCGGACAGCGCCATCGAGTAGAGGCCGATCATCGGGCCGACCCGGTCGGGGAAGTAGCGCTTGATCACCACCGGGATCAGTACGTTGGACACCGCGACACCGGCCAGCGCGACAGCGGTCAGCAGCAGGAAGACCGCGGTGCCGCCCGCGAAGGAGCGGGCCAGCACGCCGAGGGTGATGGCGCCGAGGCCGGCCGTGACCACCGCGATCGGGCCGACCCTCCGGGCCAGGGCCGGGGCGGCGAGGCCGAAGACCGCGAAGCAGAGCGAGGGCACGGCGGTGAGCAGCCCGGCGACGGTGGCGCTCATCCCGAGGTCGGCGCGGACCTGGTCGAGCATCGGGCCGAGGCTGGTGACCACCGGGCGGAGGTTGAAGGCCGCGGCCGCGATGGCGACGGCGAGCAGCCAGGCCAGGTACTTGCCGCGGTTGGCGGCGGGCTGTGGGGCTGCCGGTCGGGCCTCGGTGCGGTGGGTGGCGGTGTCTGCTGCGGTGGACATAGCGGCCATCATAGAATGATGGGATGAATATTGGCACCCCGGTATTCTGTAGCCCGTCAACTCAGGAGTAGGGAGTCCCATGGCGCTGTCGACCACCAGGCGCACCCCGCTGTCCGATCAGGTGATCGCACAGCTGCGGGCCCAGATCACCTCGGGCGAATGGCCGGTCGGCTCGCGGATCCCCACCGAGTCGGAGCTCGTCGAACAGCTCGGGGTGGCCCGCAACACCGTGCGCGAGGCCGTCCGGGCGCTCGCGCACAACGGCCTGCTGGACATCCGCCAGGGCTCGGGCACGTACGTCCTGGCCACCAGCGAGCTGGCCGGGGTGATGCACCGCCGCTTCGCGGACGCCGACCAGGAGCAGGTCGCCGAGCTGCGGTCGATGCTGGAGACCTCGGCCGCCGGCCTCGCCGCGACCCGGCGGACCGAGCGGGACCTCGAGCTGCTGGCGACCGCGCTGGCCAGGCGGGAGGCGGCCTGGTCCGCGGGCGACCCGGAGGACTTCGTCCAAGCGGACGCGGCGTTCCACCAGGCCGTGGTGGCGGCGGCGCACAACGACGTCATCGCGGCGGTGTACGCGGACCTGGGGGAGGTGCTGCGGGCGCACCTGCGGCACGACGTCGGCTCCGAGCTGATCGCCGAGCGGTACGTGGGGCACGACGGCATCCTGGACGCGGTCCGGGCGGGGGACGCGGCGCGGGCCTCGGTGGAGGCGGGGCGCGCGATCGGCGCGTGCTGAGCGATTTTTACGGGTCGGGGCAACACCAAAGGGGCGCGAGGAACTGCGCGAGACGGGAGACAGCTCGGGTCAGCTTCTTCCGAATCGCGCAGTTCCCCGCGCCCCTGGCTGGCCGGCCGATTGCGTCGGGTGAACCCAGGGGCCGGCCGACTGCGTCGGGCAAACCCAAAGGGGCGCGAGGAACTGCGCGAGACGGGAGACAGCTCGGGTCAGCTTCTTCCGAATCGCGCAGTTCCCCGCGCCCCTGTCCGGCCGGCCGATTGCGCTGGGTAAACCCGTCGGCCGGCCGGTTGCGTCAGGCGCCGATGGCGTGGAGGCCGCCGTCGACGTGGATGATCTCGCCGGTGGTCTTCGGGAACCAGTCGGAGAGCAGCGCGACCACGCCACGGCCGGCCGGCTCCGGGTCGGAGAGGTCCCACTTCAGCGGGGAACGGGCGTCCCAGGTGGCCGCCAGGTCGCCGAAGCCCGGGATGGACTTCGCGGCCATCGAGCCGATCGGACCGGCCGAGATCAGGTTGCAGCGGATGTTCCGCTCGCCCAGGTCACGGGCCAGGTAGCGGGAGGTGGCCTCCAGCGCGGCCTTGGCCGGGCCCATCCAGTCGTACTTCGGCCAGGCGAACTGCGCGTCGAAGGTCAGGCCGACCACCGAGCCGCCGTCCTGCATCAGCGGGAGCAGCGCCATGGTCAGCGACTTCAGCGAGAACGCGGAGACCTGCATGGCGGTGGCCACGGACTCCCACGGGGTGTTCAGGAAGTTGCCGCCCAGGGCGTCCTGCGGCGCGAAGCCGATGGAGTGGACGATGCCGTCCAGGGTCGGCAGGTGCTCGCGCACCTGGTCCGCGATGCCCGCCAGCTGCTCCTCGCTGGACACGTCCAGCTCCAGCACCTTCACCGGCTTGGGGAGCTTCTTGGCGATGCGCTCGGTCAGGCTGGGGCGCGGGAAGGCGGTGAGGATGATCTCCGCGCCCTGCTCCTGGGCCAGCTTCGCGGTGTGGAAGGCGATGGAGGACTCCATCAGCACACCGGTGATCAGGATCCGCTTGCCCTCGAGGATTCCACTCATGTTCAGTGACCCATGCCCAATCCGCCGTCGACGGGAATGACGGCTCCGGTGATGTATGCGGCCTCGTCCGAGGAGAGGAAGCGAACGGCCGAGGCGATCTCGGCGGGTGCGGCGTAGCGGCCGAGCGGCACGCCGGCGACGATCTCCTTGCGGCGCTCCTCGGTGAGCACCGCCGTCATGTCGGTGTCGACGAAGCCGGGGGCGACCACGTTGACGGTGATGTTGCGCGAGCCGAGCTCACGGGCCAGCGAGCGGGCGAAGCCGACCAGGCCGGCCTTGGACGCCGCGTAGTTCGCCTGCCCGGGCGAGCCCAGCAGGCCGACGACCGAGGAGATGAGCACGATCCGGCCCTTGCGGGCCCGCAGCATCTTGGCGGACGCCCGCTTGACCACCCGGAAGGTGCCGGTGAGGTTGGTGTCCACGACGGAGGTGAAGTCCTGCTCCGACATGCGCAGCAGCAGGGTGTCCTTGGTGATGCCGGCGTTGCAGACCAGCACCTCGACCGCGCCCTGCTTGGCCTCGATCTCGGTGAAGGCCGCGTCGACCTGCTCGGAGTCGTTGATGTCGCAGCGGACGGCGGTCACCTCGTACTTCGCCAGCTCGGCGGGGACCTCCCCCAAACGGCTGGTGATGGCTACCTTGTCCCCCGCCTCGGCGAAGGCCAGGGCGATCGCGAGGCCGATGCCCCGGTTACCTCCGGTGACGAGAACCGAGCGGCTCAACGATCCACCTCTCTCCGTGATTGACCGGCGGCCGCGAGGGCGGCACGTGGTGTGCCGTTCGGCCGCATCCATACGCGATGCGCGCGTACGCAGTGTGACGCTATCGGGCTGAGTGAGACTTGAGCGCATCGACCTCCCACAGGTCCGTCCGGCGCGAACTGTCGCATCCCGACAATCCGGGCTTCCGACGGGTGCCCGCCGAACGGTGGCCCGGATCGGGAACAACCAGCCACGTCAGGCCCGTTGCCCTGTCGGCTCCCGGACCGTCCGGGTGGTCGCCCTGGGCGACCCACGCCCCACCCCCGGTCACGACGAAAGCGAAGAGGCGGATGAGCGAGGCACACCAGAGCACCGGCAGCCCGAAGAGACTGCTGGCACTGACCGCCCTGGCCGCGGCGGCCGGCACCGTCGCCTGGTCGCTGCGCGACCTCCCCGCCGCCTTCGGCCGGCGGCCGGACGGGACCGACCCGCGTATCCGCAACTCCCCGCAGTACCGCGACGGCGTCTTCCACAACGCCCCGTCCGCCCTGGCCCAGGAGCCGCAGAACCCGCCGCAGGTGGACCGGTCGACCGTCCGGAAGATGCTCTTCGAGCGCGAGGGCCGTACGCCCGTCCGGCCGGTGCCGGTGGTCCGGCCCGAGGGCGGCCCGCAGCGGCCGGCCGCCGAGGGCATCGAGATCGTCTGGTACGGGCACGCCTCGGCGCTGGTCGAGATCGAGGGCAGCCGGGTGCTGATCGACCCGATCTGGAGCGACCGCTGCTCCCCCGTGGCGCACGTCGGCCCGAAGCGGCTGCACCCGGCTCCGGTCGAGCTGGAGGAGCTGCCGCAGGTCGACGTGGTGCTGATCTCGCACGACCACTACGACCACCTGGACATGGCCACCGTGAAGCGGCTGGTGACCACCCAGTCCGCGCCGTTCGCGGTGCCGCTGGGCATCGGCGGCCACCTGAGCCGCTGGGGCGTCCCCGAGCACCGGATCATCGAGCTCGACTGGGACGAGACCTGCACCCTCGGCGAGCTGACCCTGACGCTGACCTCCGCGCACCACTTCTCCGGCCGCTCGACCACCCGCAACACCACGCTCTGGGGCTCCTGGGTGATCGCCGGGCCGAACCGGAAGATCTACTACACCGGCGACTCGGGCTACTTCGAGGGCTACGCCGCGATCGGCGAGAAGCACGGCCCGTTCGACGCCGCGCTGGTCCAGATCGGTGCCTACAACGAGGCCTGGGCCGACATCCACATGACCCCCGAGGACGCCGTCCGCGCCCACCTCGACCTGCGGGCCGAGCTGCTGGTGCCCGTCCACTGGTGCACCTTCAACCTGGCCCTGCACCCGTGGGCCGAGCCGATCGAGCGGCTGCTGGCCGAGGCCAAGGCGCAGGCCGTGCCACTGGCCGTGCCGCGCCCGGGCCAGCGCGTGGACGTGGACAACCCGCCGGAGCTGGACGGCTGGTGGGAGGACGTGGCCTGACCCACCGTCGGGGCCGGACCGGCCGGCAACGCTCGGCCGGGAGTTAATTGCTGGCCGAAAGGCAGTCGGCAGGCAATGATGCGATGCGGGCACCTCTGTGCAGGTGGCCGCCTCGCTCTTGCAACCCTCGATCCAGGGAGCCCGATGCCGCCGACATCCAGCGCTGGCACACCCCGCGGCCGCGCCGTCGATCCGCAGTTCCTCGCGTACCCGCTGCACGCCCTCGCCGAGGCCGCACTCGGCCGGGCGAAGCAGCTCGGCGCCGCCCACGCGGACTTCCGGCTGGAGCGCGTCCGCAGCGCCTCCTGGCGGCTGCGCGACGGCCGCCCGTCCGGCTCCTCCGACAGCGTGCAGCTGGGCTTCGCCGTCCGGGTGCTGCTGGACGGCGCCTGGGGCTTCGCGGCCGGGGTGGACCTGACCGCCGACGCGGCGGCCCGGGTCGCCGAGCAGGCGGTGGCGGTGGCCCGGCTCTCCGGCGGGATCAGCCGGGCGGCCGGCTCGGCGGACGTGGTCGAACTGGCCGAGGAGCCGGTCCACGCCGACGCGACCTGGGTCTCCTCGTACGAGGTCAACCCCTTCGACGTACCGGACGCCGAGAAGACCGCGCTGCTCGCCGACTGGAGCAACCGCCTGCTGGCCGCCGACGGTGTGTCACACGTGTCGGCCAACCTGCTGACGGTGCAGGAGAACAAGTTCTACGCCGACACCTCCGGCACCGTCACCACCCAGCAGCGCGTCCGGCTGCACCCGCACCTGGAAGCCACCTCGGTCGACGAGCGGACGGGCGCCTTCGACTCGATGCGCACCATCGCCCCGCCGGTCGGCCGCGGCTGGGAGTACCTGCTCGGGACCGGCTGGAACTGGGACGCCGAACTCGCCGAGCTCCCCGAGCTGCTGGCCGAGAAGATGAAGGCCCCGAGCGTCGAGGCGGGCCGGTACGACCTGGTCATCGACCCGTCCAACCTCTGGCTCACGATCCACGAGTCGATCGGCCACGCCACCGAGCTGGACCGCGCGCTCGGCTACGAGGCCGCCTACGCGGGCACCTCCTTCGCCACCTTCGACAAGCTGGGCTCGCTCAGGTACGGCTCCGAGCTGATGCACGTCACCGGCGACCGCACCGCCGAGCACGGCCTCTCCACCATCGGGTACGACGACGAGGGCGTGGCCACCCAGTCCTGGGACCTCGTCAAGGACGGTGTCCTGGTCGGCTACCAGCTGGACCGCGCGATGGCGAAGCAGAAGGGCTTCGGCCGCTCCAACGGCTGCGCCTTCGCCGACTCCCCCGCCCACGTCCCGGTGCAGCGGATGGCCAACGTCTCGCTCCAGCCGGTGGCCGGCGGCCCGGACACCGAGGGCCTGTTCGAGGGCGTGGAGAAGGGCCTGTACATCGTCGGGGACCGCTCCTGGTCGATCGACATGCAGCGCTACAACTTCCAGTTCACGGGCCAGCGCGCCTACGCGATCAGGAACGGCCGCCTGGCCGGGCAGGTCAAGGACTTCGCCTACCAGGCCACCACCACCGACTTCTGGGGCTCGATGAGCGCCGTCGGCGGCCCGCAGACGTACGTGCTCGGCGGTGCGTTCAACTGCGGCAAGGCCCAGCCGGGCCAGGTCGCGGCGGTCAGCCACGGCTGCCCGTCCGCGCTGTTCCGCAACGTCAACGTCCTCAACACGCAGCAGGAGGCCGGTCACTGATGACTGCGATTCATCCGAACGTGATTCAGCCCCACGAGCTGGTCGAGCGCGCCCTCGAACTCTCCCGCGCCGACGGCTGCGTGGTGATCGCCGACGAGGAGTCGACGGCCAACCTGCGCTGGGCCGGCAACGCGCTCACCACCAACGGCGTCACCCGGGGCCGCCGGCTCACCGTGATCGCCACCGTCGACGGCGCCCAGGGCACCGCCTCCGGCGTGGTCGCCCGCGAGGCCGTCACCCTGGACGAGGTGGAGAGCCTGGTCCGCGCCGCCGAGGAGGCCGCGCGCGGCGCCGAGCCCGCGGAGGACGCCCAGCCGCTGGTCGAGGCCCGGCCCTCGTCCCCCGACTTCACCTCGGCTCCCTCCGAGACCTCGATCGAGGTCTTCGCCGAGTTCGCCCCGGCCCTCGGCGAGGCCTTCGCCCGGGCCCGCGCGGCCGGCCAGCTGCTGTACGGCTTCGCCCGGCACGAGGTGACGAGCAGTTACCTCGGCACCTCCACCGGTCTGCGGCTGCGCCACGACCAGCCGACCGGCTCGGTCGAGATCAACGCCAAGACCGCCGACCTCTCCGGCTCGGCCTGGGCGGGCGCCGCCACCCGGGACTTCCAGGACGTGGACGTCGCCGCCCTGCACACCCAGCTGACCCAGCGCCTGGCCTGGGGACAGAAGCGGATCGACCTGCCCGCCGGCCGGTACGAGACGCTGCTGCCGCCCACCGCCGTCGCCGACCTGCTGATCTACCTCAGCTGGTCCTCAGGCGGCCGGGACGCCGCCGAGGGCAAGACGGTCTTCAGCAAGCCGGGCGGAGGGACCAGGGTCGGCGAGAAGCTCAGCCCACTGCCGCTGACCCTGCGCTCCGACCCGGCCGAGGCGGGCCTGCAGGCCGCGCCCTTCGTGCTCACGCACTCCTCCGGCGAGGACAGCTCGGTCTTCGACAACGGACTGCCGCTCACCGCCACCGACTGGATCCGCGACGGCGAGCTGGCCAACCTGCTCACCACCCGTCACTCGGCGGGCCTGACCGGCCTCCCGCTCACCCCGCCGGTGGACAACCTGGTGCTGGAGACAGCCGACCAGGCCGCCGCCCCGACGCTGGACGAGATGATCGCCCGCACCGAGCGCGGGCTGCTGCTCACCTGCCTCTGGTACATCCGCGAGGTCGACCCGGCGACGCTGCTGCTCACCGGGCTCACCCGGGACGGCGTCTACCTGGTGGAGAACGGCGAGGTGGTCGGTGCGGTGAACAACTTCCGGTTCAACGAGTCCCCGGTGGACCTGCTGGGCCGGATCACCGAGGTCGGCCGCACCGAGCAGTGCCTGCCGCGCGAGTGGGGCGACTGGTTCACCCGTACCGCGATGCCTCCGGTCCGGGTGGCGGACTTCAACATGAGCTCGGTCAGCCAAGCCTCCTGACCTGATTGGTACAGCCACATCGGGCCTTCGGCCGGGCCACCGACCGAAGGCCCAATGTGGTTTCCCGCACGCAAATCGGTGGCTGCCGGCGGGGCCCGGTTGGGAGCATGGAGCCGTGGACGAGAAACGTACCGTCAAGACCTCCAAGACCCTCTCCCGCATCCTGCGGCACGACCCCGGCTCGGCCGGCATCACCCTCGACGAGGCCGGCTGGGTACGGGTCGACACCCTGCTCGCGGCCCTTGCCCGGCGCGGCACCCGGCTGAGCCGGGCCGAGCTGGACCACGTCGTGGAGACGAACAACAAGCGCCGCTTCGCCTACTCCGAGGACGGGCTCTCCATCCGGGCGAGCCAGGGCCACTCGGTGGCGGTCGACCTCGGGCTGGCCGCCACCGAGCCGCCGCCGGTGCTGTACCACGGCACCACGGGGCGGGCGCTGGACGCGATCCTCCAGGAGGGCCTGCGGCCGATGTCCCGGCAGGACGTCCATCTCTCCGCGGACACCGAGACCGCCGTGCGGGTCGGCTCCCGGCACGGCCGGCCGGTCGTCCTGGTGGTCGACGCCGCCGCGATGTCGGCGGCCGGCCATGTCTTCCGGGTCAGCGCCAACGGCGTGTGGCTGACCGACACCGTCGCGCCGGAATATCTGACCCTGCAGGCCTCCTAGGCCCACTCGCGGGCGATTCGGCTCCCCCGCTCTCCTCCGTCGGCCCTGTGCGGCGTACCGTGAGATGGCCGTGTCCGGCGAGGGTACGGGTGCTGACGAGGGCGGTAGAACATGGGCAAGAGCGGGCAGGTGTTCCGGATCACCGGAGCACGCAGCAGCCTCTCGGAGGATGTCCGGGGGCGCCAGCGGCGCTACGTGATCTCGATGCTGGTCCGTACGGCGTGCGTGGTCCTCGCCGTCGTCATGTGGGACATCCAGCGCTACGTGGCGTACGTGGCCCTCGTCGGCGGGGTCCTGCTGCCGTACTTCGCCGTCCTGCTCGCCAACGCCGGGCGGGAGAAGGCGCCCGGTCTGCCGAGCACCTTCGCGGTGCCCGCGCAGACGCCGCTGATGCTCGGGCCGGGCGGCACCGGCGGGGGTGGAGCCCCGGCCGAGGAGTGACAAAGCCTCAGGAAAAGCTGTCCGGTTTGGCATTCTCTGCTGTCATTTGACCGGTAGAAAGCTCAGAGCAAGCTCAGATTAATCATGAAAGAGCTAGCCATTCGGGGGTCCGGCCGTGACATACTGCGTACGCGCTCCGCATCCCCCGTCGGAGCGACAGACCGACGCCGGGCGGCTCCCCCCGTGGCTGCCCGGCGTCGTCATGCCCGCATCCAGGCGCCCGTCCCGGCCGGCCCGTCGGGAGTGCGAGACTGGCGGTGCACACTCCCGCCCAAGCGCTCAGGACGGCCCACCATGGACTCCCCCACCCTCGGCCTCTTCGGTGGCCCGGAAGGCCCCGAGGGCCCGCCGGTCTGCTCCGGAAAGGGCTGCCGCAAGCCCGCCGAGTGGGTGCTGGTGTGGAACAACCCCAAGCTGCACACGCCGGACCGCAGGAAGACCTGGCTCGCCTGCGAGGAGCACCGCGAGCACCTGTCCCAGTTCCTGGGCGTCCGGGGCTTCCTGAAGGAGGTCGTGGCCTTCGCCGACTGGCAGGGCTGAGCCCCCGTCAAACCCCGTCCAACTCCGCCGAACCCCATCAGCCGCCGATGGCGGACATCGGGCGCTCGGGCTGGAGGAAGTCCGGGTTGTCGATCCCCGCGCCCGCCTTCTTGCCCCACATCGCGGCCCGCCACAGCTCGCCGATCTCGGCGTCGCTGCCGCCGGACCTCAGGGCGGTCCGAAGGTCGGTCTCGCCGGTGGCGAAGAGGCAGTTGCGGACCTGGCCGTCGGCGGTGAGCCGGGTACGGTCGCAGGCCCGGCAGAACGGCCGGGTCACCGAGGCGATCACACCCACGCTCGCCGGACCGCCCTCGACCAGCCAGCGCTCGGCAGGGGCCGCGCCACGGACGCTGGACGGCTCCGGGGTGAGGGAGAAACGATCCTGCAGGCGGCCCAGGATCTCCTCGGCGGTGACCATCGAGGAGCGGTCCCAGCCGTGCTGGGCGTCCAGCGGCATCTGCTCGATGAAGCGCAGCTCGTACCCGTGCTGCAGGCACCAGTCGAGCAGGTCGGCGGCCTCGTGGTCGTTGACGCCGCGCATCAGGACGGCGTTGAGCTTGACCGGGGTGAGGCCGGCGGCCTCGGCGGCGGCCAGGCCGTCCAGGACGTCCTGGTGGCGCTTGCGGCGGGTCAGGGTGAAGAAGGTGTCGGCGTCCAGGGTGTCGAGCGAGACGTTGACCCGGTCCAGGCCGGCCTGCCGGAGGGCGGTGGCGGTACGGGCCAGGCCGATGCCGTTGGTGGTCAGGGAGAGCTCGGGGCGGGGCTCCAGCTCGGCGCAGGCGGCGACGATGCCGACCAGTCCGGGGCGCAGCAGCGGCTCGCCGCCGGTGAAACGGACCTCCCGGACGCCCAGGTCGCGGACCGCGACGGTGACCAGCCGGACGATCTCCTCGTCGGTCAGCAGGTCGGGCTTGGCCAGCCACTGCAGGCCCTCTTCGGGCATGCAGTAGGTGCAGCGCAGGTTGCACCGGTCGGTGAGGGAGACCCGCAGGTCGACGGCCTGTCGGCCAAAGGTGTCGAGGAGCACGACGGACCCCTTTCCGGAGTGCAACTGGCCCGGCCGCCGCTACGGGCGGGCCGGGCCAGCTTATCCGGGTGATCGGACACCACGCGGGTGCCGTCCGTCAGGCAGGATCAGTGCGCGCCCAGTCCGGTGAGCGAGCGGACCTCCAGTTCAGCGTACTTCGCGGGGTCGGCGGTCTCCTTCGAGAGCAGGGTGCCGATCCAGCCGGCCAGGAAGCCGACCGGGATGGAGACCAGGCCGGGGTTCTCCAGCGGGAACCAGTGGAAGTCGCTGTGCGGGAAGAGCGAGTTCTTGCCCCCGGAGACCACGGTGGAGAAGAACACCAGGGTGACCGAGGTGATCAGACCGGCGTAGACCGAGCTGACCGCGCCGACGGTGGTGAAGCGCTTCCAGAAGAGCGAGTACAGCAGCGTCGGCAGGTTCGCCGAGGCGGCCACCGCGAAGGCCAGGGCGACCAGGGCGGCGGTGTTGAGCTTGTCCGCGAACAGCGCCAGCACGATCGCCACCGCGCCGATCGCCACGGCGGCCAGCTTGGCCGAGCGGACCTCCTCCTTCTCGCTCGCGCGCCCGCGCCGGATGACGTTGGCGTACAGGTCATGGGCGAAGGAGGCGGACGAGGCCAGGGTGAGCCCGGCGACCACGGCCAGGATGGTGGCGAAGGCGACGGCGGAGATCACCGCGAGCAGGACGGCTCCGCCGGTGGAGCCCGCGCCCCCGCCGAGCTTCTCGGCGAGCAGCGGGGCGGCGGTGTTGCCGGCCGCGTTGGAGGCCTTGATCACCTTGGGGCCGACCAGGGCGGCGGCGCCGAAGCCGAGCGCCAGGGTCATCAGGTAGAAGCCGCCGATGATGCCGATCGCCCAGAGCACCGACTTCCGGGCGGCCTTGGCGGTGGGCACGGTGTAGAAGCGCACCAGGATGTGCGGGAGCCCGGCGGTGCCGAGGACCAGGGCGATGCCGAGGCTGATGAAGTCCAGCTTGGTGGTGCCGGTGGTGCCGTACTTGAGGCCGGGTTCCAGGAACGCGGAGCCCTTGCCGCTGGCGTCGGCGGCGGCGCCGAGCAGGCTGGAGATGTTGAAGTGGTACTTGGCGAGCACCAGGACGGTCATCAGCGCGGTGCCGGCGATCAGCAGGACGGCCTTGACGATCTGCACCCAGGTGGTGCCCTTCATCCCGCCGATGGCGACGTAGATGACCATCAGGGCGCCCACGGCGACGATGGTCCAGCGCTTGGCGCCGTCTCCGCTGACGCCGAGCAGCAGGGCGACCAGCGAGCCCGCGCCGACCATCTGGGCCAGCAGGTAGAAGATCGACACCACGATGGTCGAGATGCCCGCGGCGGTACGGACCGGGCGCTGGCGCATCCGGAAGGCGAGCACGTCGGCCATGGTGTAGCGGCCGGAGTTGCGCAGCGGCTCGGCGACCAGCAGCAGCGCGACCAGCCAGGCGACCAGGAAGCCGATCGAGTAGAGGAACCCGTCGTAGCCGAAGAGCGCGATGGCGCCGGCGATGCCGAGGAAGGAGGCCGCCGACATGTAGTCGCCGGAGATGGCCAGGCCGTTCTGGAAGCCGGTGAAGCCGCGGCCGCCGGCGTAGAAGTCGGCGGCGTCCCTGGTCTGGCGTCCGGCCCAGATCGTGATGCCGAGGGTGGCGAGCACGAAGACGCCGAACAGGGTCATGGTCAGGCCGCGGTGCTCGGTGGCGGCGGTGGCGAGGGCGGTCATTCGGCTGCCTCCCTGACGGCGCGGTCGCGGATGGCGCGGTCGCGGATGGCGGCGGCCGGCGGGTCGAGCCGGCGGTCCGCGTAACGGGCGTACCAGGCGGCGATGGCGAAGGTGCTGGCGAACTGCAGCAGGCCGAGCAGGAGCGCGACGTTGATGTGGCCGAACACCTTGGTGGCCATGAACGCGGGCGCGTAGCTGGAGAGCAGCACATACAGCAGGTACCAGAGGATGAATCCTGCGGTCACGGGGAAGGCGAAGCCTCGGAAGGAGCCGCGCAGCGAGCGGAACTCCTCGGTCTCCTCGATGCCTCGGACTTCTGTGGGGACCGTCTCGGCGGGCGGCGGGGTGTCCACTCGGTGTCTCCTGACGTCTACGGGTGCACAGGTGGAACGATCGGACGTGAGGGGCGTCACAGTCGCAGGTGCCGCTGCATGCTAGAGGGGCCCGGCAGCCCCGAACAGTACTTGGCCACGGCATGTGCACGATCTGACCGAAAACCGATCAGGAGACAGCAGAAGACCGGCACCAAGGGTGGCGCCGGTCTTCCTGAGCAGCCGTCAGAAGGTGATACGGACCTTCAGCGCCGAGCGGTCGTCCATCGCCCGATAGCCGTCCGGCACGCCGTCCAGGTTGACGGTGCGGTCGAAGACCAGGCCCGGGTCGATCCGGCCGGCCAGCACGTCGGGGAGCAGCTCGGGGATGTACGCGCGGGCGGGGGCCACACCGCCGCCGAGGGTGAGGTTGCGGCCGAACATCTGGGCGATGTCGACGCCCGCGCTGCCGCCGTGCGGCACGCCGACGTAGCCGACCGCGCCGCCGTCGCGGGCGATCGAGATCGCGGTGCGCATCGACTCCTCGGTGCCGACGGCCTCCAGGACGGCGTGGGCGCCCTGACCGCCGGTCAGCTCCTTGACCGCCTCGATCGCGGCCTCCCCGCGCTCGGCGACCACGTCGGTGGCGCCGAACTTGCGGGCGATGTCGGTACGGACCTGGTGGCGGCCCAGCGCGATGATCCGGGCGGCGCCGAGCCGGTGCGCGGCGAGCACGCCGCACAGGCCGACGGCGCCGTCACCGACGACGGCGACGGTCGCACCCGGGCGGACGCCGGCCGAGACGGCCGCGTGGTGACCGGTGCTCATGACGTCGGAGAGCGCCAGCAGCCCGGGCAGCAGCTTCTCGTCGCCGGCGGCCTCCTTGGGCAGCTGGACGAGCGTGCCGTCGGCGTACGGGACTCGCACGGCCTCGCCCTGACCGCCGTCGGAGCCGACCTCGCCCCAGAAACCGCCGTGCGGGCAGGAGGTCTGCAGACCCTCGCGGCAGAACTCGCAGACCCCGTCGGACCAGACGAACGGCGCGACCACGAAGTCACCGGGCTTGAAGCCGGACACCTCGGAGCCGACCTCCTCGACGATGCCGAGGAACTCGTGACCGATCCGCTGACCGGCCACCCGGGCGGCCACACCCCGGTACGCCCAGAGGTCGCTGCCGCAGATACAGGCGTTGACCACGCGGACCACCGCGTCGGTGGGCCGCTGGATCTGCGGGTCGGGCACCTCCTCGATCCGGATGTCGTTCGGGCCGTGGATCACGGTGGCACGCATGAGGGGTCTTCCTTAGTGCGGGGTCTGCCGCCGGAGGGGTACCGGCGACCTGGGAGAAACGTTCGGCTGGGTGTACGACCATCCCCTCGCCCACTCTATTCCGGGGTCCGGCGCACGCCCTGTCGAAATGTCGCGTACGCCACTGCGGCAGGCCGGCTCGACCATTGCTGTGGGCGGGCGCCCTTAAGCTGTTTGACCATGCACGCGATCCAGTCACCGAGGGACGACTCCGCATGGGCAGTGCCGTTCCCGGCGCAGCGCACCGCCGAGCACAGCCAGGGCTTCGCCGTGGTCGACGTCGAGACCACCGGGCTCGGCCGTTCGGACCGGGTCATCTCGGCCGGTGTGTACCAGCTGGACGGGCACGGCGAGGTCACCGACCACTGGTACACGCTGGTGAACCCGGAGCGGGACCCGGGGCCGACCTGGATCCACGGCCTGACCAGCGAGGCACTGGAGGGGGCACCGACCTTCCCGGAGATCGCGGCCGAGCTCGGCGAGCGGCTGCGCGGGCGGGTGATGGTGGCGCACAACGCGCTCTTCGACTGGAACATGATCTCGCGCGAGTACTCACGCGCCGGGTTGCGCGCCCCGGTCGAGCACCGGCTCTGCACCATGGTGCTCTCGCGCGACCTCGGGCTGCCGCTGCCCAACGGCAAGCTGGCCTCGCTGGCCGCCTACTTCGGCGTGCAGCAGCGGCACGCGCACAACGCGCTGGACGACGCCCGGGTGCTGGCCGAGGCCTTCCGGCCCAGCCTGCACCTGGCCAGGCAGGGGGGCATCCCGCTGCCGCTGACCACCTGTGTGGCCGTCACCGACCTGGGCGAGGACGGCCCGGCCGCCCCGAGCCGCGGCTCGTACAGCTCCTCGTACCGGGCCGCCAAGAAGCGGCCGCCCTGCCCGTACCCGAACCCGGGGCGCTGGGAGGACGGCAGGCCGCTGATGCAGGGCATGCGGGTGGCGATCACCGGGGACACCGCGACCGACCGCGAGCTGCTGGAGGACCGTGCGGTGGAGGCGGGGCTGCACATCGCGACCTCGGTGAGCCGGCTGACCAGCCTGCTGGTCACCAACGAGCCGGACAGCTGGAGCGGCAAGGCACGGAAGGCGCGCGAGTACGGCACGCCGGTGGTCGGCGAGGACGCCTTCCTGCACCTGCTCCGCGAGGTCGCGCCGCACCCCGGTGTCTGACCGGCGAGGGGTGTGGGCGTAGCGTGCCGTTGTGTACCGATTTCTGCTCTCCCGGCGCTGGGCGATCATCACGCTGATCGCCCTGCTGCTGATCCCCACCATGATCCGGCTGGGTTTCTGGCAGCTGCACCGTCACGAGGCCCGGGTGGCGCGCAACGAGCTCATTGCGCGGAACCTGACCGACCGGCCCGTCGCCTTCGACAGCCTCTCCTCGCCCGGCTACACCGTGCCGACCGGCCTGACCTGGCGGGCCGTGACGGCGGTCGGGGAGTACGACGTGGCGCACGAGTTCGTCATCCGGAGCCGGACGGAGCCCGGCGGGAGCAGCATCGGGTACTTCGTGGTCACCCCGCTCAGACTGGCCGACGGCAAGGGCGAGGTCCTGGTGAACCGGGGCTGGGTGGACTCCCCCGGCGACGCCACCAGCTATCCGTCCGTCCCGGCGCCGCCGAGCGGCCAGGTCACGGTGACGGGCCGGCTGCGGGCCGACGAGACCAGCGCCGGCAGCGGGATCCGGGACCGGGGCGGGCTGCCGGACCGGCAGTTCAAGCTGATCAACAGCACCCAGCAGGCCAAGGCGACCGGGGCCGCCCTGCTCGGCGGCTACCTGGAGCTGGTCGGCTCCACCCCGCCGGCGGGCACGTCCCCCGAGCTGCTGCCCGAGCCCAACCACTCCGACATCGGCCCGCACCTCGCGTACGCCGTCCAGTGGTGGCTCTTCGCCGCCCTGGTGCCGGTGGGTCTGTGGGTCCTGGCGCGCCGCGAGGCCAAGGAGCAGTCGGCCCCCGAGGCCGAGGAGCTGCTGCCGGCTTAGGCCCCGGGGGCTCGGTGCAAGGGCGGGCCAACCCCAGGGGCGCGGGGAACTGCGCGAGGCGGGAGGCTACAGGCCGGTACCTTCCGATCTCGCGCAGTTCCCCGCGCCCCTGGGATGCCCAAACCTGATCGGTGCGCAGCTGGTCAGTGCTGGGTGTTGTAGAAGCCGATCAGGACGGATCCCCACCAGCCGGCCTGCGAGACCAGTGCGGAGACCGCGCCGCGCACCAGCAGGCGCTGCGACGGGGGGTTCGCGCCGTTCTCCTCCAGGCTGCGGTGCAGCACGGTGGCGTGCACGCCGTTCAGGGCTATCAGCAGGACGAGCAGCAGCTTCAGCCAGGTGAGTCCCGAGTCGAGGCTCGGCTCCAGCAGGATGCCGCTCATCGTCAGCCCGGCCAGACCGCCCCAGACCGGGACGTGCAGCGGGGAGGTGAAGTCGACCACCTGACGCAGTGTCCGCTGCCCGAGCAGCCAGAGCAGCCCGTAGTAGTCGATGGCCAGCACCGCGCCGAGCCCGAGCACCAGCGAGGCCAGGTGGATGAAGAGTGCCGCCATGTGCAGCGAGGGGTCGGCGTGCAGATGCGAGGCCACCCAGGCGCTCGCCGCCCAGAGCACACAGATCCCGACGGACACCGCGGCGCACCGGACCGTGCGCCCCTGCATCGGGGCGAACTGGTCGAATTCAGACATGTGAGACTCCGGGCGAGGGTGGCCGAACCGAGGGAAGGACGGGCAAAGCAAGGTTAGGTTTCCCTAACTGTTGCTCTCCGTCAACTGTCGATCCGTCAGTGAGACGGACTCCACTCAGGGCTGCCGGACCAGGCAATATGTCCCCATGGATCTCGGACTGCAGTACAAGGTGTACGTAGTGACCGGCGCCACCCGTGGGCTCGGGCTTGCCTCCGCACGCGAACTGGTCGCGGACGGCGCCCGGGTGGTGCTCAGCGGCCGCTCCAAGGAGTCGGTCGACGCGGCCGTCGCCGAGCTCGGCGGCCCGGAGCACGCGCACGGCGTGGTGGCCGACAACGCCGACCCGGCGGCCGCGGGCCGGCTGGTCGAGGCGGCCCGGCAGACCTTCGGACGGCTCGACGGGGTGCTGATCAGCGTCGGCGGCCCGGCCGCGGGGCCGGTGGTGCTGGCCGAGGACGAGGCCTGGCGCAGCGCGTTCGAGTCGGTCTTCCTGGGTGCGCTCCGGCTCGCCCGGACGGCGGCCGGCGTCCTCGGCGAGGGCGGCGTGATCGCCTTCGTGCTCTCCAGCTCGGTGCGCCAGCCGATCCCCGGCCTCGGGATCTCCAACGGCCTGCGGCCGGGCCTGGCGATGGCCGCCAAGTCCCTCGCGGACGAGCTGGGCCCGCGCGGCATCCGGGTGCTGGGCCTGCTGCCCGGCCGGATCGCCACCGACCGGCTGCGCGAGCTGGACGGCCTGAGCGGAGACGCCGAGGCCGCCAGGGCGCGTGCCAACGCGACGATCCCGCTCGGCCGCTACGGCACGCCGGAGGAGTTCGGCAGGGTCGCGGCCTTCCTGCTGTCACCGGCGGCCTCGTACCTGACCGGCGTGATGGTGCCGGTGGACGGCGGGGCACTGCGCGCGCTCTGAGCAGGGGTCACAGCACCCGGGGGTGCCTCGGGGTGGCGCGGCGCCTGCCCGCCACCCCGAGGCGCAGCTCGGCGGGCAGCTCCGGCAGGCCCAGACTGTCCCTGGCGTGCGCCAGCGGTCCAGTGTGGAACCGCTCCACCAGCCCGGCCGGCCCGCCGCCCGCCTCCAGCCGGACCGCCGCCCGCACCAGCGGCCTCCTCGACCCCCCGGTCAGCTTCACCCGGACCCGCGCCACCTCGGGCAGGGCGATGGTCTCGGTCTCGAGCGCGTCCTCCAGCGCACTGGTGCGCAGGCGCAGCACCAGGCCGGCGCCCGGGGCCGGCAGTGTGACCGTGCTGGGTCCGCTGCGGTGCAGCTGGGCGAAGAGCCACCAGAGCGCTCCGGCGACGGCGAGCACGAGCACCGTGATCACGGTCGGCCACCACCAGGCCTTGTCCGTCCACCGGGTACGGGAGGCGTAGCTGACCACCGGCTGGTCCGGCGAGGTGAGCGGCCACCCCTGGGGCATGTCCAGGTGAAGCCGCCCGTACAGATCCAGGCCCCCGGCCAGCACCAGCACCCCGGCGACCAGCAGTACCAGGCCGGCGACGGCCAGCATCGACCTGTTGACGGCGGATCGGCTCATCAGTGGTGCCTCCCCGGCCGGTGGGCGCGGACGTCGAGCTGGTTCGGGCCGGCCAGCGGGATGCGGGCCAGCTCGGCCCGGAGCGCGCGCTGGACGCCCGCGGGGTCGGCGGCACCGGTGACGGTGACCCGGGTACGGTTCTGCCGGACCCGGACAGCGACGGAATCCACGCCCGGGAGCTCCTCGGCACGGGCGGTGATCAGGGCGGCCACCCCCGAGCGGTCGATCACGGCGCCCTCCTGCCGCAGCGGCAGCCAGCGGCGCATCCCGGGGGTGAAGGCCAGCACGCACAGCCAGACGCCGAGCAGGACGGCGATGCCCGCACCGGTCAGCACCCAGGGATCGTCCAGGTGACGGGTCGCCAGCTCGTGCGCGAGCTTGGCCCGCCAGGGGCGGGCCTGGTGTCCGGTCCGTACCGCGATCACGTCGTAGAGCAGCGCGCCGCCGATCACCAGCACGGCGGTCGCGACCACGGCCGCCGCGGCCGTCCGGGCCGACCTCGGCCCCTGGACGGGAACGGGCTCGGGAATCTCCTCGAACCCGGGAACCTCTTCGGGCTGGGGCAGGCCGGCCGTCACCTCGCGGCCCCCGCCGGGACCAGCCGCTCGACCAGCACCGCGACACCGGTGACCCGCGTACCGGTCAGCTCCGTCACCTGCTCCGTCACCGCCGCCTGGACCGCCAGCGCCAGCTCGGACAGATCCGCCGGGAAGGGCAGCTCCACACCGAGGGTGAGCCTGGCCGCCCCACCGGACACCGTGACCGAGACCTTGGGCGTGCGGCCCCGCTCGGCGCGCCCGGCCCAGGCGGCGGCCAGTACGTCCTGGGCCGCCCGGCCGGCGATCTTGGTGAACACCCGGTCGGCGATCTGCAGGGTGCCCCGCTGGGCGACGACCGTGCCCGTTGCCGCCATCAACGCCGCCGGTCGCGGCCGCGCAACAGGTCACCCAGCTCGCCGAGTTCGATGTCCCCCTCCAGCAGCCGGCCGACCACGAAGCCGACCGCACCGAGCACGCCGACCAGGAGGAAGGCGGCGAATCCGCCGAAGTAGCCCGCGAAGCCCAGGGCCATCCCGACCACCAGGCCGATCAGGGCAAGATTCATCCGCTGCTCCTCTTCCGCTGGTCCTACTGCAGCCTGCGGCGCTGGCCGGGGCCGGTGGTCTCTTCCTCTTCCTCTTCGACGTCCGGCTCGTCCGGCAGGTGGACGTCGTTGACGGCGATGTTGACCTCGACCACCTCGAGGCCGGTCATCCGCTCCACCGCCGCGATGATGTTCTCCCGCACCGCGGCGGCCAGCTTCGGGATGACCACGCCGTACTCGACGACCAGGGCGATGTCGATGGCCGTCTGCTTCTCGCCGACCTCGGCCTTGATACCGCGCCCGATGCTCGACTTGCTGCCCGGCACCCGGTCGCGCATCGCCCCGAAGGTGCGGGTGAGCCCGGAGCCCAGGGCGTGGATGCCGGAGATCTCGCGCGCGGCCATGCCGGCGATCTTCTCGACGACACCGACCGCGAGCACGGTGCGGCCCCGCTCCGGCGAGGGTTTGGGGGTGGTGGCGGCGGTGGCGGTGGCGCCCGGCTGCGCGGCGGTCTTGTGTTCGACGTTCTTCTGCAGATCGGCGGGGGTCGGGGTGTCGGGCACGGTGGGCTCCTGTGGTTTCCCGTCCAGCTATATCGCAAATCAGCCCAACTCTGACATTCCGCCACGAAACCCGCGCGCCGAAAAAGGGGGCAGGAACGCGCAAGGGCCCGACCCTCCCGGGTCGGGCCCTGCCTGCCGCGTCTTCCGATCAGTCGCCGAGGCCGGCGAGGTCACGCATCCGGCGGGCCTGCGCCGCCCGTTCGGCGGACCGCTGCTCGTCGTAGGAGCGTCCGCCCGCGCCCTGCAGCAGCGCCTTGGTCTCGATCACCGCGTTGCGCGGGGCCGCCAGCAGCGCGGCGGCCAGATCGCGTACGGCGGCGTCCAGCTCGGCAGCCGGGACGGCGAGGTTCGCCAGACCGGTGGCGACAGCCTCCTCGGCGCCCACCCAGCGGCCGGTCGCACAGATCTCCAGAGCTCGCGCGTAGCCGACCAGCTCGATCAGCGGCTTCGTACCGGCCAGATCGGGGACGAGGCCCAGCGAGGTCTCCTTCATGGAGAACTGGACGTCCTCGGCGACCACCCGCAGGTCACAGCCGAGCGCGAGCTGGAAGCCCGCGCCCACCGCGTGCCCCTGGACGGCCGCGATGCTGATCAGATCCGGGCGGCGCCACCAGGTGAAGGCCTCCTGGAAGCCGGCAATGGTCTCGTCGACGTCCTTGTCCTCGGCCGCGGCGAGCTGCAGGAAGTTCCGCTCGCCGGGGATTCCCTCCGGGGTGAACATCGCCCGGTCGAGCCCGGCCGAGAACGAGACTCCCTCGGCCCGCAGCACCACGACGCGCACGGTGCCGGGCAGGGAGCGGCCCACGGCGGCCAGCGCCCTCCACATGGCCGGGGACTGGGCATTGCGCCGCTTGGGCTGACAGAGTGTCACCACGGCGGTCTCGCCGTCGAGTTCGAGCCGGACTCCGGCCTGCTCCCACAGCTGCGGGTCGGGCTCGAGGGCAGGGGCGGTCATGACGTACCTCCAGCAGAGGGGCAGTAGAGCTACTGGAGAGTAACAAAACTGGCCCCGACTGGACAGGGCTCCCCGTCGGAACGGCGAGTCGGCGGGAAACGACGCTCGGCGGCCCGGATGTCCCCGGCCGCCGAGTCGTCTCAAGCTGTTGGCTGCTGCTGCTCTGCTACTACTGCACAGCCTCACCTGCTGTGCACTCTCACGCGTGGTGGGGGTCCCACGTGTCGTGGGGGATTCGGCGCTTCGCCGGGTCACTCAGCAACCGGCATGGCGACCTCGACCGGACAGGGTCTGCTCTGAGGTCGGACCGCCCGCCGGCATGATGGTCAGTCAGGAACCCGCTACTGCAGCGGTCTTGCTCTTGCCCCGCGTGGCACCGCCGCGGCCCCGGAGGATCACTCCGGACTCGCTCAGCATGCGGTGCACGAAGCCGTAGGAACGACCGGTCTCCTCCGCCAGCGCGCGAATGCTCGCCCCGGAGTCGTATTTCTTCTTGAGATCGGCCGCCAGCTTCTCACGCGCGGCACCGGTCACCCGGCTGCCCTTTTTCAGAGTCTCGGCCACCCGTGCCTCCTCGTAGCTGTGCTCGGTCAGATTCCCATGATCACCCATAGCCAGGCTCCTGGCCACCCATTCGACAAGGTCGATACCGGGAAAGCGCAGTCTGCCGGTGGTGCTCACAGTGCACAAGGGCGCTCACGCTGGGTGCACGCGCCCCCGGCCGAGGGCGGCGGGCGGGACGAAATAGCTGATCAGCACGGGCGGCCCGACCGCCGAACGGCGGCCGGCCGAGGGTGAACCCACTCAAACGGAATCCCGGAGTCTCCCATTCCCGGCGTCCGCCAAGGATGAGATTTTCTACGCCGGACAGCTGATTCCGCGTCTACTGCGGGGTCACGCCAGGGAGACCAGGTCCGCGTAAGCCGGGCTCCAGAGGTCCTCGACGCCGTCCGGCAGCAGGATGATCCGCTCGGGCTGGAGTGCGTCGACCGCGCCCTCGTCGTGGGTGACCAGGACCACCGCGCCGCTGAACGAGCGCAGCGCGCCGAGGATCTCCTCACGGCTGGCCGGGTCGAGGTTGTTGGTGGGCTCGTCGAGCAGCAGCACGTTGGCGCTGGAGACCACCAGCGAGGCCAGGGCCAGCCGGGTCTTCTCGCCACCGGAGAGGACCCCGGCCGGCTTGTCGACGTCGTCGCCGGAGAAGAGGAAGGAGCCGAGGATCTTGCGGATCTGCACCAGGTCGGTGTCCGGTGCGGCGGAACGCATGTTCTCCAGGACGGTGCGCTCGGGGTCGAGCGTCTCGTGCTCCTGGGCGTAGTAGCCGATCTTGAGGCCGTGGCCCGGGATCACCTCTCCGGTGTCCGGCTGCTCCACACCCGCCAGCATCCGCAGCAGGGTGGTCTTGCCCGCGCCGTTGAGGCCGAGGATGACGACCCGGGAGCCGCGGTCGATCGCCAGGCCCACATCGGTGAAGATCTCCAGCGAGCCGTACGACTTGGAGAGGCCTGCGGCCGTCAGCGGGGTCTTCCCGCACGGGGCCGGGTCCGGGAAGCGCAGCTTGGCGACCTTGTCGGACACCCGCACCTGGTCGAGGCCGGCGAGCAGCTTCTCGGCGCGGCGGGCCATGTTCTGCGCCGCGACCGTCTTGGTCGCCTTGGCACGCATCTTGTCGGCCTGCGAGTTGAGGGTGGCCGCCTTCTTCTCGGCGTTGGCCCGCTCGCGCTTGCGGCGCTTCTCGTCGTCCTCGCGCTGCTGCTGGTACTGCTTCCAGCCCATGTTGTAGACGTCGATGGCGGCGCGGTTGGCGTCCAGGTAGAAGACCTTGTTGACGACCGTGTCGACCAGCTCGACGTCGTGGGAGATGACGATGAAGCCACCCTTGTACGTCTTGAGGAAGTCGCGCAGCCAGGCGATCGAGTCGGCGTCGAGGTGGTTGGTGGGCTCGTCGAGCAGCAGGATGTCGGCGTCCGAGAAGAGGATCCGGGCCAGCTCGACGCGGCGGCGCTGACCACCGGAGAGGGTGTGCAGCGGCTGGGCCAGGATGCGGTCCGGCAGGCCGAGGGCGGCGGCGATGGTGGCGGCCTCGGCCTCGGCGGCGTACCCGCCCTTGGTGAGGAACTCGGTCTCCAGCGTGGAGTACTTCTTCATCGCCTTGTCGCGGGTGGCACCCTTGCCGTTGGCCATCCGCTCCTCGTTCTCGCGCATCTTGCGCAGGACGGTGTCCAGGCCGCGGGCGGAGAGGATGCGGTCGCGGGCCAGCACGTCCAGGTCGCCGGTACGGGGGTCCTGCGGGAGGTAGCCGACCTCGCCGGACTTGGTGACCGTGCCGCCGGCCGGCAGGCCCTCACCGGCCAGCACCTTGGTGAGGGTGGTCTTGCCGGCGCCGTTGCGGCCGACCAGACCGATCCGGTCGCCCGGGGCGATCCGGAAGCTGGCGGACTCGATCAGGATGCGGGCACCGGCGCGCAGCTCAAGGGCATTGGCGGAAATCATGGCTGTGGAAGCTCCTGGGACGTAAGCGGGCACCTGGACGAGTCACAGGGCCGGGACAGCGGGGAAGGGGCAGCGCTCGGAGTCCGGCGGGCCTCGAAGGGCCTCGCCGCCTGCCCGCTAATGCCCGGAGAGAACAGCCATACGGGTCAGTCTACCGGGACCGGCGAGGCGGCCCGGCCGATTAAGTAGGCAGCGGGGTAATGACAGGGGCGCGGTGAACTGCGCGAAGCGGTAGGGCACGGGTCGGTGCCTTCCGGTCTCGCGCAGTTCCCCGCGCCCCTGTGGTGCCCGATCCTGTCCTAGCTCGTGGGCGTAGGGCACACGCTGTGCGGCTTCACGGCCGCGAAGGGGGCCGCCGGACCGCCGCAGACGGTCTCGGGGGCGCCCTGGCGGGTGTCGAAGACCCGGCTGCCGACGATCGGGCCGTCGTCGATGGCGACCCGGTACGCGTCCACGCGCTGCAGGACCACGGCGGGCCCCGCGTTGAGCTGCCAACCGTGGGCGTTGAGCCGGAAGCCGGTGATGCCACCGGGCAGCGGGTGGCCCGAGCTGTTCGTCCCCGTGCAGCTGCGCGGCACCAGCACGGCGTTGTCGGTGTGCACGGCGCGCAGGGGGTCGTAGGAGCAGCCGGCGAGCGGGCGGGAGTTGAACCGCAGGTCGCCGTCCCGGTCCCGGAAGCCCATGGTCAGCGCCGGGGTCACCACGGCAACCCAGGGCTCGTCCTCGATCACGGGCTGCAGCGCCGCGGCGGCCCGCTGCAGCGCGATCTCGCGGCGCTCGGTCTCGGTACGGGTGGCCGCGCCGCTCTCGCCCTCGCCGTGCAGCCAGTCGCTCAGGCCCGGGACGGCGCGGTGCCAGCGGACCTCGTGGTCGCTCGGCCGGACGGAGGTGACCAGGCCGTCGTCCCAGACCACGACGGCGCTCTCGCCGGCCATGGCCAGGTGCAGCGCGGTGGCGCCCTCGCGGCGGTAGGACCAGCTGTGCTGGCCGGTGGTCCGGTCGTACGCCTCCAGGCCGGGCCCGACCTTGAGCTCCAGGTAGCCGGTGTCCAGCGACTGTGCGCTCACCGGGCTCGCGTCCGCGCCGCCGGGCTCGGCCACCCGGTCGCCGAACGGCACCGGGCGGTTGGCGTGCGCGGCAGCCCCGGCTCCGAGCACCAGCAGCACGGCCAGGGCAGGGAGTACCGATCGGGGGCTGAGGGCTCGCAGCGGCTTCCAGGACACGGGCGGAGCGTACCGTCCGTCCGCTCGTCCGTCAGCTCAACGCGGCCGACCACCCGGACGCCTGACGGCGCCGTCCGCGCCCCGCCGTACGCCTGCCGACCTGCGGTTCTCGACGGGCACCGGCCGGCCGGGGCCGCTGCCGGGCCGCTGTGGTCACTGGACGGACTGTTACAGAGGTGGTACAGGATGCCGTTCGCCCGTACGACCTGCCACTTTAGAGTGACATGAGGCTTTTCTGACGGCTCGTGGCCTTACGGTCGTGGCTGCGGGCACCCTCTCGGGCCCGCCGATGCGACGCCCCGAGGAGAGACCCATGCGATTGGCCCGCCTCACGCTGGCCGCCGCCGCCCTACTGCTGGTGACCACCGCGGGCGTCCCCGCCGGTACACCGCTGAGCCAGACCGAGCGGCACGCCGCCCTCTCCTCGGACGCCATCCAGCCGCGCGGCGCCGCGCCCCGGCCCTCCGTCCAGCGGGCCCGGCACGAGGCGCCGTTCGGCGCGTTCGTCGGGTCCTGGGACAACTACATCCCGCAGATCCGCAAGATGGCCCAGTGGCTGGGCGGCGCCAACATGCAGGTCGGCCACACCTATCTGGCCGGAAACGGCTGGGGTGACATCGAGGGCGACCCGGTGGTGCTGGGCCTCTGGTCGCAGTGGCGGCTCGCCGACCCCTCCCGCAAGCTCGTCCTCGGCGTGCCGATGCTGGTGCCCAACGAGGCCAACGTCCCCGACGCCGAGGTGGTGAAACTGCTGGCCAGGGGGAACCGGGGCGAGTTCGACCAGCACTTCCTCAGGCTGGCCAGGAAGCTGGTCGCGCTGGGCGGCGGGGACACCGTCCTCACCCTCGGCTGGGAGATGAACGGCATCACCTACACCCACCGCTGCAAGCCCGACCCGACGGCCTGGAAGGCGTACTGGCGGCGGATCGTGACCGTGATGCGCTCGGTGCCCGGCCAGCACTTCCGCTTCGACTTCACGCCCAACCGCGGGCTGGACGCCATCCCGTGGACGCGCTGTTACCCCGGTGACGACGTGGTCGACATCATCGGGATGGACAGCTACGACCAGCCGGCCGGTGGCAGCTTCGACCAGTACGTCTCCGAACCGTACGGGCTGCAGGACCAGGTCGAGTTCGCCGCCAAGCGCGGGAAGCCGGTGTCGTACCCCGAGTGGGGGCTGTTCCGCAACGGCGACAACCCGGAGTTCGTCCGGCGGATGGTGGAGTGGATGCGCACCCACGACACCGCCTACCAGACCGTCACCGACTACTGCCCGCACGGCTTCTGGCAGTGCGACCGCAACCCCCGCTCCAGCGCGGTGTTCAAGCAGCTGATGTCGGGGTCGAAGGGCGGCGCGAGCACGTACGCCTCAGCTGCGGCGGCGGGCCACTAGCGCCTCCTTGAGGCGGGGCAGACGCGTGCGCAGCACGTGCACCACGGCCTGCCTGGTCCTGACCCGGACGGCGCGGGCGGCGGCGAAGGGCGCGAACCGGCCGGGGCCGAGCACCAGCCGCTGGTTGTGCAGCTGGTCGGGGCGCCAGCGCTGCTTGTACGGCTCCTGGCCGCGCAGCAGGCTCAGGACGGGGATCTCGGCGCTGCGCACCTCGTCCAGGGAGACGCCGAACAGCAGCCCGGCGATGTCCAGCCGTTCGCGCAGGGCGGGGTGCGCCCCGTACATGTAGAGACCGCCGAAGGACGGGCAGAGCAGCAGCAGGTTGACGGCGACGGGCTCGCCGTCCAGCCAGTAGCGGTGCAGGGCGGCCCGCCTGGTCGCCACCAGGCCCGTGGTCGACTCGACGAGGTGGGCGGCGAAGCGCTCGGTGCGGTGTTCGGCGGTCACCCCGCGCTCCTGCCACTGCAGGAAGTGCAGGCGGAGCAGTTCCTCGACCACCTCGGGCACCTCTTCCGGCGTCGCCGACCGGACCTCGACGTCGGCCTCGGCGATCTTGCGCTGCTTGACCCGGCTGCGCTGGGCGGTCTTGCCGGGAAGCCGCTTGAGGAGTTCCTCCATCGGCACCGCCGGGAGGTACTGGCAGAGCGAGTCGTCGAACCGGTGGCGGCGGCCGCGCCAGTGCCGGAACACTCGCTGGGCGGCGGCCTCCGGGTGCACCTCGCGCAGCTCCAGGCTGTGCCACGGGCGGTGCAGCGGCAGGGCGCCGGCCAGCTCGGCGGCGGCGCGGTCGGCGCAGGAGTCGTCGAGCAGGACGTCGGTGAAGTCGACCAGGCCGCCGCCGAGGTTGGTCAGGCCGCCGAACGGGCCGCGCCGCTGCAGCGCGGCTGCGGCCACCAGCCGGCCGTCGCAGCGGACCAGGACGACCACCAGGGCCCCCGGACGGCCGTAGTGGCGCCACCAGGAGCGCACCCAGGCGCCCGCCTGGAAGGAGGTGGCGGTGGGGCAGCGGGACGCCAGGTCGTCCCACTCCGCGGCGAGGGCGTCGAGGGCGTCGTTCTCGCGGCGCACCTCGGTCTGCCAGCGCGGGGCGGCGCTCTGGGCGGGCACGCCGACGGCGGAGGTCTCGGTGGTCATCGCCCGCTCCCGGCGTCCTGGGGCTCCTTCGCGGCCTTGGACTGCCTGTGCTGCCGGGGCTGCCTGGCCGGGGCGGGTTCCTTGGGCTCCCCGGACTCCTCGGACGCCGCCTCCGTGCGTGGGCGGGGGGTGGCCGGTTCCGGAGCGGTGTCGGGGGCCGCCCCGGGCATGACCTCGGCCTCGGACTCCGTACGGCCGCCCCGGCGGGTCATCATCACCAGCGCGCCGACCAGCAGACCGGCCGCCGCACCCACCGCCGTGTCCAGCTGGGCGGACGGGGAGGTGGGGCCGTCCGGTTCGGCGGCGGGAGCCAGCGGGACCAGCTTGACGCCGGTCGCGGTGCTGCTGGTGTTCGCAAAGGCCACCAGGGACTTGGCGACGGCGTCGGCGGCCTGCACGGCCTCCTGCGGGCGGGCGCCGGTACCGGTGATCTCGATCACGGGCGCGTCCGGCGATGTGGTGCCGCGGACCAGCTCGGCCAGCGCGGCCGTGGTCCGGCCGGTCTCCGCGGCGGCGGCGGCCAGCACCTGTGGCTGTCCGGCCAGCCGGCCGTACGCCTGCGCGAAGTTGACGGCGGTGGCGCCCTCCCCCGGCCCCTGCGGGACGACCACCACATAGGAGCTGGCGGCGTAGGTGGGGTGCGCGACGGCGGCGTAGCCGGCCCCGGCCACGGCGCCGAGCGGGACGGCGAGCGCCACCGGCCACCACCGGCGGGTCAGGGTACGCGTACTGCGGCGCAGTTCGGACATCGGGAACTCCTTCGGTTGGCGCAGCTGCTGGTGGGTCGGCTCGCTGCGGACGGTCGGTGGTCGGTCAGAGCCGGGCGGCGACGGGCGGGCGGCCGGCGGACGCGGTCCCGGCCGGGCCCAGGCGGTCGTAGAGCTGCCCCAGCTCGTCGGCGATCCGGGCGATGTCGTAGTGCGCGACGGCGGGCGGCTGCGGCAGCGCACCGCTGCGCCGGCCCCACAGTTCGCGGAGCGCGGCGGTGTACGAGGTGGCGTCGGACGGGATCCGCTCGGCCTCGGGGGCGGCGCCCGGGCCGAGCTCGTCCAGGGCCGGGCAGGCGCTGTGCCGTACGGGCAGGCCGGCAGCCAGCCCCTCCAGCACGGTCAGGCCGAAGGTCTCCTCGGCCGAGGGCGCGGCCAACACGTCCATCGAGGTGAGGAGTTCGGGCACGTCGTCACGTTCCCCGGTGCACAGCAGACGGCCCGCCAGGCCGAGCCGCTCGGCCCGGCGGACCAGGGCGGCGTGCTCGGGGCCCGCGCCGACCAGCAGCAGCCAGGGCTCGCGCAGGGCGGGGTACTGCCCGGCCAGGTCGGCCAGCCCGGCGACTGCGTCGACCAGCACCTCGAAACGCTTGCCGGGGACGAGCCGACCCACTCCCCCGACCACCCAGGCCTGTTGGGGCAGCCCGAGCTCGGCCCGGACGGTCTGCCGGAGGGCGGCCCGGGAGGCGGTGGGCAGCATGTACCGGGCCGCTTCGATGCCGTTCGGGAGCAGGTGCACCCGGCGGTCCGGGACTCCCCAGGCGTCGAGGGTGCCCGCCACCTGGCGGGAGACCGCGACGGTGGTGGTGCCCAGGCGTTCGGCGGCCAGGTAGAGCGCCTTGACGCCCGCCGTGGCGGGACGGCCCTCGATCACCCCGGCGTGCAGCGAGTGCTCGGTGGACAGCACCGTCCGGACGCCGGCCAGGCGGGCGGCCAACCGCCCGTACAGGCCCGCCCGGTAGAGGTGGGTGTGCACCAGGTCGTAGCCGCCCGCCCGGATCAGGCGGGTGAGCCGGGGCAGCACGGCGAGGTCCCGGTTGCCGCGCATCGCCAGGTCGTGGACGGTGACGCCCTCGGCCCGCAGCGCGGCGGCGACGGTGCCCGGGTTGGTGAGGGTGGCCACCTCGCAGTGGTGGTGCTCGGGCAGGTGGCGCAGCATCAGCAGGAGCTGGCGTTCGGCGCCACCGGAGGCCAGCCCGGTGATGACGTGGAGCACCCTCACCGGCCGGCCCTCCGTTCGGGGATCAGGCCGGCCCGGCGCAGCCCGGTCACCGCGTCGCGCAGGTGGTGCCGGCCCAGCTTGGCGAGCAGCCGCAGGGCGCCGTCCCGGTCGCCGACGTAGCAGCGGGGCAGGGCGAAACGGCCGGTGAGCTCGCTGTGGGCGATGGCGCAGGCGTAGTCGTACCCGGCGTCGCGGACGGCCTCGGTGGCGGGCAGGTCCACCGCGCCGTACGGGTAGCAGAAGCCGGTCACCGGGCCGCCGACCAGCTCCTCCAGGGCGCGACGGCTCTCCTTGGTCTGCTCGGCGAGCACGTCGGCGGGCAGGCCCGGCAGGGCCTGGTGAGCCAGGCCGTGGGAACCGATCTCCCAGCCGGCGACGGCGAGTTCGGAAACCTGATCCACCGTCAGCAGCTTCTTGCGGGGGCCCTCGACGTCCCAGCCGTTCTCGGTACCGAGGAGATCGGGCACCACGTACGCGGTCGCGGTGAAGCCGTGCTCGTGGAGGACCGGGACGGCATGGCCGGCGAAGTCCGCGTAGCCGTCGTCGAAGGTCAGGCCGACCAGCCGGTCCGCCGTGCCGGCGGCCTCGGCGCGGAGCAGCTCGCGGATGCTGACACCACGTCGTCCGGTGCGATGCAGCCAGTGCATCTGAGCGGCGAACCGCTCCGGGCTGACGGTGAGTTGGTACGGGTCCTCCTCCTCGTCGGCCACCGAGTGGTACATCAGGATCCAGGGGGCGCGCCTGGTTGCCGTCGCCTGCGCCGGGAGGCGCAGGTCCTGGGCGGGTTCAGCGTCCATGGGGCAGCTTCCCTTCAGCGGCCGGGGGAGGCGGGTTCAAGGCCCGGACAAGGGCGAGTACGGGGCCGCGCACCTCGGCGGCGCCGAACACGGCACCGAGCACGGCGAAGACGAGGACCACACAGACGCCGCCCAGCAGGGTGGCGAGCAGCGGGTCGGTGGTGAGCTCCCCCGCCAGTGTGCCGACCGAGGCCGCACCGACGGCGGCGGCCAGCAGGCGGGCCTGGCCGCCGAGCACTCGGGGCAGCCGCAGGGCGATGCCGCGCAGCAGCAGCCCGCGCATCAGCAGCGCGGCGGTGGTGGTGATGCCGGCGGCGTTGCCCGCGGCGAGCCCGAGGGCGCCGAAGCGGGGCGTGGCACCCAGGCCGACGACGACGGTGACCAGCAGACCGACCGCCATGGAGGCGACGGGATACCAGTCGAGAAGGCGCCGTCCACCGTCGTCCGTCTGCGGGTCGTCCGCCCGCCGGACGACGGGGCGGACGGAGAAGTACGGGCGGACCATCACGCCGATCAGGGCCTGGGCGGGCAGGCCGAAGCTGTACACCCGGATCACCGCCGCGGTGGCGGCGGTGTCGTGCGGGCTGAACGCGCCGCGCTCGAAGAGCAGTGCGACGACGGACGGCGCGCAGGCCATCAGAAAGGCGGTACCCATCAGGACCACCGCCGCGGCCTGCCCGAGGTCCTTCTCGACCCGGTCCCGGGCGGCCGAGAGGTCGCCCGCGGCGAGTGCGCGGGCGACCAGCGGGAAGGTCACCGTACAGATCAGGATGGCCGCCGTCATGGCGAGTTGGGAGACCTTGGCGGCGTAGTTCAGGTGCGAGATGGTGCCGGCCGGGAGCCCGGACCCGAGATAGCGCTCGATGAAGACCTGTGCCTGGCGGGTGAGCGTGAAGGCCGCGACCGGCAATATGGCCAGCGGGATCAGTACCAGGCCCGCCGGCCCTCGGTGGGAGCGGCGCCGCCGGCCCCGGCGCAACCTTCGCAGGAACGGGCCGACCAGCAGGCCGGCCATCAACAGGCTGCCGAAGGCCACCCCGACGGCGGCGGACCGGACGCCCAGGGCCGCGTGGCAGGTCAGCAGGATGCCGAGGATCCCCAGGTTGTACGCCACGTAGATGCCGGCCGGCGCGGGGAAGCAATGGTGCGCGCGGAGGGCGGACCCGAGGTAACCGGCCACCCCGAAGGGGAGGATGGTGAGCGCGGTGATCCGGGTACAGGTGACCGCCAGCTGCGGGTCGGCGAGGCCGGGCGCGAGCAGGTCGACCAGCTGCGGGGCGCCGAGCGCGGTGGCCGCCGTGAGCGCACAGAGGGCGAGCAGCAGCCAGGGCAGCGTGGCACGGGCCAACTGCCGCACCGGGTCGGGACCTTGGGGGCGTTCCTCACGGAGCACCAGCGCCAGGCTGAAGGCCGGGACCATCAGAAAGGCCATCGCGTCCTCGATCAGCAGCGGCGCCGCCGTCTCGGGGACCGTCCAGGCGACCAGGAAGGCGTCGGTGCCCTGGTTGGCGCCGAAGTATCGGGCCAGCAGCAGGTCCCGCAGCAGCCCGAGAGCCGAACCTGCCGCGCTGAGCAGCGCGGTGACCCCGAAGGCCTTGGCCAGGAAGTCGCGCCGGCCCGGCGGGTCCGCCGCGGGCACCGGGTCGGTCTCGGCCGTGCGGGCCGCCGGGAGCGCCGCCGCGAGGGCGCTCGGCTGTTCCGTCGTCATGCCGGTCGCACTCCGGGGAGGTTCGGCCCCGGCAGCGCGGACCGGGCCGCGAGACCCAGGACCACGGAGGTGAGCACCGTGGTGGTCCCGCCGATGTCCGCGTAGAGGAAGTCGACCAGCACCCAGCTGAGCAGCGCGAGCGCCGCAAGCCCGGGACCGCGGAGCGAGCGAGCCGAAGGGCGCGCCGGTGCCGAAAGCGACGAGCGACGAGCGACCGACGAAGGAGGGAGTGCAGGAGGGTGGGCCCCTCCTGCCCGTTGGCGGGCAAGGAGGGCGAGCGTCGGCGCCGGGTCGAGAGCGCCCGGAGGCGAGCCGAGCCCATAGGAGCTGCGCAGGCAGCCGATGAGGAGGGTGAGGAAGAGCGCGGCGTACGCGATCATGCCGATCAGGCCCTGCTCGCTGAGGACCAGGAAGTACATGTTGTGCGGGGAGAGCAGCGGTTCGCGTTGGAAGCCGATGGTGGCATCGGCGGCATCGCTGCCGGAGGAGAGCCGCAGCGGTGCGTGGCTGTCGCGCAGTTGCTGGAAGGCCTTGGGGCCGGCGCCGGTGACCGGGTGGTCCTGCCAGATCCGGCCGGCCGTGGACCAGAGGTCGTAGCGGTCGCTGACCGACTGGTCGGGGGCGGCCGAGACGGAGCCGATGCTGCTGAGCCGCTCGGTGACGCCGGAGGAGCCCAGGCCCAGCCCGCCGACCAGCACCACGGCGGCGGCCAGCGCGAGCACCGTGCTGCGCACGGCGAGCCGGGCGTCGGCGCGGAGCAGCAGCACGGCGACGGCGGCTCCGCAGGCGATCCAGCTGCCCCGGCTGAACGAGACGGCCAGCGGGAAGGCCAGGAAGGCGGCCGCCGCGTACATCGCCCACCGCAGGCGGCGGCTGCCGCCGGAGCCGCGTTCGCCGAGCGCGAGGGCGAGGGCGGAGAGCAGGCCGAAGCTGACCACGGTCGACATCGCCATGATGTCGAGCGCGCCGAAGGTGCCGACCGCCCGGATCGGCTGTCCGGTGTAGGAGGCGCCCGTCCGGGTCAGGTACTGGTTCGCGCCGACCACACCCTGGATCAGCGCGGCCACGACGAACGAGCCGAGGATCAGCCGCTGGTCGAGGCGGTCACGCAGGGAACAGAGCACCGAGGCGGGGACCAGCACGAAGACCTGGACCAGCCGGACGAAGCCGGTGAGGCTGGTGGCCGGGTCGATCGAGCAGATCGTCGCGGCGGCGGCCGCGCAGACCACCGCGCCGAACAGCACGCAGGCGGTGCGGCTCAGCGCGGGGGTACGGCCTCGCAGCAGTTCTAGGGCGGTCAGCGCGACCAGGGCGAGCGAGGCCAGGTCGGCGGCGGTGATGTGGACGGCTGCGGTGACGTCCTTCTCGCCGCTGGGCACGCAGACCAGCAGGACGGTGGCGGCAGCCAGCAGGCTGGGCCGGGCCGCCAGGCCGGTGCTGACCTTGCGTAAGACCAGTGGCCGGGAAGAGGCCCCGGATGACTGCTGGGGAGGAGCGAGTGCCAACGAGCTCAGCTCCCGTCCGGGTGCAGCATCAGGGCGGCGGTGCGCAGCAGCAGTTTGACGTCCTGCCACAGGCTCCAGCTCTCGATGTAGCGGTTGTCGAAACGGGCCCGGTCCTCGATCGAGGTGTCCCCGCGCAGGCCGTTGACCTGGGCGAGGCCGGTCAGGCCGACCGGGACGCGGTGGCGGTCGGCGTACTCGGGGTAGGCCTGGCCGAAGCGCATCACGAAGTACGGGCGCTCGGGGCGCGGGCCGACCAGGCTCATGTCGCCGCGCAGCACGTTCCACAGCTGCGGGAGCTCGTCCAGCGAGCTGCGGCGGAGCAGGCGGCCGACGGCTCCCATCCGGTGGTCCTGCGAGATGTTCCAGCGGGTGGCGGACTCGTGCTCGTTACTGGGCCGCAGGGTACGGAACTTGAGCACCGTGAACACCCGCCCGTCCAGCCCGGTGCGCTGCTGGCGGAAGAGCACGCCGGGGCCGGTGTCGAAGCGGACGGCCACGGCGCATGCGGCCAGGACGGGGGCCAGTGCGATCAGGCCGAGCCCGGCGGCGGAGATGTCCAGGGCTCGCTTGGCCGCCCAGCCGTGCCGTCGCATGGCGGGGCGGCCGAGCTGGAGGCAGGGGAAGCCCCAGAGGTGGTCGCGGGCGGGCCCGGCCACCGAGCCGTACTCGCGCAGGGCGGGCACCAGCCAGATCTGGCAGCCGAGCCGGGCGGCCTCGCGCAGGGCGGCGGCGGTCTCGGCCTCGTCGGCGGCGCCCTCGGTGGCGACGATGTGGTGGACCCGGTGCCGCCGGATCTCGCGTTCGAGCACCTCCCGGCCGCCGAGGACGGGCAGCTTGGCGTCCGCCGCGAGCAGGACGGGATCGGGGTCAAGGTAGCCGACGGGCCGCAGGCCGTACTCCCGGCGCTCGGTCAGGGCGGCGGCGACCCGCTGGCCGAGGTGGCCCGCGCCGAGGACCAGGGCCGGGCTCGGTCGTCGGCGCCGGGCCTGGCGCAGCAGGTGGTAGGCGTACGACCGGCCGCAGGCGGACAGCAGCAGGAAGGCGGCGAGCAGGGTGAGCAGGCGCAGCGGCGTCGCGGGGCCGCAGTCCGGCCAGCCGTGCAGGCAGCCGGACAGGGTGACGGCGAAGGCGGTGGCGACGACGGCCCGGCCGGCGAGTGCGGGGAACTCGTCGAGGGCGGAGAGGGTGAGCCGGTTGCGGTAGAGGCCGCCGGTCAGGTTGAGCGGGAGCAGCACGGGCAGGAGGGCGGCGGCGCCGAGCAGTGGGTGGGAGCGGTCGGCGGTAGTGACGGCCGTAACGGTGGTCGCAAGGCAGACCGCGAGGGTGTCGACGGCCAGCAGACCGGCGGGCAGGGCGACCCGGGAGTGGAAGGGCCTGCGATGCCGTCCGACCGCCGGGGCCGAGCGGGTCTGCGCCGACGAGGTGGGCCGGTCGAGGAGCTCGGTGGCAAGCCGCCGGGAGGGCGGCAGGGGTCGGCCCGGCCGTGGCACACTCTCGTGGTCGATGGTCATCAGCGTGCGAACTCCCCTGCTGTGTACCCACCGTGGCAGAACAGCCGGAGCCGTACTCGTACCGGCCCGGCAGTCCCGGCCCGGCGGATGCGGTCCAGGTAGCACCTGCTGCCGTGAACGGCATTCGGCCATTTCACAGAGTGCCCGCGAAGGCCGGCAGCCAGAAATAGCAACGAAGCAGGCAAAATTAGACAATACCGAACGCTGGCTTGTTTTCAGGAAGTTGACTTGCCATTTCATTCCACCCGCCCATTAATAAGACTTTCGGATTTACATCCTCGGTCATCTGGTCGAGGTGCGAATACGGCAGCACCTTCGCGGCGAGCATTCACGGTCTAAGAAACGATCAGAGGCGCCCAGGGACACGGGCGATGCGGCCGACCCGTCGCGGGCCGCCGAGCACCGGTCGCAGAATTGTTCGATAGAGGGCGTTTACCTGCTCCACCACACCGCTCACGTCATGCCGCTCGACCACATGTTCGCGGGCAACGGCACCCAGTCGGTCGCATTCGATCGAATCGGCCAGCGCATCCGCCATCAGCCGGGCGAGTTCCGCCGGATTCTCCGGTGGGACCAGTGCTCCCTCCCGCCGGCCGGGCGGCAGGCACTCCCTGGCACCGGGCACGTCCGAGAGCAGGACGGGCCGGCCCATCGCCATCGCCTCCAGCGGCGCCAGCGCCATGCCCTCCCAGCGGGACGGCAGCACCACCAGGTCGGCGGCCGCCAGCCAGGGCCGGGGGTCCGTCACGTCCCCGGCCAGCCGGACCCTGGCGGGATCCGGCAACTCGCGTACCCGGGCGGCCAGATCGGTCGCGTCCGGACCGCCGCCGACCAGTGCGAGCCGGGCGGCGGGCAGCCGCTCGGCCACCGCGGGCCAGGCGGCCAGCAGCACGTCCTGCCCCTTCTGCCGGCAGAGCCGCCCGACGCAGACCGCGAGCGGCACGTCCAGCTCCAGGCCCAGGGACATCCGGGCGGCCCGCCGGGCGGCCGCATCGACGGGTGCGTAGTGGCGGACGTCCACGCCGTTGGGGATCACCCGCCAGTCGGCCGCGATCCCGGCCGCCTCGCCGTCGGCCCGTTCCTGCTCACTGACGCAGAGCACGGTACGGGCCCAGCGCGCGGCGAACCGCTCCCAGCGCAGGGTGGCCGCGGCCAGCGGGCCCTCGACGGCGGCGAAGGACCAGGCATGCGGCTGGAAGACGGTCGGCACCGCGCCCCGGACGGCCAGCCGCCCGGCCAGCCCGGCCTTGGCGCTGTGCAGGTGCAGCACGTCGGGCGCGGCGGCGCGGACGATCCGGCGCAGCCGCCACACCTCGGCCGGGGTGGCCGGTCCCGGCGAGCGGCCGGCCGGCCAGTCCAGCACCAGCGCCCCGGCGGCGGCCGCCTCGGCGGCCAGCCTGCCGCCCTGCGGGCAGGCGACCAGCACCCGGCAGCCGGCCTCGCGCTGGCCCCGGGCCAGGTCCACCACGACGCGGGCGACGCCACCGTCGACGGGCTGGGAGATGTGAAGGATCGTCATACGCACGGCCGCGAGCCTAGGTCGGCCGAAGCCCGGCACCGGGCGACTTCACCCGCCCTGGGGAACACAACCACCCGTACGGCACGCGGGCCGTACGGGTGTCGCAATACCTACGGATGCGCGTGCGGGGCCGGCATCCGCTCAGATTTGGTTATCCCAGGGGCGCGAGGAACTGCGCGAGATCGGAAGGCAACGGCCTGTGCCCTACCGCTGCGCGCAGTTCCCCGCGCCCCTGGATAGTGCAACTGGCTCAGCTGCCTGGCCTACCGGCGGAGACCCCAAACGCCTCAGGCGACCTCGTCCGCAAGCCGGGCGAGGATCGCGTCGTGGATGCGGTTGAGGCCCTTGGGCGCGAAGGTCCGCTCGAAGAAGCCGCCGATGCCGCCGGCGCCCTGCCAGGTCGCCTCCACGACCACCTTGGCCTGGTTCTCGCCGGCCGAGGAGACCGTCCAGGTGATCACCATGGAGGAGTTGGCATCCGTCTCGACCAGCTTCTCGGGGCTCGGCTCGGTCACGGTGAACAGGCAGTCACGCACCCGCTTCTCGGTGGCCTGCAGCTTCCAGTGCACCTGGGTGCCCGCACCGGTGCCGCCCGCCCTGACCTCGTACTCGCTGTACTGCGCGGGCAGCAGCTTCGGCCGGGTCACGGTGTAGTCGGCCAGCGCCTCGTAGACCCGCTTCGGTGCGGCCTGGTAGACCCGCTCGGTGCTGGCGTGGACCTGTCCCATGACTTGTACTCTCCTCGACTGGGCTGCTGACTCTGCGGGCCAAGCCAACCACCGCCTTACGCCGGGGCCAAACCCGGGGCCGCGGGAGATGCCGCGCGATATTCGGTCGCGGTCGGTACGGGTCTGCGGGTTATCGTGGCCGGTGTGCTGACCGAGGTGACTGCGCTGCGCTATCTGGAGCCACTGCGGGCGGGTGGCTCCGTGCCCGGGATCGTCGAGACCGACGACCTCGGGACGTACGTGGTCAAGTTCTCGGGCGCCGCGCAGGGCCACAAGGCTCTGGTCGCCGAGGTGATCGTGGGCGAGCTGGCGCGGCGGCTGGGCCTGCGGGTGCCAGAGCTGGTGCTGGTGGACTTCGACCCGGCGGTGGCGGCTCATGAGCCCGACCCCGAGATCCAGGACATCCTCAGGGCCAGCGCCGGTCTCAACCTGGGCATGGACTACCTGCCGAAGGCCCGCGACTTCAAGCCGGGCTTGGTGGACGTGGACCCGGTCGAGGCCGGCCGGGTGGTCTGGCTGGACGCGCTGACCGGGAACGTCGACCGCAGCTGCCGCAACCCGAACCTGGTGGTCTGGCACGGCGCGCTCTGGCTGATCGACAACGGCGCCGGGCTGATCTTCCACCACCGCTGGTCGGGGGCACACGCCTCGCTGCTCAAGCGGTACGACCTCAGCGACCACGCGCTCGGCGCCTTCGGCCCGGACGTCCAGGCCGCCGACGCCGCGCTCGCACCGCTGGTCACCGCGGAGCTGCTGCGCGAGGTGGTGGCCCTGGTACCGGACGCGTGGCTGGCCGACGAGCCGGGCTTCGGCTCGGTGGCCGAGCTGCGCGAGGCCTACGTACGTCATCTGGCCGCCCGGGCGGCGGCCTCCGCGGCCTGGCTGCCGGACGGCTTCGCCTCGCCGGAGCAGCTCCGCGCGACCGCCGCCGAACGGGCCGCGGCCACCCGCGCGGGCCGGCCTGCCTGGCTGCAGCAGGTACCGGACCTGCACGGGAAGCCGGCCGTCCAGGCCGACTGGAGCGGGCACATCGGCTGACGTGCCGCCAGAGGCTCCGCCACCGATCAGGTAGGGGCATCCCAGGGGCGCGAGCAACTGCGCGAAGCGGAAGGTACGGCGTCGTCACTTCCGAAATCGCGCAGTTCCCCGCGCCCCTGTGGTTACCCCTCTGCCTTACCTACTGGCCGACGCCCTCACAGGCGCCACCAGTCCACGGCCTTGGCCGCGTTCACGATGCCGGCGCCGTAGAAGCCGTTGCTCTCCACGCCGCCCTGGCAGACGGCCTTCCAGGCACCGTCACCGCTCGGGTCGAAGGAGGCCGGGCAGGCGTGCTCGTCGGCCTGGCTGAGCAGCAGGTGGCGCAGCTCGTCCGGGCCGGCCCACGGGTGGCTGCTCGCGAGCAGCGCGACGACCCCGGTGGTGTGCGGGGAGGCCATCGAAGTGCCCTGCTTGTAGCCGTACTTGCCGCCGAGGATGGTGGAGAGCACCCGGCCGTTCTTGTCGGGGGTGTCCGGCAGCTGGTAGCGCGAGTCGCCGCCGGGGGCGGCCACGGTGGCCTTGCCGAGGCCGTAGCTGGAGTAGAACGACTTCTCGCCCTTGACGCCCACCGAGGTGGTGATCACCACGCCGGGCAGCTCGGTCGGCAGCGAGAGGCAGTTGTCGTCGACCGGGCGGGGCACCGGGGTGGTGTCGTCCGGGCTGCTGGTGTCGGTGGTCTTGTGGGCCAGGTCGATGTTCTCGTTGCCCGCCGCGGCCACGTTGAGCACGCCGTTCCGCTGCGAGAAGGCCACGGCGCGCCGGACACCGGTGAGCACGGCGGCCTGGTCCGGGTCGTTCTTGCAGTTGAAGAGCCACGGGTCGATGTAGTAGCTGTTGTTGGTCACCTGGAAGTGGTGCTCACCCGCCCAGACGAAGCCGCAGATCGCGTACTCCGGGTAGATGAAGCCGCCGTCGTCCACGACCTTGACCGCGGCCAGCCGGACGTTCGGGGCGATGCCCACGATGCCCTTGCCGTTCTTGGCGGCCGCGATGGTGCCGGCGACGTGGGTGCCGTGGTCGCTGGTGGTCGGCTGCCAGGCCTTCCAGTCGGTGTTCGGCTTTCCGCTGTCGAGGCAGGAGACCGACTGCGAGGCGTCCACGTTGGGCGCGAGGTCCTCGTGGGTGGCGTCGATACCGGAGTCCAGCACGCCGACCACCACGCGGCGGCTGCCCAGGGTGGTCGCGTGGGCCTTGTCCGCGCCGATCTGGCGCAGGTCCCACTGGTTGGCCTCGAGCGGCTCCGAGCCGTCGGCGGGAGCGGCGGCCGGGACTGCGGCCTCCACGGTGGTCTCGACGTCGCTCTGCACGATGCCCTTGGTGCGGCTCGCACCGACCGAGTCGATGGTCTTCGAGCTACGGAGCTTGGCGGCGAACCCGGCGTCGTCGGAACGGGCGATGATCACGCCGATCTGCTCGTACGAGTAGACGACGGTGCCCCCGAGCGCCGTGATCTCACGTTCGGCCTTCTTCACCTGCCCGTGGTTGGCCTTGGTGTTGACCACGTAGTTGAGCAGCGGCCCGGGTTCCGAAGCAGCCGAGTCGGCCGCGACGGCGGTGCCGGCCGGTAGCGCGAGTGCGCCGGCGGTGGCCAGGGCGAGCCCGGCCGCCGCGTACTGCAGCCGGCGTATCCGAGGAACTCTCATAGGGGTTGGCCCTTCCCGAGTCTTCGTATGCAGCTGCTGGTTGGCAGGTGCATCGGAATGATCGGACGCTAGTGAACGGGTGTGCCATCCGCAAGAGGTCGTCACGGAATCCCCATCCGGCCGACACGTACGGGGGCGCACGGTCCGGTGACCGCACGCCCCCGCAGACATGGCCCTTCCGTCAGGCGTTGAAGAGATCCCCGTAGGTCGCCATCGCGGTGGCGATGTCGGCCTGGGCCCAGAACCGGTGGTAGGTGAAGACCGGAGCCGCGCCGCCGTCCAGGTAGGTCTGGACCTTGGCGAAGGACGGGTCGTTCTTGTACCAGGACCGGATTGAGAGGAAGGTGGACGCCGAGTTGACCGGGTCACCGTTCGGCATGGTGCCCGTCCAGCCGGACGGCACCGAGACGGAGTCCTTGAACCGGCTGTAGTCCGTCCGGGTCTCCGGGACGGCGATGCCCAGCGAGTCCTGGTTGTTGGTCCACATGCCGTCCAGCAGCTTCTGCGCCGCCGTCTTCGCTGCCGCGTTGCCGGACTTCGCCGCGTAGTAGGAGAGCAGCTTGGCGTACGAGCCGGCCACACCGACGTCCTTGGTGTAGTCCACCACGCTGACGTGCAGGCCCGCGTTGGCGCCCGGCGAGCCGGCGTTCCAGGTGTCCGGCTTGCCGCTCCAGGCGAGCGTGGACGGGATCTGGTAGCTGCCGTCCGCGTTGAAGGTGGTCTTGGACAGTGCCCAGGTCACCCACTTGTCCAGCACGGCCTTGGCCTTGGCGTCACCGCTCGCGTAGTAGTACTCCGCGACCCGCTCCAGCCCCCAGGCCTGGAAGCCGAACCACTGGTTGCTCGGCGGGTCGTGGTAGACCGGCGCCTCGTCGTAGAACATGCCGTAGAAGGTCGGTGTGCCGGCCGGCGGGGTTGCGTAGCTGCCCTCCCAACTGTTGGTCGCCCCACCGGCGATGGCGCCCTCGTTGGACTGCAGCCACTGGATGAACTCGACCTGCCGGCTCAGGCTGGTGGTCCAGTCCGCCTTCCCGGTGGCCGACTTGGGAGCCATCGCGGCGTCGTTGACCAGGGCGTACGCGGCCATCGGGTTCTGGTAGCCGCCGTGCGCCGCGCTGTCGCCGATCCGCCAGGCCCACCCTGCGCTGGAGTCGGTGGCGCCGCCCCAGGCGTAGTACCAGGAGAGCAGGTAGTGCGAGGCGTCCTTGCCGGTGCCGGCCGCACAGGTGGTGGCGCCGACGCAGTTGCCGATCTTCTTGAAGTACTTGTCGTACATCGAGTAGCGGAGGTAGTCACCCATCTTGCCCGCCTTCGCGACGGTGGCCGACACGCTCGCCCCGTTGCCCTGCGCCTTGGCCCAGGTGTCCGCCCAGTAGGCGGCCTGGACGGCACGGGCGTCCGCGTCCGGGGCGTCGGTGTACTTCCACTGCTTGGCGTACGAGGAGTCCTTGACGAAGAGGTCCAGGTAGCCGTTCTTGCCACCGTAGGCGAACTTGTCGCAGGTCGGCTGCGGGATCGTCTCCCAGACCGACTCCTGGGCGCCGCGCTGGTAGGTGTTGATGTAGGAGGGGCCGGTGTCGCTCGGCCCGGCCTCGCACTTGCCGGGCGCGTTGCCGTAGCCGTACACGTTGTCGACGTCCTGGAGCCAGTGCATGCCGTAGACGTCGCTGGTGCCGTACGCGCCCTGCAGCTCGGCCGCGATCGGGTCGGTGCCGGGCGTGACCGAAGTGTCCAGCTGGGACGGGTAGTCGCTGGGCAGCGGGTGCTCGGGGGCGTAGGTGGCGGGCTTGGACGCGTTGTAGAAGCTGTTGGTCGGCTGGTCGGCGTGGGTGGGGATCATGTACGTCTCCATGAGCGTCCACGCCGCGTTGAACTTGGACCAGTCCTTGGTGACCCTGCCGTACTGGGCCTCCAGCCAGAGCAGGTAGCTGTACGCCTCGGAGGTCGTCTCGTGGCCCTGGTCCGGGGCCTCCACCAGCAGCGTCTCCACCGAGTGGTACGGGATGCCCTCGGGCGAGAAGTAGCCGTTCGCCGGGGCCTTGATCTTGTTGTAGAGCTGCAGGAAGCGGTCGTTGTACACACCGCTGCCGGCCGCGAGTTCGGTCACCGTGACGGTCGAGGCGGTGTAGCCGGTGGCCGAGGAGGTGAAGGTCGCCGCGCCGGTGCTCGCGGCGTCGGCGGTCAGGGTGACGGTCTGCGCCGTCGACCAGTTGGACGGGGTGAAGGTGAGGCTCGCGCCGCCGGTCACGGAGAGACCCGTGTTGCCGGAGGTGCGGGTGGTGGCGACGGTGACGTTGGCGCTGGGCTGTGCGGAGAGCTTCAGAGCGAAGGTGCCGGTCTTGCCCTGGGTCACCGAGACGCTGGTCGGCGCGGCCGAGACGGACGGGCCGGCGGCGACGGTGATGCCCGCCGGCGTGGACTCGCCGGCGGCGCCTGTGCTGTCGTACGCCTTGGCGTAGACCGAGTGGCTGCCGGAGGCCGCGCCCGTCCAGCTGAAGCTGTACGGCGCGGTGGTGTCGGTGGCCAGCAGGGTGGTGTTGTCGTAGAACTCGACCTTGCTGATGGTCGCGCCGTCGGAGGCCGTCGCGGTGGCGGCGAGCGGGACGGCCGCGCCGGCGGCGTAACTCGCGCCTGCCGCCGGGCTGGTGAGCGTGGTGACCGGCGGCTGGTGGGCGCCGGTGCAGGTGGTGCCGTTGACGGCGAAGGCGGTGGGCGCCGCATTGGTGCCGCTGTAGGCGAAGTTGGCGCCCGCACTGACCGATCCGCCGGGCACGATGGTGGCGTTCCAGTCGAGATTGGTGACGCTGATGTTCTTGCCGGACTGGCTCCAGGTGCCACTCCAGCCGCTGCCGGAGAGGGTCTGGTTGCCGGTGTACGCGTAGGTCAGCGTCCAGCCGCTGATCGCGGCGGTGCCCTTGTTGTTGACGGCGACGTTGGCGGTGAAGCCGCTGCCCCAGTCGTTGGTCGTGTAGTCGACCGAGCACTGGAGCGAGGCGGCGGCGGCCGGACCGGCGACGGCGGTGCTCAGGCCGGCTGCGAGCAGGGCGAGCGCGGCGCCGAGCGCGGGCAGCTTGGGGGGTGACATGGCGGCTCCTGCGGGTGGGGGGAGAGTTGCCGGACGCGAGGCATGGCACTCGCAAATGTGGGAGCGCTCCCAAGAATCGACACGCCCTCATGAAGTGTCAAGAGATTGTGCAGCAAGAGAGGTTGGCAAGCTTTCGGCGTCTGGCTATCTTCAACTCGGGCATGTGGGAGCGCGCCCATGAAGCACTCTCAGAAGGAGCCGGACATGTCCGTCCGCGCCACCACCCTGGCCCTGGGATCCGCCCTGGCCGTGGCCGCCGCCGCGACCCTCTCGATGACCGGCGGCAGCGCCTCCGCCGCGACCACCGCCTGCACGGTCGACTACAGCACCAACGACTGGGGCACCGGATTCACCGCCAACGTGAAGATCAACAACCTGGGCACGGCCGCGCTCAACGGCTGGACGCTCACGTACGGCTACACCGGTAACCAGACCCTCTCCGGCAGTGGCTGGAACGGCACCTGGAGCCAGTCGGGCAAAAACGTCACCGTCACCAGTCTCAGCTGGAACGCCACCATCGCGGCCGGCGGATCGGTCACCGCGGGCGCCAACTTCAGCTACAGCGGCGCCAATTCGGCACCGACATCGTTCGCCGTCAACGGCGCGGCCTGCACGGGCGCGACACCTACGCCCACGCCGACTCCGACTCCGACGCCGACGCCGACCGCCACCGCGACGGGCGGCACCGGCACCGCACCCGAGCTGCACGTCTCGGGCAACTCCCTGGTGAACGCCGCCGGTTCGGCGGTGACGCTGCACGGCGTCAACCGCTCCGGCACCGAGTTCATGTGTGTCCAGGGCTACGGGTTCTACGACGGCCCGGTGGACAGCAGCGCGATCGCCGCCATCAAGAGCTGGAAGGTCAACGCCGTCCGCGTCCCGCTCAACGAGGACTGCTGGCTCGGCCAGTCCAACGTCAACCCGGCCTACGCAGGCACCAACTACCGTACGGCGATCACGACCTGGGTGGACGCCCTGCGCGCCAACGGCATCACCCCGATCGTCGAGATGCACTGGAGCCGGGGCCAGTACACCGGCAACTCCGCCGGCTGCTCCGACGTCAACGCGACCTGCCAGAAGCCGATGCCTGGCGCCAACGCGGTACCGTTCTGGACCTCCGTCGCCGACACCTTCAAGGGCAGCACCTCGGTCGTCTTCGACCTGTTCAACGAGCCCTACCCCGACCGCTCCGAGTCCTCCGCCACCCAGGCCTGGCTCTGCTGGCGGGACGGCGGCAGCGCCTGCCCCGGTATCGCCTACACCGTCAGCGGGATGCAGACCCTGGTCAACACCGTCCGGGCGACCGGCGCCAAGAACGTCATCCTGCTCGGCGGCATCGCCTACTCCAACGACCTGAGCCAGTGGCTCACCTACAAGCCCACCGACCCGACCGGCAACCTCGGCGCCGCCTGGCACGTCTACAACTTCAACACCTGTGCCAACGCCTCCTGCTGGAACTCCACCATCGCTCCCGTCGCCGCCCAGGTGCCGCTGATGGCCGGTGAGATCGGCGAGAACACCTGCAGCCACGGCTTCGTCGACCAGGTGATGTCCTGGCTGGACGGCAAGAGGATCTCCTACCTCGGCTGGACCTGGAACACCTGGGACTGCAGCTCCGGGCCGTCCCTGATCACCAACTACGACGGCACCCCGACCGCCTACGGCATCGGCGTGCGCGACCACCTGAAGGCCATCGGCTGATCCCACGCGGTCCGAGTCGGTAGCAGGTCAGAGCCGGTAGCAGGTCACAGCCCGTAGCAGGTCACAGCCGGTACAGGCGCCGGGCGTTGTCCGCCGAGACCAGGCGGGTCAGACGCTCGGCGTCCGCCGCCGAACAGGCGCCGTCCGCCTGCCAGGCCCCCAGCAGCCGGTCCAGGCTGTGCCGGTACTGGGCGGCGCCGACCAGGAAGAGCTCGGGAAGGCCGTACGCGTCGGTGGAGAACAGCAGCTTGCCGAACGGCGCCAGCTCCAGCACCTCGCCGAGCACCGCCGTCGCCCGCGTACCCGTGTACGACACCGCCAGGCCGATGTCCGCGTACACCTGCGGGAAGGCCTGCGCCAGCCAGGCGGCCTGGCGGTGGTACGGGTAGCCGTGCAGCAGCACCAGCGGCACGCCGCTGGGCTCGGCCGCGCGGATGAAGTCGACCAGCAGCGAGGGATCGGCCTGGTGCAGCCGCAGATCCGGGTCGCCGAAGCCGGTGTGGAGTTGCAGCGGCAGGCCCGACTCGAGGGCCGTCCACAGCAGATGGTGCAGCAGCACCGGGTCGGTCAGCCTCTCCCGGGGCCCGCTCAGCCAACGGCCCGCCGCCTTGACCACCTCGGTCCGGGCGGGTCGCTCCGCCGGGACGGCCAGTCCGTGCCGGTAGGCGAGGACGGACTTCACCGCGACGGCGCCGGCCACCGCGCAGGCCGTGTCCAGGGCCTCGCGGACGGCGTCGGGCCAGCCGTGGGCATCCGAGTCCACCCCGGTGGCGACACTCTCCAGCCGTACCACCTCCCGGACCTGGGCTCCCGTGGCGGCGGCGAACTCGGGCAGCGGAAGCAGCGGCCGGCCGATCGCCGTGGTCAGCCCGGTGTCCACCAGGCAGTGCGCCAGACCGGCCTCCGCGAGCAGCCGACGGGTGGCCTCCACCGGGCCGAGCTCCGCACGGCGGGCCAGGTACTCCTCGGGTCCGGTGTGCTCGGGCAGGTCGAGGGCAGGCGGGCACCAGCGGCGCACGGCGAGGCCCAGTGCGCTGTCGAAGGGCGAGGTGCCGGGCGCGGGCAGGCGGTCCGACTCGGTGAGCAGGGAGGCGAAGGCGTCCATGCCCAGGTCGGCGACGACCACGCTGTGGCAGTGCTGGTCGGTGAGCAGCATGGTCAGTACCGCCACCTGGTCGCGGCGATGATCTCCTCGGCGCTGCGCCCCTCGAAGAGCTCGGCCTCCGCGCGCCGCACCGCGAGCACCGCCGCGTACAGCTGAGCGCCGAGCGCCTCGCGCAGCATCACGGACTTCTCGTACGCGTCGAGGGCCTCCGGCAGGGCGGTGGGCAGCCGCTCGACCGTGCCGAGGGCCGCAGGGTCGCCGTGCACCTCGGCCGGCAGGCCGTGACCGGCGTCGAGGCCGGCCAGTCCGGCCGCGAGCACCCCGCCGACCGCCAGGTACGGGTTGGCCGCGCCGTCGAAGCACTTGATCTCGGCGTTGGCCTGCGCGCCGGTCGAACCGGTGATCAGCCGCAGCGCGGCCTCCCGGTTCTCCAGGCCCCAGCAGCGGTAGGCGCCCGCCCAGCGCGAGGGCACCAGGCGCAGGTAGCTGGCCACGCTCGGTGCGCCGAGCGCGAGCAGCGCGGGCAGCTGGGCGAGTACGCCCGCGAGGAAGCTCTCGGCCTCCGACCGGAGGCCGTACGGTCCTGAGCCGCCCTCGCCCAGGTTCTGGCCGTCGCGCCAGAGGCTGAGGTGCAGGTGGGCGCCGCTGCCGACGCCGTCCGCCGAGATCGCCGGCGCGAACGAGGCGCGCAGGCCGTGGCGAACCGAGACCGCCCGTACGGTGTGCCGGACGAGCACCGCCGTGTCGGCGGCCTCGACCGGCCCTTCGGCGGCGAGGGACACCTCGAACTGCCCCGGGGCGTACTCGGGGTGGATCTGAAGGACGGTCAACTCCTGCTCGGTGAGCGCCCGCAGTACGTCGCGCAGATAGTCCGAGAGATCGGTGACGCGGTGCATCCCGTACGCCGGGCCGTCGGTGGGCGGTGCGCCGGCCGCGTCGGTGACGACCCACTCGACCTCGATCCCGGCCCGCACCGCGAGGCCGCGCCGCTCCAGCGCCTCGGCCATCCGGCGGGCGAAGCGGCGCTGGCAGCCTGGGTGCGGCGTACCGTCCTGGGCGTACCGGTCGACCGGCGCCCACGCCCAGCCGGGCTGCGCGGCCAGCCGGGACAGCCGGGACAGGTCGGGGACGAGGCGGAGGTCGCCGTCGGGGCCGTGGCTGAACGGGCTGCTGGTCATCGAATCGTCGACCAGGAAGACGTCGAAGCAGGGCGAGGCGCCGACACCCCACTCGGCCGCGTGCTCCAGCTGCCGCACGGGAACGGCCTTCGCCCGGGTGATCCCGGCGTTGTCCACCCAGCCGAGCACCACCCCGTCGACGCCCTCGGCGCCCAACCGGGCGGCCGCGAGCCGGGCCTGCGAGGCGCGCTCCGCGCGGGGTTGCGTGGTGCTCATGCCCTCATGCTGCCCGGTCGCCCAGCGTGAGAACCGTCTGCCACACCGTGAGGGACATCCGGTGGATCTGCCGGTGTGGCGCAGGTCACAAACCTTTCCGAAATATCCGGGGATCGGCTCCCCGTTTACCCCTGTGTTCGCAGATCCGGGGAGACAGTCCCCGGAACACACCCCGAAGGGAGCCCGACCCATGACCGTTGCCGCGATGACCGACGCCAAGCCGGCCGCGCCCCGGCTCAGGGCCGACGCCTCCCGTAACCGGGCGCGGATCATCACCGCCGCCCGCGAGGCCTTCGTCGAGCACGGCGCGGACGTGCCGCTCGACGAGATCGCCCGCCGCGCCGGGGTGGGCAACGCGACGCTGTACCGGAACTTCGCGGACCGCCGCGAGCTGATCCACCACGTGACGCTCTCGGTGATGACCCGCGTGCTCGACCACGCCGCAGTCGCCGTGGCCGAGGAGCCCGACCCGTTCGAGGCCGTCAGCCGCTTCGCGCACGCCGCGGCCGACGAGCGGATCGGCGCGCTCTGTCCGCTGCTCTCCGACCACATCGACAGGACGGACCCCACGCTGGAGGAGACCCGCGTCGAGCTGGAGCGGACGGTCACCGAGCTGATCGTCCGTGCCCAGCAGGCCGGCCGGCTCCGTACCGATGTCGGTCCCGGTGACTTCATGGTCGCCGTCACCCAGCTGACCCGCCCGCTTCCCGGCACCGACTGCCTGGACCTCGAGCAGTTCGTCCACCGCCACCTGCAGCTGTTCCTGGACGGCCTGCAGGCGCCGGCCCGATCTCCGCTGCCCGGTCGCGCCGCGGCCATGGAGGACCTCAAGCGTCACCACTGACCCGTAACCCCCCCGGACCTCGCACCCCTGCACCGCTCTCGTACGTAAGTGGGTACCCCCATGTCTGAAACCGCCCTGCAGCCGGATCCCCGGCGCTGGAAAGCCCTGATCTTCATCGGCCTCGCACAGCTGATGGTCGTGCTCGACGCGACCGTCGTGAACATCGCCCTCCCCTCCGCCCAGGCCGATCTCGGCATCTCCGACGCCAACCGCCAGTGGGTGATCACCGCCTACGCGCTCGCCTTCGGCGGCCTGCTGCTCTTCGGCGGCCGGATCGCGGACCTCTGGGGACGCCGGCGCACCTTCATCGTCGGCCTGGTCGGCTTCGCCGCCGCCTCGGCGCTCGGCGGCGCCGCCGCGAACACCGCGATGCTGCTCGGCTCGCGGGCCCTGCAGGGCGTGTTCGGCGCACTGCTCGCCCCGGCGGCGCTCTCGCTGCTCGCGGTGATGTTCACCGAGGCCAAGGAGCGCGCCAAGGCGTTCGGCATCTACGGCGCGATCGCCGGCGGTGGCGGTGCCATCGGTCTGATCCTGGGCGGCCTGCTCACCGAGTACCTGAACTGGCGCTGGACCTTCTTCGTCAACATCCCGTTCGCCGTGGTCGCCGCCCTCGGTGCGGTGCTGGTGATCCGCGAGCCCGCCGAGGGCCGCAACCGCAACCGCCTCGACATCCCCGGCGTTCTGCTGGTCACCACCGGCCTGGTCTCCCTGGTGTACGGCTTCACCCGCGCCGAGACGGACGGCTGGACGTCCGGCATCACCCTCGGCCTGTTCGTCGCCTCGGCGGTGCTGCTGGCCGCGTTCGTCCTGGTCGAGAGCAAGGTCAAGGCCCCGCTGCTGCCGCTGCGGGTGATCCTGGACCGCAACCGGGGCGGCGCCTACCTGTCGCTGGGTATGGCCGTGATCGGGATGTTCGGGCTCTTCCTCTTCCTGACGTACTACCTGCAGAAGGTGCTCGACTACAGCCCGGTGCTCACCGGCGTGGCGTTCCTGCCGATGGTCGCGGGCATGATCACGGGCTCGACCCAGATCGGCGCCCGGCTGATGACCCGGGTCGCCCCGCGCTACCTGATGGCGCCCGGCTTCCTGGTCGCCTCGGCCGGCCTGCTGATCCTCACCCAGATCAAGGTCGACAGCTCGTACCCCGCGCTGATCCTGCCCGGCCTGATCCTGATGGGCCTGGGCATGGGCACCGCGTTCATGCCGGCCATGAGCCTGGCCACGCACGGCGTCCAGCCGCGCGACGCCGGTGTCGCCTCCGCGATGGTGAACACCTCGCAGCAGGTCGGCGGCGCGATCGGCACGGCCCTGCTGGCCACCATCGCCAACAGCGCCGCCACGGCGTACGCGAAGGCGCACCAGGTCGGACCGACGTCCCCGAAGCTGGCGCAGGCGCAGACCATGGTGCACAGCTTCTCCACCGCGATCTGGTGGTCCTTCGGGATCCTGGTGCTGGCCTCCGCCATCGCCGGCATCCTGATCAACACCGGCCACCAGGGCGGCCACACCGTGGCCGAGGGCGCCACCGAGGACAACGCCGTCCCGGTGCTGGTGCACTGACCCGAGCGGTACCGAAGCCCCCGCTTCCCGGGAAGCGGGGGCTTCGTCATGTCCGCACCCTTCCTACTTGGCGGTAACTTCGCTACAGTGACCGCACGCACCACCGCTGGGCTTCGGGAGCCGCACCAGCGGGGCCGCCGCACGACCGTGCCATCGCACGTCTCCGCGGCAGGGCAGGGTGTTTGCTCTCCTCTTCTCATCGCAGCGTGTCAGCGTCGCTTCACTTCACTCAGAGCGCCTGAGCACCACGGCACACCCGCAGCACGGCCGGAGCGGACCGGCCCGCCGCGCGGTGCCGCAACCGTCATCACTTCTCCCCCGCGCCGCCGTACCCTCCTCCCGCGTACCGACGTACCGCCCCTCGACGACGAGCCGGCCGGTCGGCACGGGAGCGCGGCGCGGGGCCCATGACAAGGAGTCAGGACAATGGAGCGTCCCTTCCCCACCGTCGCCGTGGTCGGCCTCGGCACCATGGGTGCCGGTATCGCCGTCGCCATCGCGCAGAGCGGCCGCCGGGTGATCGGCATCGAGGCCGACGCCGACACCGCCGCCCGGGCCCTGGCCCGGATCGAGGAGGCCACCGCGCACGCCGTGCAGCGCGAGCGGATCACCGCCGAGGAGCGCACCGCGCTGCTGGGCCTGATCTCGGTCGGCGACCAGCTGGACGCCGCCGCGACCGCCGAGCTGGTGATCGAGGAGGTCCCCGAGCAGCTGGAGCTCAAGCGCGAGATCTTCGCCGAGCTGGACCGGATCTGCCCGCCGGAGACGGTGCTGGCGACCGGTACCACCGCGCTCTCGGTGACCCGGATCGCCGCCGCCACCTCCCGCCCCGAGCGGGTGCTGGGCCTGCACTTCTTCAACCCGGTGCACACCATGAAGCTGGTCGAGGTGGTCCGCACGGTGCTGACTGCCCCTCAGGTGGCCGAGGACGCCGCCGCCTTCGCCCGCGACCTGGGCAAGGAGCCGGTCGCGGCCGGCGACCGGGCCGGCTTCGTGGTCAACGGCCTGCTGTTCGCGTACCTCAACCAGGCCGCGGCGATGTTCGAGTCCAAGTACGCGACCCGCGAGGACATCGACGCCGCGATGCGGCTCGGCTGCGGCCTGCCGATGGGCCCGCTGGCCCTGCTCGACCTGATCGGCGTCGACACCGCGCGCACCGTGCTGGAGGCGATGTACGAGCAGTCCAAGGACCGCCTGCACGCCCCCGCCCCGATCCTCGGCCAGCTGGTCGCCGCCGGCCTGCTGGGCCGTAAGTCCGGGCGCGGTTTCTACACGTACGAGGCCCCGGGCTCGTCCAAGGTGGTCGCCGAGGCGGCCGGCACGGCGGCGGCCCGCGTGCCGGGCCGTGAGATCCGCAGCATCGGCGTCTGCGGCTCGGGCACCATGGCCACCGGCATCGCCGAGGTCTTCGCCAAGGCGGGGTACCAGGTGCTGCTCACCGCCCGCAGCCAGGACAAGGCCGACCGCGCCAGGACGCAGCTCGCCAAGTCGCTGGCGCGCTCGGTCGAGAAGGGCCGGCTCACCCAGGAGCAGAGCGACACGGCGCTGGCCCTGGTCACCCCGACCGGCCGGTACACCGACCTGGCCGAGGCCGACCTGGTGGTCGAGGCGGTGGCCGAGGACCTCGCGGTCAAGCGCGAGCTGTTCGCGACCCTGGACAAGATCTGCAAGCCCGGTGCGGTGCTCGCCACCACCACCTCCAGCCTGCCGGTGATCAGCTGCGCGACCGCGACCTCGCGGCCGCAGGACGTGATCGGCATGCACTTCTTCAACCCGGCCCCGGCGATGAAGCTGGTCGAGGTCGTCTCGACCGTGCTGACCTCCACGGACGTCACCTCGACCGCGCTGGAGCTGTGCGGCAAGGTCAAGAAGCACGCCGTGGAGTGCGGCGACCGGGCGGGCTTCATCGTGAACGCGCTGCTCTTCCCGTACCTCAACGACGCCGTGCGGATGCTCCAGGAGCACTACGCCACGGTGGACGACATCGACACCGCGATGAAGCTCGGCTGCGGCTACCCGATGGGCCCGTTCGAGCTGCTCGACGTGGTCGGCCTGGACGTGTCGCTGACCATCGAGCAGGTGCTGCACCAGGAGTTCCGAGAGCCCGGTCTGGCGGCCGCGCCGCTGCTGGAGCACCTGGTGGCGGCGGGTTGCCTGGGCCGCAAGACGGGCCGTGGCTTCCGAGACCACGCACGCCGATGACCAGCCTGCCGATGGGCGGCCCTCCCCTGGGCGACCCGAGAAGCGGGCCGGGAACCGGCGCCCGGGGCGGCCCTCTGCGGCCGGCCTGGACCCCTCCGGCGGTCTCGTCCCGCTGGCCCCGGCCGACGCCGGCCGGCCCGGTGGCACCCGTGCGCAGGCCAAAGGCGGCAACCGTGGCACCCGGTGCGAGTAGGGTTCCGGGCATGGATCGGGATCAGTCATCCGCGGAGCAGCAGGACGCCGTACGGCCGGCCACCGAGGCGGGCGCGGGCAACCGGCGGGCGGCCGCCCAGCGGCAGCAGATGCGCCAGGACCTCGCCAAGGCCGCCATGGAGCTGTTCGCCACCCAGGGGTACGAGGAGACGACGGTCGATCAGATCGCCGCCGAGGCCGGGGTGGCCCGGCGGACCTTCTTCCGGTACTTCCGGTCGAAGGAGGAGGCGATCTTCCCCGACCACGACGACACCCTGGTCCGGGTCGCCGACCTGCTGGCGAGCGCCGAGTCCGACGAGCACCCGCTGGACGTGGTCTGCCGGGGCATCAAGGAGGTGCTCCGGATGTACGCCTCCACGCCCGGGGTCTCGGTGGCCAGGTACCAGCTGATCCGCCAGGTGCCCGCGCTGCGCGAGCGCGAGATCGCGGTGGTGTCCCGGTACGAGCGGCTGTTCACCCGGTACCTGCTGGGCCGCTTCGACGCGGCCGAGGAGATCCCGCCGGGCTGGCAGCGCGGCGGGGACGACGACTCGATGCTGGCCGAGGTCTCGGCGGCGGCGGTCGTCGCGGCGCACAACCACGTGCTGCGGCGCTGGCTGCGGGCCGGCGGCCTCGGCGACGTGGAGGCTCAGCTGGACCACTCCTTCGAGGTGATCCGCGGGACGTTCTGGGCGACCGCTCCGAGCGGTGTGCGGCGACGCGGTGCGCTTGTGGCACCCGGTGCCAGTGGTGACACCGTGTCGTCGTTCGAGGCGGCTGCCGTGAGCGCACTCAGTGCCAGCCCGGGGGGTGAGGTACTCATCACAGTGGCCCGTACCGACGCCCCGCTGGACCTCGTGGTGGACCGGATCCGGGCCGCCCTGACGGAGGCAAAAGCAAGCTAGACCGGCCTGTTTCAGCAGGTCAGAGCAGCGATGAAGGCCCGTCCCGCAGTCGCGGGGCGGGCCTTTCACATGCCGCTCGACGAGCGGTCGAACAGTAGTCGGGTTCACACTAATTGATGACACCCGGTGTCTTTACGAGTGGCACAGGGTGCCACTAGCTTGTTACCCACCAGTCGCGGCGCCGCGGCTCCCCACCTCGGCGCGCCGTGTCGGGCGCGACACCACCACCCGTCGCAGCACCACCCGTCGCAGTACCGAATCCCACCCACAGACCGACAGCGAAGCCGGTGTCCGCTCCCGGCTCCCCCAGACGCCCTGTGCCCCTCACACAGGTACGCCTTCGGAGGCAGCCATGAAGGAAATCCTCGACGCGATCCTCAGCTCCGACAGCACCGCGGCGGATTTCGCCGCGCTCAAGCTGCCGGAGTCCTACCGGGCGGTGACGCTCCACAAGGACGAGGAGCAGATGTTCGCCGGCCTCGACAGCCGCGACAAGGACCCTCGCAAGTCCCTTCACCTCGACGATGTCGCGCTCCCCGAGCTCGGCCCGGGCGAGGCACTGGTCGCCGTCATGGCCAGCGCAGTGAACTACAACACCGTGTGGAGCTCGATCTTCGAGCCGGTCTCGACCTTCGGCTTCCTGGAGCGGTACGGCCGCCTGTCGCCGCTCACCAAGCGCCACGACCTGCCGTACCACGTCGTCGGCTCCGACCTGGCGGGCGTGGTGCTGAGGACGGGCGCCGGCGTCAACGCCTGGAAGCCGGGCGACGAGGTCGTCGCGCACTGCCTCTCCGTCGAGCTGGAGAGCTCCGACGGCCACAACGACACGATGATGGACCCCGAGCAGCGCATCTGGGGCTTCGAGACCAACTTCGGCGGCCTCGCCCAGCTTGCTCTCGTCAAGACCAACCAGCTGATGCCCAAGCCGGCCCACCTCACCTGGGAGGAGGCCGCCTCCCCCGGTCTGGTCAACTCCACCGCGTACCGCCAGCTGGTCTCGCGCAACGGCGCGGGCATGAAGCAGGGCGACAACGTGCTGATCTGGGGCGCCAGCGGCGGGCTCGGCTCGTACGCCACCCAGTACGCGCTGGCCGGCGGCGCCACCCCGATCTGCGTGGTCTCCAACGACCAGAAGGCCGAGATCTGCCGGGCGATGGGCGCCGAGGCGATCATCGACCGCAGCGCCGAGGGCTACAAGTTCTGGAAGGACGAGAACACCCAGGACCCGCGCGAGTGGAAGCGCCTCGGCGGCCGCATCCGCGAGCTGACCGGCGGCGAGGACGTGGACATCGTCTTCGAGCACCCGGGCCGTGAGACCTTCGGCGCCTCGGTGTACGTGACCCGCAAGGGCGGCACCATCGTCACCTGTGCCTCGACCTCGGGCTACATGCACCAGTACGACAACCGCTACCTGTGGATGTCGCTGAAGAAGATCGTCGGCTCGCACTTCGCCAACTACCGCGAGGCGTGGGAGGCCAACCGCCTGGTCTCCAAGGGCAAGATCCACCCGACCCTGTCGAAGGTCTACTCCCTCGACCAGACCGGCCAGGCCGCGCTCGACGTGCACCACAACAAGCACCAGGGCAAGGTCGGCGTGCTCTGTCTGGCCCCGTCCGAGGGCCTGGGCGTGCGCGATGCCGAGCTGCGAGAGAAGCACCTGCCGGCGATCAACCGCTTCCGGGACATCTAATGAGTGATCAGAAGCGTGACCGTCCCTGGCTGATGCGTACCTATGCAGGCCACTCGACCGCCAGCGACTCCAACGCGCTGTACCGGAAGAACCTCGCCAAGGGCCAGACCGGGCTCTCGGTGGCCTTCGACCTGCCGACCCAGACGGGTTACGACTCCGACCACATCCTCGCCCGCGGCGAGGTCGGCCGGGTCGGCGTCCCGGTGGGTCACGTCGGGGACATGCGCACCCTGTTCGACGGCATCCCGCTCGAGCAGACCAACACCTCGATGACGATCAACGCCACCGCGATGTGGCTGCTGGCGCTCTACCAGGTGGTCGCCGAGGAGCAGGGCGCGGACATCGCCAAGCTCACCGGCACCACCCAGAACGACATCGTCAAGGAGTACCTGTCGCGCGGGACGCACGTCTTCCCGCCCGGCCCCTCGGTGCGCCTGATCACCGACATGATCGCCTACACGGTCGGCAACATCCCCAAGTGGAACCCGATCAACATCTGCAGCTACCACCTGCAGGAGGCCGGGGCCACCCCGGTCCAGGAGATCGCGTACGCGATGTGCACCGCGATCTCCGTCCTCGACGCCGTCCGCGACTCCGGCCAGGTGCCGGCCGAGCGGATGGGCGAGGTGGTCGCCCGGATCTCCTTCTTCGTGAACGCGGGCGTCCGGTTCGTCGAGGAGATGTGCAAGATGCGCGCCTTCGCCCAGCTCTGGGAGAAGGTCACCCTGGAGCGGTACGGCATCCAGGACGCCAAGCAGCGCCGCTTCCGCTACGGCGTCCAGGTCAACTCGCTCGGCCTCACCGAGGCGCAGCCGGAGAACAACGTCCAGCGGATCGTGCTGGAGATGCTCGCCGTCACGCTCTCCAAGGACGCCCGCGCGCGTGCCGTCCAGCTCCCCGCGTGGAACGAGGCGCTCGGCCTGCCCCGCCCGTGGGACCAGCAGTGGTCGCTGCGGATCCAGCAGGTGCTGGCCTACGAGTCCGACCTGCTGGAGTACGGCGACATCTTCAACGGCTCCGAGGTGATCGAGGCCAAGACCGCCGAGCTGCTCGCCGGTGCCGAGGCGGAGATCGCCAAGGTGCTGGAGATGGGCGGGGTCATCCCGGCCGTCGAGTCCGGCTACCTCAAGTCCAATCTGGTGTCGTCCCACGCGGCCCGCCGCGCGCGGATCGAGTCCGGCGAGGACAAGATCGTCGGGGTGAACTGCTTCGACACCACCGAGGAGAGCCCGCTCACCGCCGACCTCGACACCGCCATCATGGTGGTCGACCCGGCCTCCGAGCAGTCCGTGCTGAGCGCCCTCCACACGTGGCGCGAGGGGCGTGACGAGGCGGCCGTCCAGGTGGCCCTCGAGCAGCTCAAGGCGACCGCTCTCACCACCGACAACCTGATGCCGGCCACGCTCGCCTGCGCCCGTGCCGGCGTCACCACCGGGGAGTGGTCCTTCGCCCTGCGCGACGTCTTCGGCGAGTACCGCGCCCCCACCGGCGTCGGTGGCGCCCCGGTCGCGGTGGCGGCCGAGCCGGGCGGCGAGCTCGCCGCCGTCCGTGAGGCGGTGGCCGCCACGGCCGCCGAGCTCGGGGCCGGCAAGCTGCGCCTGCTGGTCGGCAAGCCCGGCCTGGACGGGCACTCCAACGGCGCCGAGCAGATCGCCGTCCGGGCCCGCGACGCCGGGTTCGAGGTGGTCTACCAGGGCATCCGCCTGACGCCCGAACAGATCGTCTCCGCCGCCGTGGCGGAGGACGTGCACTGTGTGGGCCTGTCGATCCTCTCGGGCGCCCATCCCGAGCTGGTGCCGGACGTCCTGCACCGCCTGAGGCGAGCAGGGGTGGAGGATGTGCCAGTGATCGTTGGTGGCATCATCCCGGCAGCGGACGGCGAGGCCCTCAAGGCCGCCGGAGTCGCCGCCGTCTTCACCCCGAAGGACTTCGGCATCACCACCATCATCGGCCGGATCGTGGACGAGATCCGGCTCGCCAACAGGCTCCAGCCTTGGGCCGCGGCCCCCACCACCGCGACCAGCTGACCCGGAAGGAACGAACCACCTCATGACCTCCGTCAACCGGCTCCGCCCCCGCCGTTCCTGCCTGGCCGTACCCGGCAGCAACCCGCGATTCCTGGAGAAGGCGCAGGGCCTGCCCGCCGACCAGGTCTTCCTCGACCTGGAGGACGCCTGCGCCCCCCTGGTCAAGGAGAGCGCCCGCCACAACATCGTGGACGCCCTGAACAACGGCGACTGGGGCAAGAAGACCAAGGTCGTCCGGGTCAACGACTGGACCACCCACTGGACGTACCGCGACGTGATCACGGTCGTCGAGGGCGCCGGCCCGAACCTGGACTGCATCATGCTGCCCAAGGTCCAGGACGCCACCCAGGTCAAGGCGCTCGACCTGCTGCTGACCCAGATCGAGAAGACCATGGGCTTCGAGGTCGGCAAGATCGGCATCGAGGCGCAGATCGAGAACGCCAAGGGCCTGGTGAACGTCGACGAGATCGCCGCCGCCTCGCCGCGCCTGGAGACCATCATCTTCGGCCCGGCCGACTTCATGGCCTCGATCAACATGAAGACCCTGGTGGTCGGCCAGCAGCCCCCCGGCTACCCGGCGGACGCCTACCACTACATCCTGATGCGCATCCTGATGGCCGCCCGCATGCACGACCTGCAGGCCATCGACGGCCCCTACCTGCAGATCCGCAACCAGGAGGGCTACCGCGAGGTGGCCGGCCGCGCCGCCGCCCTGGGCTTCGACGGCAAGTGGGTCCTCCACCCGGACCAGGTCGCCGCCGCGAACGAGATCTTCTCGCCCTCGCAGGAGGACTACGACCACGCCGAGCTGATCCTGGACGCCTACGACTGGTGCACCTCGGAGGCCGGTGGCAAGAAGGGCTCCGCGATGCTCGGCGACGAGATGATCGACGAGGCCAGCCGCAAGATGGCACTGGTCATCGCGGGCAAGGGCCGCGCCGCGGGCATGGAGCGCACCACCAAGTTCGAGATCCCGGAGGCGTGATCCAGATGCAGTTCGGACGCACCTATGAAGAGTTCGAGGTCGGCGCGGTCTACAAGCACTGGCCCGGGAAGACGGTCACCGAGTACGACGACCACCTCTTCTGTCTGCTCACCATGAACCACCACCCGCTCCACATGGACATCAACTATGCGGAGAACACCACCGACTTCGGTAAGAACGTCGTGGTGGGCAACTACATCTACTCGCTTCTGCTCGGCATGTCCGTCCCGGACGTCTCCGGCAAGGCGATCGCCAACCTGGAGATCGAGTCGCTGCGGCACATCGCGCCGACCTTCCACGGCGACACCATCTACGGCGAGACGCTGGTGCTCGACAAGTGGCCGTCCAAGTCCAAGGACGACCGCGGCATCGTCTACGTCGAGACCAAGGGCTACAAGCAGGACGGCACGGTCGTCTGCATCTTCCGCCGCAAGGTGATGGTGCCGACCGAGACGTACATCAAGGAGCGCGGCGGCGAGCAGCCCGGCCGTCCCACTCCTCTCTCCTGAGCCCTCCCCCGAAAGACCCCGGCCGAGGGGCCGCCGTCATCGGCTCCTCCTCCGGTCACGGGGGCTCCACGGATGTCACGCTTCGTGGAGCCCCCGCCATCCCCCACCCTCTTTGCTTGATTTGGAGCCGCACGATGGGACGCCTCGCACAGACCGACGGCCTCACCGAGATCCAGCGGGACATCCTCGCCACCGTGCGGGACTTTGTCGACAAGGAGATCATCCCGGTCGCGACCGAGCTGGAGCACAAGGACGAGTACCCGACCGCCATCGTGGAGGGGATGAAGCAGCTGGGCCTCTTCGGCCTCACCATCCCCGAGGAGTTCGGCGGCCTCGGCGAGTCCCTGCTGACGTACGCGCTGGTGGTCGAGGAGATCGCCCGCGGCTGGATGTCGGTCTCCGGCATCGTCAACACGCACTTCATCGTCGCCCACATGATCAACGCGCACGGCACCCAGGAGCAGAAGGAGTACTTCCTGCCCCGGATGGCGGCCGGCGAGATCCGCGGCGCCTTCTCGATGTCCGAGCCGGGCCTCGGCTCCGACGTCGCGGCGATCTCCACCAAGGGCGTCAAGGACGGCGACTTCTACGTCCTCAACGGCCAGAAGATGTGGCTGACCAACGGCGGCACCTCCACCCTCGTCGCGGTCCTCTGCAAGACGGACGAGGGCGGCAACACGCCGTACCGCAACATGACCACCTTCCTGATCGAGAAGACGCCCGGCTTCGGGCCGAACCCGACCGTGCCCGGTCTGACCGTGCCCGGGAAGATCGAGAAGATGGGGTACAAGGGCGTCGACACCACCGAACTGGTGCTCCAGGACGTGCGTATCCCTGCGAACCGCATCCTCGGTGGCGTCCCCGGTAAGGGCTTCTACCAGATGATGGACGGCGTCGAGGTCGGCCGGGTCAACGTGGCCGCCCGCGGCTGCGGTGTCGCCCGCCGCGCCTTCGAGCTGGGCATCTCCTACGCCCAGCAGCGCTCCACCTTCGGCAAGAAGATCGCCGAGCACCAGGCGATCCAGTTCAAGCTGGCCGAGATGGCCACCAAGGTCGAGGCCGCGCACCAGATGATGGTGATGGCCGCCCGCAAGAAGGACAGCGGCGAGCGCAACGACCTCGAGGCCGGCATGGCCAAGTACCTGGCATCCGAGTACTGCAAGGAGGTCGTGGAGGACTCGTTCCGCATCCACGGCGGCTACGGCTTCTCCAAGGAGTACGAGATCGAGCGCCTCTACCGCGAGGCACCGATGCTGCTGATCGGTGAAGGTACGGCGGAGATTCAGAAGATGATCGTGGGGCGCCGGCTCCTCGAGGAGTACCGACTCGCCGAGTAGTAGGGCCGAGTAACAGAGCCACTTGAAGGCCGAGGGGCCGGGCGTGCGGGTCGGGTCCCTCGGCTGCCGCTGAGCCGTGTCAGTCCCAGGCTTGGTCAGCCGAACGGGGCGGCACAGCGGCCTCGGGGAAGGCCGTAGGGCGCGCATCACCTGGTGCGCGCCCTACGGCTACATCCACACGCCCCGGTTTGACTCGCCGTCAGCCGCGTTCGTATTGAGACATGGGTCACGCGGGCCGTCCGACCCCTTGGGAACCGGATGGCACCGCGCTACGGTCGTATACATAGCAGGCACAGATCGGCACCGCACAGGACACCTGAACCAGCAGGCGGCTTGCCCACCTACCGCCTGGTCCCGATAGCATCCACCGGGACAGCAGCCGTCCCCATTTCACTCGATCCCCGCGGTGGCCCCCGTCCAGCGGCCATGATCCCCCGCGACTAAGGTCTTCGATGCCCATCAGCCCGTCCCCTCACACCTCCGTTCCGGATGGCGACGCATTCGCCGCCCCGGCGGCCGGTTCGCGCCCCCGCGTGACCATCGCGCGCGGAGCCACCCCCTGGTTCGTCCCCACCCTGGCCACCGCCGCCCTCACCACCGCCCTCACCAGGCGGAGCGGCAAGTGGGCCATCGCGGCGGTACCGGCCTGTGCGCTGAGCGCCGGCATGCTGTGGTTCTTCCGCGACCCCGAGCGTGAGATCGGCACCGGCAGGGTCATCTCGCCCGCCGACGGTGTGGTGCAGAGCATCGACGCCTGGCCGGACGGCCGGACCCGGGTGGCGATCTTCATGAGCCCGCTCAACGTCCACGTCAACCGCGCGCCGCTGCCCGGTACCGTGACGTCCGTCGAGCACATCGCCGGTGGCTACGTCCCGGCGTTCAACAAGGACAGCGACCGCAACGAGCGCGTCGTGTGGCACTTCGACACCGAGATCGGTGACATCGAGATGGTGCAGATCGCGGGGGCCGTGGCCCGCCGCATCGTGCCGTACGTGGATGCCGGCACCAAGGTCGAGCAGGGCGAGCGGATCGGGCTGATCCGCTTCGGTTCCCGGGTCGACACCTACCTGCCGGCCGGCGTCGAGGTCGGCGTCGAGGTCGGCCAGAAGACCACTGCCGGGGTGACGCGCCTTGACCGTGACTGATCCTGAAACGCTTGTCGGCCTGGACGACGACGAGGAGACGGACCTGCGCCGCCGCCGCTGGGCGCGCGACCGCGAGCTCCGTGCTCCCCGCTCGCCGCAGCACCTCTCCACCGCCGACTTCCTGACCCTGGGCAACGCCGTCTGCGGCTTCCTGGCGATCTACTCGATCACCACCGGGGTCCTGATGCCGCACATCACCGGGGAGTCCAGCGCCCCGGACAAGCACAGTGCGGCGACCGCCGTGACGCTGCTGCTGATCGGCTCGATGTGCGACCTGTTCGACGGCCTGGTGGCCCGCAAGCTGCGGTCCTCCGCGCTGGGCGCCGAGCTCGACAACCTGGCCGACCTGATCAGCTTCGGTATCGCGCCGGCCTACTTCGTCGCGGTCTGGGGCATCGTCTCACCGGACAGCAACCAGCAGCTCTCGGCGTTCATCGCGCTGACCGTCCTGCTCGCGGTGGTGCTCCGACTCGCGAGATTCTCGGCCGTGAAGATGCGACCGGGGATCTTCCAGGGCATGCCGTGCCCGATGGGCGCGATGACGGTGATCGCCATCGTGCTGCTGGACCCGCCGCTGGTGCCCGGCCTGCTGATGATCCTCGGCGTGGCGTACCTGATGGTCAGCCGGATCGAGTACCCGAAGCCACAGGGCCTGCTGGCCACGGCGACGCTCTGCTGGATCGTGGTCAGCATCGGCTGCCTGGCGGCCTGGGCCGCCGGCCTGCCGGGCGGTGACACCCTGATGCACATCGGGGCGATCGCCCAGATCACGCTGGCTGCGATGGCGCCGCTGCTGGTCATCCGCCGCAAGGTGGGGCAGAAGGTCGGCGACGTCCGTGCCCGCCGCGCGGAGTCCCGCGGCTGCTGAACCACCTCCGAGGGGGCCCGGATCCACCAGGATCCGGGCCCCCTCGGCATGCGGGTACCTTGCCAGGTCGGCCCGGCCACCAGGGCGGGTAACCAACGAGGCCGGGGCAACCACCAGGGGCGCGGGGAACTGCGCGAAACGGCAGGGCAGCCACGGTCGGCCGGGCTCGACGGCGTGGCAGCCCGTCGCGACCCTGCCGGGCAGGGCGGTGCAACGGGTTCTCGGACGGTTCGGTGCGGCTCCGGAGTCTTCCGGTTTCGCGCAGTTCCCCGCGCCCCTGAAAGGGCTCGCCCTGAGCCCTACGCGCCGCCGCGGTGGACGCTGAAGGCGGAGCGGCGGGCCGCCCTGGCCACCGCCGGGTCCGGGTGCACGCCGGCGACGGCGGTGAGCACCGAGGCCGCCCGCGGATGCCCGGACTGCCGCGCCCGGTTGAACAGCCGCACCGGCTCCCCCGCCGACGCCCCCTCGACATGCCCGACCAGCAGCTCGGTCTCCCCGTGGTCCAGCACGGCCGCAGCGGTGTCCACCCACAGCCACGCCGCGTCCTCAGCGGTCAGCACGTCCGCCGGGGCGACGCCGACCTCGTCCGACTGCTCGGCCAGCCACAGCAGCGCGTACGGGCGCAGCACGGCCTCGTCCACGGCCGCCCGGACGGCCTGCTCGGCGGTGCCCCCGGCGACTCTCAGCGCTTCGAAGGCGAGGCCCCGCAGCAGGGCGTCCTCGCCCCGGGCGGCGTCGAGCAGCTCGGCGACGGCCCGGTCGACCGGGCGGGCGGCGACCCAGGCCCGGTACTCGGCGCGGGCGGGGCCCGGCGAGTAGTTGGCGCAGGCGTCCAGCAGCTCCAGGGCGCTCTGCTCGATGTGCCCGGCCGCGGTCTGGGCGACGGTGCAGATCTCCTCGAGCTTGGCGCGCACGGCCCAGTGCCCGAGCGGGGAGAGCTCGGCGGCCTCGTCCTTGCGGATGACGGCGCCGACGGCGGTCAGCCCGTCCAGCATCCAGTCCAGGACGGCGGCGACGTCGGAGGGCGCGTGCGGGGTGTCGATCTGCGGCTCGCGGCAGGTGCCGCGGACGGCGGAGACCGCGGAGGCGGCGTGCGGCACGGGCGAGAGCGAGACGGTCCCGGTACCCACCCCGTGGCGGCGCTCGTCGAGGCCGCGGCGGAGGAGTTCCAGCAGTTCGCTGTCGGCGACCGGGCCGTCCACCAGGTGGAGGAAGGACAGCAGCTGCGGGGCCTGGTCGACGGCCTGCCCGGCCAGCACGGCGAAGATCCCGCGCATCGCGGCGGGCGGGACGGGGGCGACCAGCGTCCAGGCGTCGAAGAGCGCGGACCAGCCGCGGACGACGGCCTCGTCGTCGTGCTCCCAGGCGTGCAGCCGCCAGCCGGGCGCGGCGCCGCCCTCGCGGGCCTCCACCAGGCCGACGAGCAGCGCCTGGCCCCAGGCCTTGGCGGCGGCGCCGACGGTCATCGCAAGGGCGCGGCCGGCGGCGCGGGCGTCCTCGGGGAGCAGCTCGCCGCGCTTGTCGACCTGCTCCAGCTCGCCGGCCCAGCGGGCGATGCGGACGGCGTCGGCGAGCATCCGGCGGGCCAGCGGGGCGAGCTCGGCGGGCGCGGGGAAGCCGTCGGGCACGGGCACGCGCCCGCGGCCGGGCTTGGGTGCCGGGGTACGGCGGCGGGGTGCGGCGGGGTTGCCCGGGAGCGCGCCGTCGGCGCGGCGGGCCGCACCGGGCAGACGGGTCACCGTCGCACCGGTACCGATCGTCGGCGGGAGCGGGGCATCACGGTCGCGCGGGTTCCGAGACGTCACGCCGTGCAGTCTTCCCCGTGCACGGGCCTTCTGTCACATCGGCTTCGGCGCGTCTTTCGGCGCCCGGTGCCCGGGGTGGGCAGAGATCGGGCAACAGCCCGCAAACCGGGCCTGCGAAGGCCCCCAATCTATGACGCGTACGCGACAAGATAGCCAGGCGAACCATCGGCCCGGCGGCGCTCCTGGCGCGGTCCGCCTCAGAGCAGCGGGGTCAGCCAGCGCCGCAGGGTCTCCGCATAGCCGTCCGGGTCGGCGTTCCACAGCGCGGCGTGCTCGGCGTCCGGCACGGGGTGCAGGCTCACCAGGTCGTACCGGAGGTCCGCGAGGCGTTCGGCCGCCTTCCACGGCGCGATGCCGTCGGTCGGGCTGTGCAGCAGCAGCGCCGGTACGTGGAGGTCCGTGCCCCGGGCGAGGCGGGCGAAGCCGGCCAGGTCGACCTTGGTGCGGCCCTGGGCCGCCAGTGCACCGAGTTCGGCCAGCGGGGCCGGGACACCCGCCCTGACGCTCTCCCGCCGCACCGTGGCGGGCCAGTCGAGCACCGGGGAGTCCAGCACCAGCCCGCTGACCGACTCGCGCCAGGAGGATCGGGCGGCCGCCTGCAGCCCCATGGTGGCGCCGAGCGACCAGCCGTACAGGATCACCTGGCCGGCGCCGTTCTCGAGGGCGAACCGGACGGCCGCCTCGACGTCCCGCCACTCCGTCTCGCCGAAGTGACCGAGGCCGTCCGGCGACTCCGGCGCTCCGCGGTCGCCCCGGTAGGTGATGGTGAGGCTGTGGAGCCGCAGCGAGTGCAGCAGGGGAAGTACCGGCAGCGCCTGCGTCCGGTCGGCGCCGGGGCCGTGGACGAGGATGACCCAGGTGCCGCGCACACCGGGCACGTACCAGGCCGGGAGCGGGCCGAGCTCGCCGTTGACCACCGCTTCGCCGTACTCCAGGCCCAGGGCGGACCCGGGGTCTCCCCGGTACACCCACGGGGTCACCTTCACCTCGGTGGCGAGGTCCAGCGTGCCGCCGTCCACCCGCTCCAGGCGGCGGGTGACGGTCTGGACGTCGGTGCGCAGGACCTCGCCGACCACCGCATGCCCTCCGCCCCGCCACTCCAGCGCGTACCGGCCGGGGCGGACGGTCTCCGGGGCCCGGGTGAGCGCGACCCGGCCGGGGCTCAGATCGTGCACCCTCAGGGTCGCGGCCCCCGGTCCGGTGACGCTCGGGCGAACCACCCGGTCGGACACCTTGCGGCCGAGCAGCAGCGCCGCCGCTCCGGCCCCTACGGCGGCGGCCGCCACTGCGGCGGCGGTTCCCCAACGCATGAGCGCTCCCCGGTGTGCTGGTGGCAGGCGGATCGGTGTGCGCTCCCAGTCCACTCTCCGCACGGGCACCCTGCCACCGGGGGAGGTCCGTCCGGGGCGGCGGACCTCCTGCCGA